>NZ_BAABKK010000038.1:0-270506 GCF_039543785.1 Arthrobacter gyeryongensis
CACACCGGCCGGTTCACAAAAGTCCCCCGCCTGGCGAAGGAACTGCGTATGCCGACCCCGGCCGGCCGTGGACCGGGCCAGCCCTGGCGGCCGGACGCCCCGCCTCCGGCACCCATCCCCGCCGACACCCCTGGCGCGGACATCCGCGTCGGTTACGCCCGTTGCTCCCACGCGACCCGGGAACTCCAGTCCCAGCTCGATGCACTGGCCGCGCACGGCATTCCGCGCGAAAAGATCTTCGCCGAGCAGGTCTCCAGCCACCTGCGGGTGCGTCCGAAGTTCGAAGCCGCGCTGCAGGCAGCCCGGCAGATCAAAGCCCACGCCCCGCACTGCCGGGTCATCTTCACCGTCTACGAGATGAAACGACTGGGACGGGATTCCGCCGAGCTGACCGCGCTGGCCGATCACCTCGCCGCACACGGCATCGCCCTGGAGATCCTCGCCGGGCCACTCACCGGGATCTACGACCCGGCCGGCACCGGCCGGGTGCTGTTCGCGTTCTTCGCCGCGATGGCCGAAACCGAACGCGAGAACATCCGCGAAGCCACCCTCGAAGGCCTCAACCCGGCCGCCCGCAAGGGAAACAACGGAGGCCGGCCCCCGGTCATCACCGAGGACATGCTGCACACCCTGCTGCGCCGCCGCGCGAACGGCGACTCCCTCCACGACATCCGCAGCGACCTGATCATCCGCAACGGCAAACACAAAGGCCGCAACCCCAGCATGGCCAGCATCTACCGGGCGCTCAGAGCACCAGAAACGCCGGGCCCACCCTCAAGCCGTTGACCAGACCCACCCCTAAATCGCCACGCCCCCGCCGGACACCCGACGCGACGAACCGACCAGACCGCTGCGGTCAGCCATATCCGCCCGATTCTCAGCGAGTACTACGGCGACCCTAAGAGCATCGTGGGCACCGCAAAAGCTATTTCCTTACGGTGATTTTCCCTGCACACCCGACGCTCCTATAGTTGTCAAACGTAAGGTGCTAGTCCGTGGCTGTTCTGTTTCTGCTGTCCACAACCGAGGACAATTCCTCAAGGGTTGCCCACAGCTACCGCTGGCCGGGGGAGCGACTCAATGGCTCCCAAAATTCCCGCTGTGGATAAGTGGATATCCCGAATTGAACCCTGCCGTGGACAGCTCAAAGTCACCTCAATGCAAGGTCGACGTGCCCTGGCCGGTCTCCGTCCGCAGGCGTAAATTGATGAATGGTGTCGCCCGGAGCCAGCCACAGGTCTCCCTCACAGAGGTGTGGAACCGCCAAAATCACCGAATGGGGTGCCCGAACCTCCTCTTCGCAAGGTAGGGCACAGCAGCAGACGGCCGTCGGGACTGCCACGTATCGCTGCGATTCGCAGCTCCCGGGTCCCACGCGGCCGGTGCTGGCGCGGCCGCTTGCTTGGCCTTGTTTTTAGGCTGCCCGTTTCGGTTCGGACGCCGGGGCGATGTCTGCGCCCGCCCGTCCGGGAAGCGTGGGTTCCGCCAGCAGGGTGCGCGCGTGGAGCACGTCCCCGATGAACCAGTCGTAGATCAGCACACCGATCACTCCGCCGACGAGGGGGCCGACGATCGGGATCCAGAAATACCAGCTGAACGCTCCGTCAACGGTGCCCGGCAGTGCCGTCTGTCCCCATCCGGCGAGCCACGCAAACAGCCGTGGTCCGAAGTCACGGGCGGGGTTGATGGCGTATCCGGCGTTCGCGCCGACGGACATGCCGATCGCCGCCACGGCCAGCCCGATCATGAACGGGCCCAGGTTCGACTGCACGGCCGTGTTGCGCATGTCGATGATGGCCACGACGAACAGGACGAGGAAAGCGGTGCCGACAACCTGGTCGACCAGCGGCCCCACGGGATTCCCGTTGAAGTACGGTGCCGGGAACGTGGCGAAAATGGAGTAGGTGGCCAGGCCCTTAGGATCCCCGCGCCCGGTGCCGACAGCCTTGTTATAGGCGTCGATGGCATCGTGATAAAGCAGGTACACCAGCGCGGCGCCGGCGAAGGCTCCGACAATCTGGGCAAGGATGTATGGGCCAACCTTCTTCCACGGAAACTTCCGCCGGACCGCGAAAGCCAGCGTCACGGCCGGATTGATGTGGGCCCCGCTGACCCCGCCGCCGACGTAGATTGCCATCGTTACGGCGATGGCCCATCCCCACGTGATCAACAACCAGTCGCCGGCGGCCATGAAGATCGTGGTGGACGTCGCGGCCCGTCCCGAGCCGGGCAAGGCGGCAACTGCCATGGCCACGACGCCGTCGCCGAAAGCGATCAGGACAAACGTGCCGAGGAACTCGGCGAGGAGTTCACCCCAAGTACCACCCAGTTGCTTGAGGCCGCTTCCCTTGCGGACTGCATTCCTTAGTGGACTGACATCACTCATTCCGAGTGCCTCCTTGAGTCATCCGATTCACCTTTGGAAATTGACAACCCCAGCAACTTCATGGTATGTCGAACGACCTGCGGTAACCAGTCGATTGCCTGAGGTAACCAACGATTTCCCCTGGCATCCATGAGCCGAGGCCTTCCCGTGCCGGCCCACCGTTCCCTGTCGCGGAACAACGGTCCTCGCTAGACTTAAAGCGCGCTGTAGAAAGACGCGGAGTTCGTTTCGGGAAAGGCGCGAACATGACCGACAACAGCAGCTTCGAAGACACTGTCGATGAGACGGGCACGGCGAAGAAGCCAGAAGAACCAGACCTGCGGGGCCGATATGTCGAAGGCGACTATGGCTCAGCCGGGATACAGAGCGGCCGCCATGCGGACGACGAGGAAGGCCAATACATCGAAGGGGATTACGGTGCGGCCGGCAGCGAAGACGGACTGCCCGAACCTCTTGGAGAAAGGGCCAGGGAGTCGGGACGCTATGTAAAGGCAGACTTCGGCGACACTGGATCGACCCCCGGCCGCACCGCCGAGTCCGAGATCGGCCGGTATTCAGAGGGCGACTACGGAACAGACGGCACCGTGGACCCGCTCCGCAAACCCGCCACCGGTGCCGGAACACAGCACAAGTAAGCACCGGCCCTGCCGAACCGGGCTTACCACTCAGCTCCGGCAGGGAATCGGCGGGAGCGATGCCTAAAAACCCAAGCCGCTCAGAAGGCCCTCTCCGGCGCGGCACAGCACCGTTGTTCCTGGCTCTGCCGCAAGTGGGCAGCACGCGGAAATTGAGCAGCGCGCGGAATCGGAGATTCTTAGCCGCCTCGACTTCGCGTTCTCAACCGGAATCCCAACCGTGGGAATGAATCCTTGCTCTGGACAGGCACGGGAAGAAGAGCCAAGAATGAGCCGGCACGGGCCATCGGGACCCTGCCCGGGCGCCTCCTGCCCGGATCGACGGATGCTTCGGGACCGAAGATGAAGGCAGTTGTTGTCGGGGCAGGGATCGCGGGCCTGGTCGCGGCCCGCCAGTTCGGTTTGGCCGGCTGGGATGTCGAGCTCCTCGAAAAATCAGCCGTGCCGCGGCCAGATGGTTACATGATGGACTTTTTTGGTCCGGGAGTGGAGGCCTCGGAGCGGATCGGGCTCTACCCCCGGCTCGCCGCGGTTGCGTATCACGTCGAGGCGGCGGAGTACGTCGACGCGACGGGACGGCCCACTTCCAGCCTCGACTACGACCAGTTCGCCCGCCTTGCCGGAGGAAATGTCCTGAGCCTCCTGCGCCCGGACATGGAGCGGGCCGCCCTCGCCGCGCTTCAGGACGTGGCCCCCGGTAGGGTGCGGGTCCGCTATGGTGCGCCGGTTTCGCGGGTATGGGGCGGTGACGACGGCGTGCGGGTCGCCGTCGATGGCTCCCCGGAGCCGATCAGCGCGGATGTTCTTATCGGTGCCGATGGGATCCATTCCACGGTGCGCGACCAAATGTTCGGTCCCGAAGAGCAGTACTTGCGTCCCTTGGGCATGCGTGCAGCGGCCTTCATCGTGACCGAACCGCTCTTGAACGCCCGGTTCCGGAACCGGTTCGTCCTGACCGATACCATCGACCGGGTGGCCGGGCTTTACAGCCTCCGCTCGGATGAGGTCGCGGCTTTCATGGTCTACCGGGAAAGCACAGACCCGACGGAGGATCTGGGGTCCGGGAGCCCGCGGGAGCGGCTGCGCCGCGAGTTCGCAGGACTCGGCGGGGCAGTGGACAGGCTCCTGGAGCTCTGCCCTGAGCACCCGTACGACGATGTTGTCGCGCAGGTTGTCATGCCGGGCTGGCAGGGAAAACGGACCGTTCTTGTCGGGGACGCCTGCGGGGCCGTGTCCCTCCTCGCCGGTCAAGGAGGCTCGCTCGCCATCGCCGGTGCCGCGCTCTTGGGGGACGTCCTCGGACCGGTGGCCACGGCTGAGGGGATCGGTCCCGCCCTGGCCGGCTTCGAGCGGCGCTGGAGACCCGTGGTTGAGGAGGCCCAGGCAGCCGGGCGGCGGGCAGCGTCGTCGTTCCTGCCGGCAAACGGGTTCCAGCGCCTCCTGCGCCGGTGGATCGTACGGGCAACCCATGTGCCTGGAATCGACCGGATCGTGGCCCGCCAGATCGTGGGCAGGATCGCAAAGTGAAGCCCCGGCCGGGCGCTCGGCCGGGCCGGGCGGTCCCGTAGCTTTGTTTTAGTGCCTCGTTATTGCGGATTGTCTTCGAGGGTGTGGAGGATGTATTCGAGTTGTTCGGTGGTGAACGTTCCTGGGTGGCGTAGGAGCAGCGTGCCGTCCGGGCCGATGATGGCGGTGAACGGCAGGCCTGGTATTTGGTAGGCCCCTGCCGTGGCGCCGCTGGTGTCGGCCAGCAGCGGGTAGCTGATGTGGCTGCGGGCGGCGAGGTCTGTTGCCGGGCCGGCCGGGTCGGCGACGTCGATGCCCAGGAATGCCGTGGAGGATCCGAGGTCCTGGTGGGCTTGTTGGAGGGCGGGTAGTTCCTGGGTACAGGCGGTGCAGGTGCTGGCCCAGAAGTTGAGGACCGTGTATTTGCCTTTTGTCCCGTTCAGGGATGTCGGGGTTCCGGTTTTGTCCAGCGTTGGCAGGGTGAATCCGGGGGCGGGCTGGCCCAGTGCGGCGGGTTTCGCCGCGGTGCCGCCGGAGGGCGTGGGTCCGCCGACCGGGGTGCCGGCCCGGCCGGGCACGAGGTCGGCGGCCGTTTGGGCCATGCCGTGGGCGAAGAGTGCCGTGTTCGCGGATTCGGTGCCGAACTGCCCGATGGCGGCTTCTTTCCCGGCGGGGTTGATGAAGAACAGTTCGGATCCGTGGATGACGTCGTGGGTTTCCGGGTTGATGCCGAGGGGCTCGTGGTATTTGTCGGCCACGGCTTTGAGTTGGGCGGGGGTTCCGGTGCCGAAGACCCAGTTGGGCTCGGAGGCGAGTCCGTGGTCCTGGGTCCAGGCTTTGACGTCCGCGACGGCCGGATGCGCGGTGTTGGCGTTCACGGAGAGGAAGACGACGTCCGCGGCGGCCGCGCCCAGGTCGTGGTCGGCCTCGGTGACGTCCTGGGCCAGGAGAGTGCACAGGTCCTGGCATTGGTCGTCGTTGAAGGAGAGCACGACGGACTTGCCCCGGTATTGGGAGAGGCTGACCTGGGTGCCGTTTTGCCCGGTGAGGGTGAAGTCCGGCGCGGTGTCCAACGGGGCGTGAAGGACGTCGAGTTGCAGGAGTTGGGCCGTGGCGACGTTGATGCCGGGTTCGGCCGTAACGGAGGCTGCGGTGCCCGCCGTCGTTCCTGGCCGGGGCGGGGCCATCAGGAGGATCCCGGCAAGGGACACGGCGATGGTCAGCCCGGCAACTGCCCAGATGCCGGCGGCGATCAGACGGTTCCGCAACGGGGCGGCGCCGGTGGGCGGCGGGGCGTTTCTCATGTGCCGGTGTTCCCTTTCCCGGGGTCGGACGGGGTGGTTGATGCGGGGGGAGGCAGGGGCTCGGTGAGGATGCTGCGGATGATGAGGACGATCGGGGCAAGCACGAGGACGCCGAGTACCAGCGAGGACAGGGCCGGTGCGGCAGCGATCCGGGAGGCAAGCCAGCCCGGGGCCTGCTGAAGGGAAGCTGCCAGGGGCCCTGGTCCCCGCTGGATCCAGCAGCTCGGCCAGCCAGTAATAGGCCAGGTAGGAGCCCGAGACGGTCAAAGTGGCTCCCGAGACTGGTCTAAGCCAGCGTCGAGCTCCCCCGGCCTGACGCAGCGCGGCGGCACCAAAGGCGGTTTTGACCACGGCGGCGGCTGTGACGAAAAGAGCCATGCCCAGGGCGTAGGCGAGGTAGCTCCTGAGCCCGCCGAGGAAGCCTTGGCCGGTGAAGGACCCGGCGACCGCGGCCAGGAATAGCGGCAGGGAGCAGCTCAGTGACCCGGTCGCGTAGGCTACCCCGTACACGGCCATGGCCAGGACCGATCTTCCGGTACGGATCCTTGGCCCGGGAAGGCGGAGGGCTGGTGGGCGGCCGAACAGGGTGGACACCTCGGCCACGGCCATCAGCAGGCCCGCCGTGGCCATGATCGGGGGCAGCCAGCCTGTCGCGAGCCGGGCCCCGGTTTCGAAGAGGAGCCCGAGGACGCCGAACACGGTCACGAACCCTGCGCTGACACTGGCCCCGGCGAGCAGGGCACGGGCCGTCCCGGATCCACGGTGACCGGGACGGCGGCCGCAAAACAGCGCGAGGTAGGCCGGGAGCATCGGGAATCCGCAGGGGTTCACGGCCGCGACGAGCCCGAGCGTGAAGGCGTAGAAGACGGCCCCGGGACCGCTGTCGGGCGGGGTCATCGGCGCAGGGTCCTGTTCTCCAGTGAGCTCAGGTAGGCGTTGTAGTCGGCAAGCTCGGTGTCGCCCTCACGGGACGCGCGCCTGTCAGCGGCCCCGGTGGTGCGCTGGTCCGATTTCTGCCATTTCACGACAAGCACCCCGAGGACCAGGAGGGTCGGAAGCTCCGTGAATCCCCAGGCGATGCCCCCGCCGGCGGCCTGGTCAGCCAGAGGGGACACGTGCCAGCCGGGCACCGGCGTGGTGTAGAACCTGACCAGCAACGCAGTGGACATCATGACCACGACCCCGAAAAAGGCGTGGAACGGGGCGGTAGCGGCCAGTTCGAGCACCGGCAGTACCGGGCCGGCCTTGGCGCGCAGCCCGCCCCGGGATTTCCGCGGGGAAGGGTCGACGCCGATGATCCCCCAGAAGTAGATGAACCCGACGAGAAGGAAGTGCACGAGCATCAGGTTGTGCCCCCACCAGGTGCCCATCAGGTAGTCGAAGACGGGAGTGAAATACAGCCCGTACAGGCTGGTGATGAACAGGGCGAACGTCACGGCCGGATGCATCAGGACGGCGGCAGCCCGGCTGTGCAGGACCCGCAGAACCCCCCGCCTGAGGCTTCCGCGTCCACCCGCTCCTGCCGGCAAGGCCCTGAGCAGCAGGGTCACCGGGGCCCCCATGACCAGGAACACCGGAGCGAGCATGTTCAGGACCATGTGCTGGATCATGTGGATGCTGAAGAGCTCCATCCCGTAGCCCTCGATTCCGGTGGCCGTGACGGACAGCACGGTTGCCAGGCCCAGAAACCACCAGATGCTCCGCACGGCCGGCCAGCGCACACCCCTGCTGCGGAGAACGAGGACACCGCAGCCATAGAGCGCCAGCAGGAGCAGGACGAGCAGCGGCAGAACGGGGACGGGCTGGGGGTGCCAGGCCAGCACGCGGTCCAGGGTGGGTGGCAGGTCCGGCATCCACATCGGCCCGCTCATCATCGCGCCCGGATCCCCGGTGCCCGGTCCCGGCATGGCGGTCGGCGGCGCCATCCTAGATCCCCAGGATCAGGGTCTCGTCCGCGGAGGGCTCCCCGGCGGCGCGGGCGAAGACCTCAAAGCCTGCCCGGACCGCGTCCAGCTCCGCCCCGGAGAGCTTCTCCAGGACCAGTGCGATTTCCTTTTTGCGGGCCCCGGTGACCTCGGCATACACGCGTGCACCCTCTGCCGTCAGGGAGATGATGACCTCGCGGCGGTTGTCGGGGCTGACAGAGCGCGCGATGAGCCCGCCGGCGACCATCCTGTCGGCGAACCGGCTGAAGCTGGACTGGTTCGCCCCTACATGCTGGGCCAGGTCGCCCATCCGCAGCGGTCCGAAGTTGGACAGCACCACCAGGACCCGGAACTGGGGCAGCGTCACCGTGTCCATCACAGGTGCCAGTGACCGGGCGATGACCCCCAGCAGGGCCCGTGAGGCTGACAGGGTGCCCGTGAGGGCGGCATCGTCCGGGGACCCGGATCCCGGATCCCCCGATGGCGGGAGGGCGGTGGTGGTAGTCTTCATACTTGTCATAGTACATATATTGCACCACATCATGCACTGGAGATCTCCCTTGACCGCGCAGCCAGCCCGCTTCCGTCCCTGGTTCGGCCCCGGCCGGACCGGATTTCTCTGGAGGACGTTCACGGGCTCCTCCTATCAGCTGGTGGCCATGGCTGTCGTGGTGGGTGCCGGGGCCGGGTTCGCGGCGGTCGGGTTCCGCTGGCTGATCACCGCGGCGACCTTGTTCTTCAGCGGTACCGCCGATTACTCGGCCGCTCCGGGGGGCAGCGCCCATCCGTGGCTGCCGTGGCTGGGAGGCGCCTTCGTGATCCTGGCCCCGGCGGCCGGGGGCTTGTTGTACGGGCCGCTGGTGAAGCGCTTCGCCCCGGAGGCGCGGGGCCACGGCGTCCCGGAGGTCATGTATGCGGTCAGCCAGCACGGCGGCCGCATCAAGGGCAGGGTCGCCGTCGTCAAGGCGCTGGCTTCGGCGATCTGCATCGGTTCCGGAGGTTCCGTGGGCCGGGAAGGGCCGATCGTGCAGATCGGTTCGGCCCTGGGGTCCTGGCTGGCCCAGACGCTCAGGCTGCCCGAATCCAGGGTCCGGACCCTGGTGGCCTGCGGAGCCGCCGGCGGGATCGCCGCGACGTTCAACGCCCCCATCGCTGGGGTGTTCTTCGCCCTGGAGCTGCTGCTGGCCGACTTTGCCGCCGGCGCGTTCGGCGCCGTGGTGCTGGCCTCGGTCACCGCGTCGATCATCGGCAGGGCCTTCCTGGGCGACCAGGCCTTCCTCCAACTGCCGGCCTTCAACGTCTCCTCGGGCATCGAGTATCCGCTCTTCATCCTGCTGGGCTTGCTCGCGGCCGTCACGGGCATCGGCTTCACCCGGATCCTGTACAAGATCGAGGACGTGTGCGACTGGGCCTGGCGCGGCCCGGAGTGGCTGCGCCCGGTCGTGGGCGGTTTGCTGCTGGGGTCCCTGCTGCTGGTCCTGCCGCAGATGTACGGGGTGGGCTACCCGGTGCTGCAGGCCGGGGTTGCCGGCAGCTATGCCGTCGGTTTTCTCCTGCTGCTGCTCGTGGGCAAAGTAGTCGCCACCAGCCTGACCATCGGCATCGGCGGATCCGGCGGTGTGTTCGCGCCGTCGTTGTTCATCGGCGCGATGCTCGGAGCCGCGTTCGGGGAGGTCGCCGGTTTCCTTGATCCGGCCCTGCACGGCCAGGTGGGAGCCTTCGCGCTGGTCGGGCTGGGAGCCGTTTTCGCCGGCGCGGCCCGGGCACCGATCACCGCGGTGATCATCATGTTCGAACTGACCGGCGAATACTCCATCATCCTGCCCCTGATGCTGGCCATCGTCGTGGCCTCCGGCGTGTCCAAAGTCCTGTCCAAGGACACCATCTACACCCTCAAACTGCGCCGGCGCGGCATTGACCTCGAACGCCACCCCGGCACCGAACTCCTGCGGAGCATAAACGTCGGAGCCGTCATGGACACCCGGCTGCAAGCCCTGCCCGCGGACATGGCCGTCGCCGAAGGAGCCCGCAGGCTGCTCGCCGGGGGACACCTTGCATTGCCGGTAACGGACCGGCAGGGGCTGTTGAGGGGAGTGGTGACCGTGCACTCCCTGTCCGAAGTCCTGAGCAACGACGAGGACCAGGACCGGATCCTTCTGGCAGACATTGCCGAGATGCCGGCCACGGTCCTTCCCACCACGAGCCTCGAATCCGTCCTCGACACCCTCCTGGACTCATCCGCCGGAGCTGGCACCCCGGTCACCGATGAGAACGGCATCCTCCGGGGCTGGATCGACCAGACCTCCGTCCTGCGCATCCTCTCCGGTCCCGGCACACCAGGTCCGGCCCTGACCGGACAATAGTCGTCTTATCGCCGAGTCGGCCTACGGTGCCGTGCCGCGGAGAATCGCGTTCCTGGGGATGTTCCCGCGCGCGGCCTTGGTGTTGGTTGAGGGCCCGCCGTACGGCGAGGCCGGTCCAGATGCCAGCCAGGCACCACCACCAGGGACCGGCGGGCAGTGCCAGGGTGAGGACGACCGCCCCAAGGCTGTTCCGGCCCCGGAGGGCCCTCCGGAACCCGGCTGACTTCAAGGTTGCCGAGCAAGACTGTTTTTGCCCTAACTTCCAGAACAGGATCCCGAATCTCCATGACTGCCAGTGATTCTTTCCTTCCGTCGCCGACCGTGAGTGCCTTTCACCTGGGTCCGGTGACCATCCACTTCTACGCCCTGTGCATCATGGCCGGGATCGCGCTGGCCGTCTGGCTGACTTCCCGGCGTTGGACCGCGCGGGGCGGTGCGCCCGGGCAGGTGCTGGACATTTGCCTCTGGGCGGTGCCTGCAGGGATCATCGGTGGCCGGCTCTACCACGTCGTCACCGACCCGGAGCTGTACTTCCTGCCGGGGAGGAATCCGTGGAATGCCTTTGCCATCTGGGACGGCGGTCTGGGGATCTGGGGCGCCGTGGCCCTCGGGATAGTGGGTGCATGGATCGGCTGCCGCAGGGCAAAGGTCTCTTTGATTGCTTTCCTGGACGCCGTGGCGCCGGGGGTGGTTTTTGCCCAGTCCCTGGGCCGGTGGGGTAACTGGTTCAACAACGAGCTCTACGGGGATCCGACGACCCTTCCGTGGAAACTCCAGATCCATCAGATGGACCCTGCCACCGGGTCAGCGGTGACCGATCCCTCGGGCGCGCCGGTGGTCCTTGGCTATTTCCAGCCCACGTTCCTCTACGAATCGCTGTGGTGCGTCGTCGTCGGGCTGCTTCTTTTGTATGTGGACCGGCGCTTCACGCTCGGGGCTGGAAGCGTGTTCTCCCTGTACGTTGCCGGGTACACGGCGGGGCGCTTCGCTTTTGAACTGATGCGCTCCGACTATGCCAACCTGATCCTCGGACTCCGGGTGAACACCTGGGTTGCCGCCCTGATCTTCCTCGCGGGCGCCGTCGCGTTCGTCCTGCTGTTCCGGCGCAGACGCTCGACGGCCGTGCCCGGAGACTCCGCCCCGCACTCCTCTGAACCGCTGACCGCCAGCGACTGACAGGTCGTGCCGGCACGCCGGCCCGGACCCGACCACACCCAGCCCACGTGCCTGAAATGCGGGCAACGCCCACCACCGGGCGCTTGAGAAGCGCGGGGCACTACGCCCGACAACCAAGACGATCCATCGCCAGAGAACCTGAGGAAGATATGTCAAAGCGGATACCAATTCGGCCCCCGGCGCGTGGACGAGGCGTGGCCCCGGGCGGTGCGGGGTCCAACCCGGCCGCCGCCGCGGCCTCCGGCAGGAACCGGCTCCTGGACACGGGAACAACGCTTGGCCGGGTCCTGGTCTTCCTCGGCGTGAGCGCCGTCTGCGGGATGCTCGTTGCCGGCCTGATGGTGCCCGCCGCGGCCGTGGCCGGGATCACGGCGAACGGCTCGGCCCGGTTCTTCAACGGACTGCCCAGCGAGCTGACCGTGGCCCCTGCCGGGCAGGTGACGAGGGTCCTCGCGGCTGACGGATCCCAGATCGCGACGCTGTTCAACGAGAACCGCACCCAGGTTCCCCTCGAGCAGATGTCCCCCAACATCAAGAACGCGATCATCGCGATCGAGGACTCCCGCTTCTACCAGCACGGGGGCATCGACCCGACAGGCATCCTCCGCGCCCTCGTGACGAACAGCGGCGGGGCCCGGCAGGGCGCGTCCACGCTGACCCAGCAGTACGTGACCAACGTGCTCAACGAGAACCTCATCGCCCAGGGCAAGGACGCCCAGGTCGTGCTCAACGGCCAGAAGAGCATCAACGACAAACTCCGGGAGATGAAGCTCGCCATCGGCCTCGAGAAGCAGTTCACGAAGGACCAGATCCTCGCCGGCTACCTGAACATCGTCGGCTTCAACGCCAACGCCTACGGCATCCAGGCCGCGAGCCAGTACTTCTTCTCCGTCGACGCCAAGGACCTCACCGTGCCCCAGGCGGCCCTGCTCGCCGGCCTGGTCAACGGCCCCTCCCTGTTCGACCCGACCCAGCACCCCGAGGCATCCAAAACGCGCCGGGACCTGGTGCTCGACGCGATGCTCCAGCACGGCTACATCAACGCCCAGCAACACCAGGACGCCGTCAACACCCCGATCCAGCTCAAGGTCAACCCGCCCAAGCAGGGCTGCGCCTACGCCGTCCAGGCCCAGTACTTCTGCGACTACGTCCTCCACCAGATCCAGAACGACCCCGCCTACGGCGCGACACAGGAGGACCGGATCCAGAAAATCATGCGCGGCGGCCTGACCATCAAGACCACCCTGGACCCGCGCCTCCAAGGACCCGCCCAGGCCCAGGTCGACGCCACGACAGGGACGATCCCGGACAAATGGGGCGCCTCCCTCGTGACGGTCCAGCCCGGCACAGGCAAGGTCCTCGCCATGGCGCAGAACTCCCGCACGCTCGCCGGCCAGGGCACCGGCTTCGTCACGACCTACAACTTCAACGTCGACAGCACGGACGCCAACGGCAACGACCTGGGCGGCGTGGGCGGCATGCAGCCCGGCTCGACCATGAAGCCCATGACCCTCGCGGCCTGGCTCGGCGAAGGCAAAACAACGAACCAGATTGTCGACGCGTCAAGGCGTCGCTACGGCGTCAACTACCCGTGGAAGACGACATGCGGGCCCGTCCATGGATGGTTCGACAGCACCCTTCCACCCTCCACGGACCTGCAGAACGATGAACCCGGCTGGTACCGGCCCATGAGCGTCCGGCAGGGCATCTACAACTCAATCAACACCGCGACCTTCGCCTCCCTCGCCGGCCTGAACGACTTCTGCGATGTCCAGCGGGCCGCCGACGCCGTGGGCCTGCACCTGGGCGACGGGAACAACAAGAAAATCGACCTCTCCACCCTGGGCAATATCCTGGGCAGCCAGAACGTCGCCCCCCTGACGATGGCCAACGCCTTCGCAACCTTCGCCGCGGACGGCACGTACTGCGCACCCATCTCGATCGCCGAGGTCGATAACGCCCAGGGCAAGAAAATCGGCGGGCAGGCATCCTCGTGCCAGCCGAACGCCCTGAAACCGGATGTCGCGAAGGCCACCACCAATGTCCTCCAGGACGTCCTCACCAAGGGCTCCGGCCTGCTCATCCCGCAGAAACTCGGCGTCCCGGACGCCGCCAAGACCGGCACCAACCAGTACAACAACCAGACCTGGGTCCTCGGCTACACCAAAGGCCTGGCCACGGCGTCCTTCTTCGGAGACCCCTTCAACGGAAGCGCCGCACGGCTCGGACGCGACATCACGGTCAACGGCAAGTACTACCCCCTGGTGGACGGGGCCTACATCGCCGGACCGCAGTGGGCGCAATACATGCAGCAGGTCGTCGGTCTCTACGACCACGGCGACTTCGACGCCCCGCCGCAGAACCTCATCGGCGGCAACCCGCCACAGAACCGCAGCAGCGACCAGGCCGCCGGCGGGACGGGCCCGGGCCAGGCACCGCAACCGACGGAACCCCAGCTCTCGACAGCAGCCCCGTCGAAACCCGGCAAGGGGAACGGGAAGGGCTGACGCCCTCATCGCGGCAGGCCAGGCCGCGCCTCGGGCAGGCCTGCGAGGGTGTCTGCCGGCCCCGCGGCGCGTCCCGTGGTCGGCAACTCAAACAAGCCGGAACCTTCACCGACATCGGCAAAACGCAAGGCATGAACCGAGCATCACGTAGCCGGCGAAGGACAGAATAAGCGACCCGGCCGAAAGACCGTCGAATCCCTCCAGCGCCTGCATGAGCTGCTGGGTGAGGGGAGGCGAGGGTTCGTCCGTGTTGGCGGGCCCAGCGGGGCAGCTCGAGCGTGATGGGCAGTCCTCGACGCCGGGCCGCGGCAAGGCTTGGGCTGATCTCACCATATGACTAATGAAAGTCCCGATCCTCGCTTGACGGAGCGTGGCAGCCACTATTGACAGGTCAAGCCCTGGTTTCTGACACCCGGCATCAGTTGCCGTTGCCCGTCTCCGGCGTAGCATTCAACACGTGATCGACCTCGAGCCGTTTTCCCTCATCATGCTCTTGGTCGCGGGCGCTCTTCTTGCCACCGTATTGACCCATCGCCTCAGCGCCCGGCTCCGGCTACCTGCGCCGGCATTGTTTCTCCTGGCCGCGTCCCTGGCCTCCGATGTTGTACCTGGGCTCGAACAAATCCCGGTGACGGTGGATGAACGGATCGTCACCGTTGCCTTGGTATTCATCCTCTTCGATGGCGGCATGCACATCGGCTGGCACCGGTTCCGTCAATCCGCCGGGGCCATCGCGTGGATCGGGATCGCCGGAACCGCGGCAACGGCAGCCGCCCTGGCACTGGCCGCACACGTGTTCTTTGGATTCGACTGGGGCGCGGCCCTGCTCATCGGCGCGGCCCTGTCCCCGACAGATCCCGCCGTCGTGTTCTCCGTCCTGGGCGGCCGGGAAATCACCGGCCGCACCGGCACCATCCTGGAGGGCGAGTCGGGAGCGAACGACCCGGTCGGCATCGCCCTGATGATCAGCCTGCTCGGCGCCACCGGAGGCGGGCTTGACGCCATGGCCGGTGGCACGGCGGACTTCATGCTCCAAATGGCCGTCGGTGCGCTCATCGGTTTCTTCGCCGGACATGGCCTATTGGCGCTGATGCGCAAGGTTGCCCTGCCGAACGAAGCCCTGCACTCGGTGGGAACGATGGCGGCTGTCGCCTTCATCTACGCCGCAACAACCTTGCTCCACGGTTCAGGGTTCTTGGCAGTGTTTCTGGCAGGAATCATCATCGGTGACCAACGCGCCCCCCACAAACGCGACATCGAACGCTTCAGCGCCGGCATCGCCAGCCTCGCCGAAATCGTCGCGTTCACAGTTCTCGGGCTCAGTGTCCCGCTCCGGGATGTCTTCCGATCCGGCGAGCTGGGGACCGGGCTGGCCCTTGCCGGCCTGCTCATCCTCATCATCCGCCCCGCTCTTGTCGGATTGCTCATAACACCCATCCGGCTGCGCCGGGGCGAACGCGCATTCATCCTGCTCGCCGGCCTCAAAGGAGCCGTCCCGATCCTGCTGGGCATGTTCATCCTCAGCGCCGGGCCGCCGGACGCGTCACGCATCTACTCCATAATCTTCATCGTCGTCCTGACCTCGGTCATCATTCAAGGCACACTCGTGCCCTATCTCGCCGCACTCCTAAACGTCCCGATGCGCCGCATCGACCCGGAACCCTGGGGGATCGGCCTGCGGTTCACCGACGAACCGCACGGACTGCGCCGCCACGTCGTCGAGCCAGGATCCCCAGCGGATGGCTACCCGCAAGCACGAGATCAACGCCATTGCGGCATTCTGCCGCGATACCGGCACCTGGGGTTGGGACGACGTTCCAGGCAGGCCGCTACTGACGGCCCGGGACGCACCCCGCAGGCAGGAGACAATTCCCCGATACCTGCCCCAGCACGAGCTGGATGCCCTCATGACCGCGATAGGCGCGCTCACCGACCCGTTGCAACGAACCGCGCTGCTGCTGTTGCGGTGGTCCGGTGCCAGAAGAGATGAGATCCGCCGCCTGACTTGTGACTGCCTCGACACCTACGCCAGCGGTCACCCCAGGCTGCGGATCCCTGTTGGAAAAGGCCATTCCGAACGCCTCATCCCTCTGCACCCTGATGCGGCCGCAGCCCTACAGGAAGCTATCAACCAGGCCAAGACCATGAAAGCAGCGTCCCGGCGCGATCCCAATACCGGGCGGTTCGAGAACTACGTCTTCGTCCGCAAAGGCAAACTCCTGTCGTCGGCAACCCTTTTCGATGACGCCTTCGAGAAGGCCTGCAAAGCCGCCGGTCTCGTCGATTCCAATGGAACCAGAACCGTCAGTGCACACAGGCTCCGTCATACTCTTGGCACCCAGCTCGCCGAAGGCGGTGCGAGGATCCAAACAATCATGACGATTCTGGGCCACAAGAGCGCTGCCATGTCCATGATCTACAGCAGGATCTCCGACCCTGAAGTCCGGAGGCAGTATGAGGAAGCACTCGCCTCGGGAAACCGCATCGCGGGCCCCGCAGCCGAAGCCCTGATGAGCGGACAACTCGATGACCAGGCCATCCACTGGCTGCAGACCAACTTCCTCAAGACCGAACTCGAGCTCGGTCACTGCCTCCGGCTACCGGCAGAAGGACCCTGCGAATGTGAGCTGATGCTCTCCTGCCCCAAGTTCCTGACCACCACCGAGTACGCCCCGAAACTTAGGGCACGGCTGGAGCGAGAGGAAGAACTCATCATCGACGCAGAAGTCCGTGGCTGGCCCCGGGAAGTTGAACGTCACCAGTCAACGCAGCGCCGCATTAGGCAACTGCTCAGCGATCTTGATGAGCAACCCGGATCTGGATGAGAACAGCCCCGCAGCAGCGGACGGGTTCTAGTTACCTGAGGTAGCGGCTGACGGACGAAGGTCCTCTCGATCCAGGACCATTAGGCCCAGTTCAGCTTCAATGCACAGGCGTTCGGCGATTGCCCGTGTTTCGGCGTTCACGTTGTCTGGCGCTGCCATGACATAGAAATCGGCATCTAGTTTGCGGGCGACTTCGACGTCTTTGGTCAGCTGGCTCGTGGTGAATTCTGAGGCGCTTGTTTTCACTTCGCCGACGGCCAACCGGCCCCCGTAAAGGCCAACGACGTCAGCCTCGTTTCTAGACTCAGCATCGAAGAACAAGTCAACACCGGGCATAAACCAGGACTGAGTTTGCTGCTCGGTCAACGCTGCGACCGTGAGCAGATGGGGGAATACGCCCTGGTCACTGACATGATCAACGAGACCGTCCAGCCGATAGAAAACCGTTGGGCCTCCGCTTTCCATTGTGTATTGCTGCCTGCCTTCGCATGCAGGGCACTTGGCACCTTCCTTGGAGGGGACCGAGCCCAGCTCCAAGAAACTTGATGTGTGGCACGTCGTACATTTGATCTCAAGCCCACGCTCGGCCCAACCAAGCGCACAGAGACGTTCCAGTGCAACAGCCGCAGCCGCACCTGGCACTCCAGGGATGCCGGAAACATTCCGGTAGATTCTTTTTCCTTGAACCGCCCAGCTACGTGCCAAGTCCATGATCTTCTCTGTCAGCTCACCGGTACCTATGACCTGCGACAGCTCGTTGATGAGCCTTTTCGAGCGCGGAGTTGTAAGGCCGCGGATTGCTTCGTAAATGTTCGGTTCCAAGAGAGCTTGTACCCCCTCCTCACGCTGGTGGAACGCCGCCGCGAGGTTTCCTTTGTCGGAAAGTGCATAAGAACCGACCTTTTCCGTCAGGAGGGCCTGCAAGGCGTCCGGCAGACCGGGAACGGTCAATTCCAGCCGAAACCTTGAGCGGCCGTAGTCGCCGATTTGGATGGAGTTGTCACGCCAGGTCGCTCCGGGCGCGATAAGTGAGGCCACCGGATCGCGGCGTGGCAGACCGTCAAACATCGTGCTTTCGAGCCGCACCAGGGTTCCTCCTTCGACTCTGAAGGAGACGGGGGAATCAAAGTTAACGGAGGTGGCGCGGCCCTTGAAAAAATGCGAGTCAGCGTCCGCTATGGCGCCGTAACGGCGGTCGAAACCAATAAATCGGGTTACCCCTTGGTGAACGGTGTACGTGAAGGGAGCCTTCCGGCGCTCAGTAGTCACTGGAAACCTTGTGGAATACTTGATTTCAGCGTTTTCAGCCCGTGTGAGTTGAAGACGTTTGGCCAGCTCGTGAAGCTCGGACTCGGGGGTGCTTGCGCTGGTGATGATCACATCGGTCGAGAACTCGTTCGGGCGATCCAGGGTTGCCAGCAGTTGCTTATCGAAGTCGATCCAAAATGGGAGGTCTTCGTAAGGCAGAAGGAAGATTGGCATTTTGGCGAATGTACGCGGGCCGAGCGCGCGAACATTCCAGAAGTCCCAACAGTCCTTTAGGTCATCCTTTGTGGTAATCCATAGGACGGTCGGAGTGCTCAGGGGAGCCGGGCTCGCGTAGATTTCATCCAATGAAACCATGGTGCGATCCAGCCATGTGTGTCCACGCAACTGTGCCCGTCCAATGCCATCCCTGTTCACTGGCTTAGACAGCGCCAGATCCTGATCGTGCATTAGTTCCAAATGTTCATCCGACAGCTCACCGCCGGCAACGGCCTGCCACAATTCGCCGGAAGACCCACCAATCACCCACGATGTCGGATAGGCCGGCGCCTCCAGCCAACTGGGATGGCAGGTCAATCGGACCGGTCCGGAGTCGTCAATGCGGTCAATTGGAACCCAAGGCAAGCCAAGTTCGGAAGCAGTCGCATTGGCTTCCGCCTCCGATAGATCCACGTTAACGAGTCCTTCGACGGCTGAAACCGATACAACGTGTCTTACCCAGTCCGTCACATGCCCATCGTCGGAGATGGCAAGGATCGGCTCTGTGACGCCGCCCCACCTTGTACTGGCTTCCTGCACAGCACGCCGGAAACCTCTCCGGCTACCTTCTCGCACGAGGTAAGCAGCGCGGGCTGGAACAATCGTTGCTCGGACCGGCACCAGACCCTGATACTGAACGTCACTCATTAGGACAGTGTTGCATTTAACCTTCGCCGGCTCTCGGCATCACGCCGTAGTAGCGCAGCCCGGCAAGAAACGTTTCCACCGTCCAGGTACTTGAGTGGGCTGAAAAGGCCCCCAACGGCGATACCGGGCTACTCCGGTTCATCACGCCGACGAAGCAAGCTTTGAGGCGGTCGGAAGACCGCAGCGACGTGCTGGAATCCCTTTGTTTGGTGGGTCTTCTTCCAGATGACCAGGCAGAGGATGAATGACAAAAGGTAGCGCAAACATGCAACGGCGGCCAGGCCAATGATTGCCCAGAGTGCAAATGGGTAAGTCGACAGCAATGAATCTCCTGAAACCGCTTTGGTGTGCCGGGGTTCCCAAAGCCAATGACAGGGGGATCAAGCGCTGGAATATCGTTTGGGTGGGTGAACTCATTCGAATTCCCGTCGGTCCGTCGCTCGTGAAAACTTCTCCGCCCCGGCAGAGTGTGTTCAGCACGTCGATTCGGTCCGACCCATCCGGCATGCGTCGGCACTAGGCCGAAACGTCATGCAGCCTCGGCACCTGGCCGAGGTAGGGGAGCATTGCGCTCCCGGTCAACGCCTCCGTGCTTGTACTCGCAGCCCTGGGAACATCGCGTTCCTGTACTGGAGCCCTGAACCGGTCAGCGTCCTGTCGGGTGGGTATCGCTCCCACTGACGCCTCCACTCTACAGGACTCAATGAGGACGTTTGGGAACTGACGCAAGCCGTGTGTCCTCGACAGGGCGAATCCACTGGGTACCCCTACGCTCCCCAAATGCCTCGGGCGAGCCGGGCATCGGAGGAAGACTGTCACTGGCCTTGACCGATGATGGTTGTCCACATAATTGAGTCAGACGAGGAAGCAATCGCCGAATTGGAATCGGTCATCATGGACGAACCCGAGCAGCTGCTCCACGTAGCCCAGCAGCTGCGCGACGAGCGCGAGCGGGCCGCCGCCCTCGCTGCGCTGATCGCGGAACTGGAAACCCAAGGCAAGAGAATCGTGGAAGACGCCGGGAACTACGCCGACGAAGAGAACCTGTACGTCTCAGCGGCAAACCGGGCAGATGGAGAACCGGCCACCGAGGAGGACGCCAACGCCTACCTGATCAGCACCGACTACCGGGGCCAGCACAACGCGAAGCCCGTCATCACCGGCTGGAAAGAACTAGGCTTCACCCCGAAATACGAACGCTACGACGGCGGAACCCAGGCCCAGAAAGGCCCGATGACCGATGAGCAGAAGGCCGAGCGCAAGACCCTGATCGCCAACAACAAGGCCATGGAATCGGCAACTAGCGTGCGCCGCGACTGGATCAAGACCCTGCTGTCCCGCAAGACCGCCCCTAAGGGATGGCAGTACTTCACCGTCCACGCAATCACCCACCACCCCGAAGTAGCCAGCGGCTACGACGGCAAGGTGGCCGCCGAAATGATCGGAGCCAAGTTCGAAGACAGCGACCGCTGGGCGTGGAACCCGCTCCGGGACCACGTCGCCGCGAGCAAGACACGGCCCGAGATCTCCCTGATCGCACTCGTCTGCGCCGGATACGAGAAGACGATCGCCAAGGACTCGTGGCGCTCGGCCAGCGAACGGCACGCCGACTACCTCGGCCAACTCGTGGCATGGGGATACATCCCCGCCGAGGTCGAACAGATCATCCTCGACAAGCACACCACCACCGAAACCAGCGAGGAAGCAGCGGAATAACACCGCCGTGCCGGGCGGAACCTCCACCGCCCGGCACGCCCCCCGACCACTCACCACCCGCAGGCCCGGAACCGTGAAATGTCGGGCGGGCCGCCGCACCAGGGCGAACCCAACGCTGCTGGTCACCAGCGGGGGCCCGCCGTTAAACGCCACCACCAGGCACCGGCACCCCCGGTGCCGCGCTTCAATAATGTCCGGCCCTTAAGAAAGGATGCCCCCATGGACATCATCCGACTCAGCAAGCTCCTCGCCCTACTCACAACAGCCATCGCCGTCGGGGCCGGTCTCGCGGCCATCGCCGCCGACCCTGCCGGCAGGCTCGCACCAGCGGCGATGATTACCGTCATGGCCTTCACCGCCCAGGCTGCTTTCACCCGTAGGCTCAGCCCGTCGGCATTCGTCTACGCAATGTTCGCCTCGCTCGCGGTCTTCGGTGCCTTCTTCCATGGCCCCTGGTTCCTGCTCGCAGCGATCATGTGCTGGAGCGGACACCATGTCCTGCGCCTCCTCCCGGCGGGGACCCGCTAGACTTGCCCGCAGATTTCCTTTTGCAGAGGGAAAACCCCAGGGGCCGGCACATGCCGGCCCCTGGTTGCTTAACCACCAACCAGCCCTGGTCAATGACCGGTTATCTGCCACAGATCCAGACCCATCCTTGCCGCCGTCAACAGCAACGCCGCAGCCGAGATCCAGACGCCGGCGATCTGCCAGGCACTGGCCCGCGGCCGCCGTCCATCCTCCATGCTTCCCCTTCCCCCTCGCCCAGTGGGGAAACCATCTTAGAAGCAAGGAACGACACCCACCCGGCCCGCCGGCTTGGCCCGGATGCGTTGTGCGCCTGATACCCACAACCACCCCGGCAAACCAGCAACGAGCTGTGGACAACCAGCGGCCGGCCGTCCACAAAAAAGACCCGGCGCGCCGTCGGAACCCGGGCGCGCCGCCGGGGTCTTTCGTGCCACGCAGCCCTGAAACAATCTGTGGGTGAGTACTGAGCCCTTGGCCGTCAAGCAACCGTCGAAGACGTCCAGGTGGAGTCAGCGACGGCGGGTGCTCATCGTCCTCTGCTTCAACATTGCGCTCATTGCCGGGTTGGTGATCGTCGGGTCCCAACAAAGGGGCAAAGCGGCGCCGCCACCCGTGCATGATGGCGTGTGGCGTCATCGGGTGATGGTGAAAGGGGCGCGAAGCAGGTCAGTGTCGCGTGAACTGTGGCCGACGAGCAGGTCGAACGCTCCTGGTTCTACGACCCGCCGGCCGCTGGCGTTGACCAGTGAGCATTCGGTGGCCGGGATCGAGATGTCGACGTCGGTGGATTCCCCTGGTGCAATGGTCGCCTGGGCGAATGCTTTGAGTTCCTGTTCTGCCCAGGTGACACTGGTGACGTTGTCTCTGATGTAGGCCTGAACTGTCTCAGTTGCGGTGCGATTCCCTGTATTGGTGAGCGTGACTTGGGCTTTGATCGTGCCGTCGGACGTGATTCGATCGGATTCGAGCCGCAGGTCCGAGTATTCGATGGTGGTGTAGCTGAGGCCTTCACCGAAGGCGAAGAGGGGATCCTGAGTTAAGTCGGCGTAGCGGTTGCCGTGCTGCCCGCGCAACTGGTTGTAGTAGACCGGCAGCTGTCCGGCGTGGCGGGCAAACGTGACAGGCAGCCGACCGCTGGGTTCGATAAGCCCGAGGACGAGTTCGGCGATCGCCCGGCCGCCCTGCATTCCTGGGTTGAAGGCTTCGATGATCGCGGCAGCCCCGTTCAGGACGGCGTCGGGCAGGGTTGATGGCTTGGACTGGATCAGGACCACAACAACGGGTTTTCCGGTGGCGATCAGTGCCTCAAGCAGCGCGTTTTGGCCTCCCTGCAGATCCAGGGTTGCTGTTGACTTCATTTCACCGGCAAGGGCCACGGTGTCACCGACCACGGCAACAATGAAGTCAGCCTCGTTGGCGGCCTCAATCGCGTCGAGCTGCATCGCTATGTTGACGGACGCACTGTGGAACAGCGGCGGCCGCGGCTGGCCGTCCGGGTAAGTGGTTCCGGCCGGGTCCGGGAGTAGTTCGCCGATGTCTGCGCCTCGGGAATGTGTGATCGTCCAGTCTTCGGGGGCGACTTCCCGGAAACCGTCCAGCACGGTGGTGATGAGTTCACGGGGGTGGCCGTCCGGCATCCAGTCGACCTGCCCGGACGCTCCGGCCCAGTCGCCGAGCTGGGCATGCGGGTCATCGGCGTTCGGACCGATGACCACAATAGTCTTGGCGCCGTGGTGCTGGGCCCGGCCATCGGAACCGGCGTCGAGTCCGCCGGCCAACGGAAGGGTGCCATCGTTGCGGAGCAGGACCAGGGCCTTACGGGCCATATTCAGGTTGATGGCCGTGTGCGCCTGGCATCCGATGACTGCTTGCTGGACGTCCTGGTCAGGGAGCCGGGGGTCTTCGAAGAGGCCGAGGTCGAACTTCAGGGTCAGGATGCGGCGCACTGCGTCATCGATGAGTGTTTCGCTGAGCCATCCGTCCTGGACCGCCTGTTGAGCGGCAGTCAAGAACTGCGGAGTGTTCATGATCAGATCGTTGCCGGCCTCGACTGCCACTCCGGCCGCCTCGATGTCGGTGGCGCACACCTTTTGTTCCCACACCATGCGGCCAACGTTGTCCCAGTCGGTGACCAGGGTTCCAGTGAAGCCCCACTCATCTTTGAGCACTTCGTTGAGCAGCCAGCGGTTGGCTGTGATGGGAACCCCGTCGATGGCCTGGTAGCCGAGCATGAACGTCCGGCAACCGGCCGGAACGGCCTTCTCGAACGGGGGCAGGAACCAGGACCTGAGCTTGCGCCGGCTGAGATCGGCCTCGCTGGCGTCCCGCCCGCCCTGGGTTTCGGAGTACCCGACGAAATGCTTCGCTGTGGCAAGCACGGCGGTGTTGTCCGCGAGGCCTTCACCCTGGTATCCGCGGATCATTGCGGTGCCAAGTTCCCCGATGAGGTACGGGTCTTCGCCGAACGTCTCGTTCACGCGGCCCCAGCGCAGGTCCCTGCTGATGCACAGAACCGGGGAGAAGGTCCAGTGCAGCCCAGTGGCTGCAATCTCCACCGCCGCTGCGCGGGCGCCGCGTTCGATAAGATCCGGGTTCCACGTGCAGGCCATGCCAAGCTGCGTGGGGAAGATGGTGGCGCCGGGCCAGAAAGAATGTCCGTGAATGCAGTCGTCGCCCATCAGCAACGGGATCTGCAGGCGTGTTTTGGCGATGAGGTCGGCTGTCTTCAGCATGGTCTCGGGCGAGGCATGCAGGAGGGACCCGCCGAGTTTGACGCAAACGAGGTCCTCGATGTCCCCGCGCGCGTCCAGCTGGAGCATCTGGCCGACTTTTTCGGCCAACGTCATCCGGGACAGAAGGTCCTCGACCCTATCGGCGGTGGGGATCGAGGGGTCCTTGTAGTCGGCCAAGAGTCCTGCGGTAGTTCTTGCTGTGTCCATGGCGACAGGATTGCCTTTCAGAGAAGCGGTCTAAGCGGGAGGCTAATGTGCAGCGACTTCGGGCGCGACGGTCTATTCGGCCGCTAATGAGTGCCGTGCACGGCGCGCTGGCAGGCGGGCCTGTCAACATGCAGTGCGTCCGATGCAGAGGGTGGGCGCCTGTCGGTGGTGTAGACGGAGTCATCGCTGGCGAGATCAGGCAGAGGCCTTGAACACCTGCTGCCGTGCAGGGTCGTTCAAGCGTGATTGGCATGTACGTGCCCGGCACGGCTGCCGGTAGCGGTTCTGTCCGTCTCCTGGTTATCGGGCCGCAGACGAGGCCACTGCGTAGGGTTCTGTGTGGGTTGCCGGTTCTGCGATCAGCTCGATGTGGGGCAGCAGCCCGTTCACGGCGACGGGGGTGCCTCGCCGGGCGCTGACCGTCAGGCGCGATTTGCCCAAGGGCATGTTGGTTAGTTCCAGGTCCGGGCAGGCATCTGGAAGCACCGGGCTTATGGTCAGCGTTTGGTCGCGCATGTTGGGTTCAAGGCGCAGCAGGGTGCGTACGATCAACAATGGAGCGGCTGCGGCCCATGCCTGCGGTGAGCAGCCTGCCGGGAATTCCACTGGAGTAGCGAATTCGGAGCGGTCGAAGCCGCAAAAGAGTTCCGGCAGCCGTCCGGAGAAGAAATCTGCAGCTTCGATGAGCCCCTCCGCGATGCGCTGGGCGTGGGAGACAAATCCGTACCGCATCAGGCCAGCGGCGATGAGGGCGTTGTCGTGGGGCCAGACTCCGCCGTGCTGGTAGCTGGCCGGATTGTAGGAGCGCGTCGACTTCGCCATCGTCCGAACGCCGAACCCGGTGAACATGTCCGATGAGAGCAGGTGGTCGGCCACGGCCTGTGCGTTTTCCGTGTCAATGATTCCAGTCCACAGGCAATGACCCATATTCGAAGCCAGGCTGTCTACAGGTTGCTTCCGGCCGTCCAGTGCCACTGCGTAATATCCGCGGTCAGCCAGCCAGAAGCGCTCGTTGAACCGTTCCTTCAACGACTTAGCCTTCTCGGTGCATCGCGTGGCGGTGTCGTTGTCTCCTCGCGTGCGCGCTAGCTGTGCCCGTGCCAGATATGCGGCGTAAACGTATCCCTGCACCTCGGCCAGGGCGAGCGGACCCTCTGCGGGCGTGCCATCGGCGAAATGGATTGCATCGGCGCTGCCGTCCTTCCAAGCCAGATGCGCTAAGCGGCCCGGCTCCAGACGGACTTCGTATTCGACCAGCCCGTCGCCGTCAAGGTCGCCATAGTGCTCTATCCATTCCAGAGCCGCGTCGGCGCCGGGCAGGAGGTCGTCGATCTCGTCCTTGTCCGCGCCCCAGCGTTCAAGTTCGCCGAGCAGCATCACAAACAGTGGGGTCGCATCGACAGTTCCGTAATAGATGCGGCCGTCCCCAAGCGGAAAGCCTGATCCGGCGGAGCGCATCTCGTGCAGGATCCGTCCGGGTTGCTCTTCGGTGACCGGGTCGGATTTGCGGCCCTGGAAGCCTGCGAGAGCCCGGAGCGTTCCAAGGGGAAGGGACTGGTTGAACGGCAGCATCATCAAGCTCGTCAGGAGCGAATCCCTGCCGAACAGAGTCATGAACCAAGGCACCCCGGCTGCGACTGCTTCTATCTCCGGGCGTCCCGGAACGGTAATCCGTAAGGCGCCCAAGTCCCGCTCGGAGCACGAGAGCGCCCGCTGCAGCGGGGCCCAAGAGGTCGCGTAGCCCGGATAGGCGCTCCGCCAAGCTGCAAGTCCTGTGCCGGGGGGCTTGGAGGCCGCGTGCCTGTCGGCCAGCGCGCCCGGTTCCATGCCGGATCCTGGAGTGGACGCGGTAACATGCACGGACGCCGTCCAGGTGCCGCCAGCCGGGATGCTCACTTGGAACAGCAGCTTCCCGGAGACGGCGTTCGCTCCTTCGGCGACTATTTGCACCTCATGAGCTGTTCCGTTGACGACCCTCGAAATCCGCAGCTCGTCCCCGTTCGCGGACACGATCGGCGGGCGGTCGCCTCCCATGTGCCCGTTGCCGAGGTCGAACCGGCCACTGAAGTCGGCGTCGGCCTCCATCTCGAGGCTGAATTCGGCTGGCTGTGGGCTATAGTTGCGCACCTTCAAATCCTCCCGCAGGCCGGTGCCTACAGTCCGGTACCGCTCGAGGACAAGCGTGGGCTCAGCGCCGGCCTTCGGGGCGGCCTTGGCGATGAAGGTCGCCTCGAAGGGCTCGCCGGCAATGGTTGACAAGCGTTCCGGCGCTTTCCCGTCGATAGTGAGCCGCCAGCGCGAGAGGACCCGGACGTCCTGCACGAACATGCCCCGTACAGCGGAGCTGTCGGTGATGTCTCCCCCTGCACCGCTTATGGCGAATGTGGACCCATCGATCAAAGTGATGTCGGCACTCATGCGCTGCCTTCTTCCTGGCGATCAATGCCGCCATATCTAAGTACGTGCTGAACAAAAACTACGTAGCCGTGCGAGTCTGAAATCGCGTCAATGCGTGTATCCCGGTCTTGCTGCTGCTGTGGCTCAGGATTTGGAGCCGGACAGGGCGACGCCTTCGACGATCTGGCGTTGCGCGAACGCGAACAGGATCAGCATCGGAGCCGCCAACAGGGTCGTGGCGGCCATCAGAGCGGGCCAATCGGACGTGAACTGGCCCTTGAACTGGTTGACCAGCAATGGCAGCGTGAAATTGTCGGTGCTGTTCAGGAAGATCAACGGGTTGAAGAAGTTGTTCCACTGGCCAAGGAAGGTGAAAATCCCCAGCGCCGTCAGCGGGGTGCGCAGCAGCGGCAGGGTAATGGTCAAGAACGTGCGGATCCGGCCGGCGCCGTCGATCTCGGCGGCTTCCTCCAGCTCTACCGGGATGCCTTTGATGTACTGGCGCAGCAGGAAGACCCCGAAGGCGTTGAAGAGCGCGGGCGGCACGATGAGCGCGAGGTGCGTGTCGATCCAGCCCAGCCCGCCCATGATGATGTACTGCGGGATGATCGTGAGTTGGCCGGGGATCATCATGGTCGCGAGGAAGAGCATGAACAGCCAACGGCGGCCCCAGAAATCGATCCGTGCGAACGCGTACGCGGCCATCGCGGAGGTGAGCAGGGAGATCACGGTGACGGTCACGGCGATGTAGGTGCTGTTCCAGAACCCGCGGACGAAGTCGGCCCCGCCCAGTGCGGTACGGAAGCCGTCCAGGTTCCATTCCTCGGGGAGGAGCTTGGGCGGCGGCGTGAAGATCTCCGTCAGGGGTTTGAACGCGGAAAACAGCATCCAGGCGAACGGCAGCGCCATGGCTAGCGCGCCGATGATCAGGACCGCGTGCAGCAGCAGTTTGGGATGGACGGGCCGACGTGAGCGGGGACCGCCTTTGGCGGTCGTGGGCGGGCGGGTGGTGGTGGCTGGGGAGGTGCTCATTCGGAGTAGTGGACCCATCTCTTTTGGGCTGTGAGCTGGAGACCGGTGACCGCCAGCAAGGCCAGGAACAGGAGGAAGGCGAGAGCCGAGGCCTGTCCGAAGTTGAACTCCTGGAAGGCGATCTGGACGACTTCGTACACGATGGTGCGGGCTGCGTCCGGAGCTGTGGTGCCGAAGAAGACATAGATGTAGTCGAACACCTGGAACGAGCCGAGGACCGAGGTAATCGACAGGAACAGGATGGTAGGGGACAGCAGCGGGATGGTGATCCGCTGCAGCTTCTGCCACTCCGAGCAGCCGTCGATCTCGGCGGCCTCCAGGCACGAGCGGTCGATGCTCTGCAGGCCGGCCATGAACATCACCAGCTGGTAGCCCAGGGCCTGCCAGATCCCGACGATCGCGAAAGAGGGGATCACGAACGCGGGGTCCTGCAGCCAGTTGGGCGCGGGCAGCCCGATGTCGCGCAGGGCGCTGTTGACCGGGCTGATGTCGGGGTTGAACAGCCACAGCCAGATCGCCGCAACCGCGACCGATGAGGTGATGACCGGGGCAAAGAAGGCCAACCGGTACACAGGGGTCAGCTTGGGGGCGCGCTGCATCAGCACGGCGAAGAACAAGGCGGTGAGCATCAGTCCCGGCACCTGCAGCACCGTGTACCAGACGGTGTTCACCGCGGAGCGCTGGATGCGAGGGTCGGAGAGGACATCGACGAAGTTGGACAGGCCGACAAAGGAGCCAGTGCCGAAGCCGTCCCAATGATAGAAGGCCAGCACGAGGGCGAAGAGCAGCGGGCCGACCATGAACACGACCATCCCCAGCAGCTGGGGCGTCAGGAACAGGTATCCCGCCACGGTGTCCTTGCGGCGCCGGCGCCGTCGGGTGCCTGCGTTCCCGGGCCCCTGCTGTGGCCGGGTCCGGGAACTGGCTGTGAGGACAGCCATCAGGAATCCCCGTTGATCAGCTTGACGAGTTTTCCGCTGAACGACTTTGGTGTCTCGTTGCCAGCCTTGAACATCTGGTCCACCATCTTTGGGAGCTCGGTGGCCACCTTCGGGTTGCTGATGATCGCCCTGGGGACGGCGTAGCCTTTGGCCGCGATGTCATTGAACAGTTTGCCGTGCGCGGGCAGATTGTCCTCAGTGACGATCTCGTCAAGGCCCCGGATTGACGGGACCGCGTTGCCGCCGCCGGAAAGGCGGAACTTCTGTCCTTCAGCGCTCACGAAGCTGCCCAGGAACTCAAGTGCCTTGGCCTGATTCTTGGAATTGATATTGACCGACATTGCCGCCGTGTTGATAGGCACCGGCATGATGTCCTTGCCGGACAAGGACGGGAAAGGGGCCATGTCATAGCCAAATTTGAGCTTTTTGAGGTTCGGCAGGACATAGCGGGCGGAGCTGTAGGTCGCAACCTGGCCGGCGTAGAACAGTGTGTCACCACTCTGACCCTGCGGGAGGGAGCCCGAGTAGCTGATGTTCCCGGACTTTAGCTGCTCGAAAAGCCATGCCAACGCCTCCTGAGACCTGGCATCGTCGTCGAATACGGCCTTGCCGGACTTGTCGAAGAGCGTTCCGCCGAAGGTGCTCAGCCACCCGAACCAGTCGAACCAACCGGAACCAACCAACAGACCCTTCTTGTTGGTGGCGCGGATCTTGTCCAGCATGTCCGTGAGTGCATTCTGGGTCCACGTGCCCGCCTCGAAGTGGGCAGCCGGGTCGGTGGTGACACCTGCCTCGGCCAGGAGATCCTTGTTGAACCAGAAAACGGCCGGGTTGCAGTCTGTCGGCAGCCCGAACAGCCCGGGGCTGCCATCGGCAGGCCTGCACCATGGGTACAGACCTTCGTAGAAGTCATCGAGCTTCACCGCCGCGCTGCCACTGTCCAGGTACGGGGTGAGGTCGAGCAACTGCTTGGTCTCGATCAGCTTGGACATGTAGATGTCGCCGACGTAGAAGGCGTCAGGAGCGGCGCCGGCAGAGAGCTGCGACAGCAGCTTTGAGAGATAGTCACCCACAACCTGCTGGTAGGTGACCTGCACCCCCAGTTTCGTCGTCAGATTCTGGGAGAGCTGAACGAACCGCTCCGACGAGGGCGGCCCGTCCCAACCCGCCCACTTGATGGGACCACTGGCGGACCCTCCGCCGGAAGCGCCGGCGGAACCGCCGGCGCAGGCTGCCAGTGAGGGAACCGCGGCCAGGCCCAAACCGGCGAACAAGCCGGCCTTGAGGACATTGCGGCGGCCCATATCTGCGGGAAAGAGGGAATTGGACATCGTAGTCGTTCCTTTCGAAGCCTAGAACAATCAGGTGCCAAGCTGGCGGAGTCGAATGCGGAGCCAGACTTGGTGCGGCCGACGCTAGGGTGGTCGCCGGTAGCGGGCAGGCAGCTGCGTTGTCCTCTGCGACGATGCGAGCCGAGCCTTATCGCTTGTTTAACGTTAAACATTGTTTAGCGATAAACAGAAACATAGTGCCGCAGGCCACGCTCGTCAAGGCTCTTTTCCTGGCGGTCTCCAAGATGACTTCTCTATAGCGGGCAAGGAATTCGGGCCGACACGGCCCAGACGGGCGCTTGGATGCTTTCCTTTGACGTCACGAAGAGTACGGAGGAAGATGGCAACATGAAGTTTAACGCTAAAACATCTTTGGGGGCCGGCTCCGGCCGGGATGAGGGCACTCGGAGCAAGCCCCGGTCATCGCGGCCCACGATGGCCATGGTTGCTGAGCGGGTCGGGGTCTCGACGCAGACAGTCTCTTTCGCGCTGAGCTCCCCGGGCAGGCTCAGCCCGGCTACCTTGCGCAAGGTCCTCAAGGCGGTCGATGAGCTGGGATATCGACCGAACCAGGCTGCCCGATCACTCAGGTCCCGTTCCCCGCAAGCTCTCGGCTTCCGGCTATACCCTGCGGATCGTGACGTAGGCGGTGTGATGGCGAGCTACCTCTATGAGCTCTCGGCGGCCGCACGTAAGGCCGGTTACGGCGTCTTCTCTTACGCGGCCGAGACCTACGAGGAAGAGACCCAGATCGTCGAGGAGACCTTCCGCCGGAATACTGTCGACTGCTTCGTGATCACCTGCCCGTCGTCCGACGACCTGCCACTCCCGCTTTTCCTGCTCGAGCGCCAGATTCCATTCGTCGTGTTCGGACGGCCCTGGGGCTTGCCCATGTCGGATTGCTGGTGGGTCGATGTCGATGGGGCCGCCGGTCTCGAGCAGGCGGTGAACCACCTGGTCGAGCTCGGCCACCGACGCATCGCCTACCTCGGCTGGGAGAAATCGGCCGGCCTGGCCGAGGATCGCGAGTCCGGCTGGCAGCGCGCCATGGGCTCGCACGGTCTGCCCACGCGCGGGATGATTGTGCGCGGCCCGGACGACGTCGAGACCGGGCGCCGGGCAGCCGGGGAACTACTCGACCGGCAGACACCGCCGACAGGGATCATCTGTCCAAGCGACACCATGGCAATTGGCGCAATGCGCGCGTGCCGGGAACGAGGACTCGAACCCGGCCGCGACGTCGGCATCACCGGCTACGACGACAGCCTCGGTGCCCGCGTCGTCACGCCCGGGCTGACAAGCATCGCGCAGCCACTGGAAACCGCCGCGAAGCACACCGTCCGCCTGCTGCTGGACCTGCTCAACAACCCCGACAGCAAACCCGAACAGGTGCTGCTGCGGCCCTCACTCGTCGTACGCGAGAGTACGGTGCCACGATGACACCCAGGGAAACGGGCCCGTGTCTGGCCGCCATGGCCGACCTTCCCCTGCAAGGGCTTGCCGTGGCCGCCAGACGGCGGTCGAGACGCGGAGCTTCGCTTTCGACGATCCGGACGGGAAAATGGACGTGAAGAATGGGCCACTATCCCGTTGGCCATGTTCCATAAGAGGTGGTCAAAACAGTGGCTTCAAATCGTCCCGGCAGGGGTCCACTTACGCGAAAAGTGCCTTCTGACCTGGGATTTCATCGCGGTGGCTTTAGCAATTTGTTGCAGCTGAATCAGCGGTCCGGGACACCCACATCGTCGGGGTTCAATTCCGGACGTACACGGATATAACGCAGAACGTGACGAAACGACCGGCCAGACCATGCAGCGTCGGCTGAAACCTCAATCACGACCGGCTTGACGAGGGTCAGCGCAACTGGTGACGCGTCGCGGTTGAATCGGTCCAGGGTTCTTCCCTTCACAACGCTTGGCCATGGATGGAGACTCTCCGGAGGCTTAAGCCATCGCGCCAACGCCCTGCTGTCGGCGGGGCGGAGAACTGATGTCCGGCCAACGATGCGTAACACCCCGTCGATGGGCAAACCGGCCACGATCTCCGTGGGTTGATCGATAGGCCCGACGACGGCCGCGCACACAACATCCAGCTCAGAACGGCTCTTGAGCTTCCACCTTATCTGCACCAAGTCGGCCTAGCGCTAGCGTAAATGGCTTTCGGACGCTTGAGCTGGCTGCGGCTCGTGCAACCCTGCGCTGGGCGGCGCTAGATGTTCTATCGCTTGAGGCCCGAATGACGAGCGAGGACAATTCCCTGGAGTGCGAATGGCTTCGGCGAACGGGACGTTGCGTCTTTGAGCCACGAACCGTTGAAGCCCGCAATGACCAAACCGGCCCCGGGCCTGATGCCAGCCACTTAACCCGCCCTGGAAGCGTCTCAGCCATGCCTCGCCCAGAACCATCCGGTCAATTGAGGCTCTGCCTCAGGCGCCTTCTCGGTACCAGCAAGCATCGCGCCTAAAGCTTTCCCGAAGCATTCCCAGAGGAGCAGGAGTCCTGTTAGTTTTCGCGAGGGCCGGCGGAGCCAAAGCACCGGTCGTCGTTGGCAGCGTTTCGATGTCGGTGCGACCGCGGCCAAGTCCACGCCCGAGATGAATCCGTCCGCAATCAGGTTCTCGGAATTGCGGTTGCCAGCATTCGGGTTCTCCACTTTGTGCCCGGAACTCTCGGTCAATCGTGGGCTTCGACTTCCAACCAAGAGGGGGCGTTGTTCTGGCGCCCGATGGAGCCGCGTATGACGACTTCGGTATCCAGATGAACAGCACGAGCTGGAGTTCCGCTTGCGTCGAGGATCTCAACGAGCAAGTTGATCGCGTTGGTGCCGGTCTGTCCTCGATTCCATCGCACTGTGGTGAGTTGCGGGGTTGTATAGACCGAACCGACTGCGTCACCGAAGCCAACAATGCTCATTCGGTCCGGAACCGTGATTGACGCGGCCTGAAGTTCCTGCATCAGTCCAATCGCCAGCAGGTCGTTGCACGTCAGGACTGCCGTGGCGCCGCTGGCGACGACGTTGCGCGCAGTTAGTCTTCCTCCCTCGACGGTAGGTTCACGAGATGGAATTCCGATGGCTTCCATTCCTGACCATTCACATGCATCTTGGACTTCTGCACCGATGCGTGTGGACATCCACGAATCGCGCGCTCCGGAGACAAAGGCCACCTTGCGGTGGCCGTTCTCGCGGAGGCCGCGGATAGCTTCGCGTACGCCCTTCTTGACGTCTGGAACGACGCAAGGGATGCCCTCGGTCTGACGGTCAATAACCACGAGGGGCGTGTCGCGAGACATCTCGCGCAGCTGATCGTCGCACATCAGCGGGTCGGCCAGAATGAGGCCATCGACGCCGCCTTTGATGCGCTGGATCGTAGCGATTTCTTTTTCGGGCGCTTCAGGGGTTCCGACAAGGATCAGATTGTAACCATGGGCAGTGGCTGTTGATTCCGCACATCGGATTACGTCGAGGAAGGAGGGATCGACGACATTACCAACGATCAGACCAAGAAGGTAGGTTCGTCCGGTGGGCAGTGCTCGCGCAAACGGGTTTACCCGGTAACCGAGCTCGGTGGCGATGTCCTCTATGAGTTTCTGCGTCCTTGGAGCAGTCCTACCTTTCTTCCCGAGGGCTCTCGATACGGTGGAAGCGTTCACTCCAGCCGCGTGGGCAATGTCGTATATCGTGACTTTCGAAGTGGCTGTATTCGGCGAGTTTTGGATCTGTGGTGCAAGGGATGCTGATTCTTCTTCGGCGGACATGTCATGGCCACCGTTCAAAGGTTGCTGAGAAGCGCAATACTCGCTCCAGGCTCCAATCTGCGCGGCTCATGGTCCCGTCGCACCTATACGTTGTGCAGTGGAAGAAGCTGAATTGGCTAGGCCGGCCAGCGCTTCCGCGACCACCTCGCTGACCGGGACGGCGATGTCCACGACGAACCCGGCCTCGTCGGCGTCGAGCGGTTCCAAGGTGGCGAGCTGCGAATCCAGCAGGGCAGGCGGCATGAAGTGGCCGGAACGCCCTTCTGTCCGTTCCCTAAGCACCTCTTTGCTGCCGTGCAGGTGCAGGAAGACAGTGTCCGGGGCCTTTTCACGAATGGCATCCCGGTAGCTGCGACGGAGGGCGGAACAGGCGAGAACCAACCCGCCGTCGCCGGCGTTGGCGAGTTCGGTGCCGACCGTCGCCAGCCACGGCCAGCGGTCTTCGTCCGTCAGCGGGGTTCCGGCAGCCATCTTGGCAACGTTTTCCACCGGGTGGAGCGAATCGCCGTCGAGAAACGGAACTCCCAGCGCCCGGGCGACGAGGTCTCCGATGGTGGTCTTGCCGCAACCGGAGACGCCCATCACCACAATGCGCCGCGGCTGTTCCGCGGCTGCGCCGGGGTCGCCAGCCACGGCGATGTTCCTACCAGTCATGGACGGTGCCGTCCACGAGGCGGTTGTAGGGCAGGTAGGCCTGCTGGTACGGGAAGGAGTTGGCGGCTTCCTCGTTGAATTCGACGCCTAGGCCCGGCTTGTCGCCCGGGTGCAGGTAGCCGTCGGTGAAGGTCATGGACTGCTCGAAGACCGTGTTGGTCTTGTCCGAGTGCTGCATGTACTCCTGGATGCCGTAGTTGTGGATGGCCAGGCCCACGTGAAGCTGCGCGGCGAAACCGACCGGCGAAATGTCAGTGGGGCCGTGGAAACCGGACTTGATCTGGTACTGCGCGGCGAAGTCCATAACCTTCTTCAACGGCGAGATCCCGCCGAAGTGCGTGGACGCGGCCCGGACATAGTCGATGAGCTGTTCCTTGATGAGCGTCTGGAAGTCATAGACCGTGTTGAAGATTTCACCGATCGCCAGCGGCGTAGTGGTGTGCTGGCGGACCAGGCGCAACCCCTCCTGGTTTTCGGCCGGAGTGCAATCCTCGAGCCAGAACAGGTCGTACGGTTCCAGCGCTTTGCCGAGCTTGGCGGCCTGGATGGGGGTCATGCGGTGGTGGCCATCGTGCAGCAGCGGGATTTCCGGGCCGAATTCGTTGCGCACCGCTTCGAACACGGTAGGCAGGTGGCGCAGGTAGGCGCGGGTGTCCCAGTCCTCTTCCTGCGGGAACGCACCGCGGCCGGCGGGCTCGTAGTCGTAGCGCTCACCCGAGGCCTGCGCCTGGGCGGCCACGCCGTAGACGGCCTTGATGCCCGGGATCGCGGTTTGGATGCGGATCGACTTGTAACCGAGTTCCAGGTGCTCGCGGACCGAGTCGAACAAGGACGGGATGTCCGCGCCCGAGGCGTGCCCGTACGCGCGAAGCCCGTTGCGGGAGGCGCCGCCCAGGAGCTGGTAAACCGGCAGTCCGGCGACCTTGCCCTTGATGTCCCACAGGGCCATGTCGACGGCGGCGATGGCGGCCATGGTGACCGGGCCGCGGCGCCAGTACGAGCTGCGATACAGGAACTGCCAGGTGTCCTCGATGCGGTGCGGGTCCTTGCCGATCAGCAGCTGCGCAACGTGTTCCTTCAAGTACGCGGCCACCGCGAGTTCACGGCCGTTCAGGGTCGCGTCCCCGATGCCGGTCACGCCGTCCTCGGTGGTGATCCGCAAGGTCACGAAGTTCCGGGTAGGGCTGGTCACGAAGACTTCAGCAGCAATGATTTTCACAGCTGGTCCTTTCAGGGTTGCTGATCGAGGGTTCGGTTGGTGGTCCCGGGTACCCGGGGAATTGGTGGTTCGCTGTGCCGGAGAGCCGCCGAATGCTTAGGAACGTACTGATCCGGCAAGTTTCTCGATGAGCTCAAGGGCGGACGGGTCCTGCGCGAGTTGCTGATCGATCGTTGCAGTTAGGGATTCGGTACGTTTCCGGCCATCCTGCTGCAGGGCTGCTCTGATCGCTTCGATTGCCGGGTCTTGGATGGTCTCAGCTCCTTGAACCCAGCCAAGCCATGCCGAGATGACTCGCATCGCTCCGGTTGCCGGCCTTCCGGCGGATAGTTCGGCCTGGATGACCGGCAGAGCGCGCATCCTGAGTTTGTGGGTGCCGTCGGCCGCGATCTGGCTTAGTTGGTGGGAAATTCGTTTGTTGCTGAATCTCTCAAGGAGGGCTGCCCGATAGGCGGAGATCTGCAGTTCCTTCGAAGGAAGATTCCGTTCGGCTTCGTCCCAGAATTCCTGGACCCAGCGGGAGCAGTACGGATCCAGGAGGGCTTCGGCGACCGTTGTGTGTCCGCGCTGAAGTCCCGTGTAGGCCAGAAGGGAGTGTGCACCGTTGAGCAACCACAGTTTGCGGTTTTCATATGGTTCGAGGTTCTCCACGAACACGGCGCCCGCGTCCTCCCACGCGGGTCTGCCCATTGGGAAGCTCCCGCTGAGGATCCAGTTCGTGAAAGGCTCCGTCACTACCGGAGAGTGGTCCTCAAGTCCGAGGTATTCGCGAACGATGTCTAGGTCTGCATCAGTGGTGCGCGGGGTGATCCGATCCACCGACGTTCCGACGAAGCTGACATTCTCCGCGATCCAGGACGCCAGGGGCGGATCGGCCGCCTGGGCCAGCCCGAATACGGCGTTGCGAGTGGCCGCCGCGTTGTCGGCGAGGTTATCGCAGCATACGATGGCAATTTCCCCCGCCCGGGCGCTCATCCGGTCGCCGAGGCCGAGGACCAGACGGCCGATCGGCGTCGACGGACCGCCATTGTCGGGAAGGTCTTCCGATTGACGCAGCGCTTGTATGTCGGCCGCCACGGCGGGCTGATCAAGGTCGAGCGCGCCGTTCGGCAGCAGATGGTACCCAGCCTCGGTGATCGTCAGCGTGACGACGGCTGTTGTTTCGGCGCGGAGGAGTTCACGGAGTCTGGCGAGCTCGGAGCCGTCGCGGGCCTCGACGATCGAGGAAACGACTTGGAAGGTATCGCCCGTGGCGGACCGTTCGATCAGCGTGTAAAGGCCATCCTGGGACGCCAAAGCAGTGGCCGCTGCAGGGCTGCGGCCCGTGAAGCAGGCTATGCCCCATTCAGCCTCGGAGTCGGCCTTCCACGTATACCAGGCTTCATGTGCGCGGTGAAAGGCCCCTAGCCCGAGGTGGACGATGCGGATGGGTGGACGCTTTGGTAGGGGGAACGTCTGGGCATTGAGCGTGCGTTGGGCTCGCTGTTGAGTCTCCATGTTTACTGTCCGGTTTCATTTGGCCAAGAGGGAGGGTTCCCGTGGCTTACTTGGCGTCGACTTGGTGACGAGGGCCGATGGCGAGCAGGACTTTGCTTGACTCCGAGGGCCTCGATGCAAGTTCGAAGGCACGGTTGTAGTCACTCCAGTCGATGATGTGGGTGATGATCGGTGTCAGGTCAAGCTGTCCTGATGCCAGAGCCTGGACGACTTCGTCGAATTCGTTCTGGAATCTCCATGAGCCGCTGATCCTCAGCTCCTTGCTGATGGCCCGGGCCGCGGGGAAGGGCACATCGCCTACCCTTTGATTTCCCACCATCACGACGTCACCGCCGCCGCGGGTCGCTTCCACGGCCTGGGAGAGTCCAGCCGGAGTGCCCGAGCATTCGAACGTCGTGTCGAAGTCAACATTCGTTTCCTCCCCACCCGGCTCACCGGGAGACGTCGTGCGGTCTGCGCCCAGCCGCCGGGCAGTGTCCAAGGGGCGGGGGAAGAGGTCACTTACGACGATCTCGCCCGCTCCGCGCAGTCGGAGTACAGCCACAATTGCCAGTCCAATGGGTCCGGCTCCTATGACGAGGATGCGCCGGCCTGTGACTGATCCTGCCCGGTTCACCGCGTGCCATGCCACGCTGGCGGGTTCTGCCATCGCGAAGTGTTCCAGCGGCACTCCCTCGGGCAACGGACGGACGTTGCGGCGGGGTACGACCATCGAGGTCGTGAAACCTCCATGAGTGTGTGGGCGGTGGGCCGCGCTGCCAAGGTACCGTCCGTCGAGGCAAAGATGTGATCGGCCTGCGGTGCACTGCGCACAGGTGCCGCATGAGGTGGCCGGGTGGATGGCGACTGGCGTTCCAGCTGTTGGCCCTGCACCGTCCGCGGCGGCCTGCTGGACTATACCTACGACTTCGTGGCCAAGGATCATGGGATCCGTCAGGACGGATGCGCCCGAGGAACCGTGTTTCCAGTAATGCAGGTCGCTGCCGCAGATGCCTCCCAGCTTTATGTCCACGATGAGTTCGTTCTCAGCTGGAGCTTGGACGGGGAGGGCCTCGAGGTCGAGTTGGCCCGGTCCTCGGATGACGAGCGATTCGCTCATGTGGGACATGATTTTTTCCTCTGTGGCATCTTCGCCAGTCGGGTTTGGATTGACTTCACCAACTCTATAGACAATTCCCGAAAAGTCTATAGAGTATTGGGAATAGCCTATTGAGAGGCTTATTACGCTTAGACTCCGATGGAGAAGTCCGTTGGTGTCTCATGCTCAGCCAAGGAGGACTGAGATAGTGAAGAACCACAACAAGGCAGCATTTACGGGTATTGCGATCGCGTTGGGTGCAGCGCTTGCCATGACCGCGTGTACACCGCAGGGCAGCAGCTCGCAGGGATCAGGTGTCACCTCGCTCGATAAGGTGAACGTTGCTCTGGTTCCCGGGGGTGCCCACCCTTACTTCCAGCCGTGGAAACAGGGCGGGGAGGCCGCGGTCAAGGATTTCGGCATCGGCAAAGTGACATTCAACGAGACCGGTGAATGGGATCAGACCAAGCAGAATTCCGCCATTGACGCGCTCGGGGCGCAGGGCTACAACGCCTTCGGCATCTTCGGGGTCTCGGCAACGGACATCGACACAACATTCCAGGGGCTCAAGAAGCAAGGCTTCGCTGTGGGCGCCTTGGCAGCCTGTCCCGCCGGCGATACCGACAGCGCCGACTTTTGCCTGAGCACGGACACGGGAACGGCCGCCTACACCGCGGCAAAGGCGGCCATCAAGGCAATGGGCGGGTCAGGAAATCTTGTCCACCTGACCGGGAACGCCGTTGACACCAACACCCAACGCCGCATCGCCGGCGTCCAGAAAGCCGTGGCCGAAACGAACGGGTCGGTGAAGCTGCTCACGACCGTGACGGACATCGACAAGGATCTCCAGAGCGCACAGAAGGCCGTTAGCGATCTCCTGGCAACCCGGGGATCCCAGATCAACGGCATCGTAACCACGGCCGGAAACCCCGCGGTCGCCGCCACCCAGGGCGTTGGTGACTCGCACTTGCCGATCAAGGTGATCGCGACGGATGACGATCCAATCGTCATCCGGGCCGTGAAGGATGGGACGATCGCCGGCACCGTCGTTCAGAATCCATACGGTCAGGGCTATGTCGGGACTTGGGCGTTGGCGAGTCTGGAGGCCGGGGTATGCAAAGTTGTAAAACCTGGTTTCTCCATCGACTCAGGGTCTTTCCTGGTCACGAAAGACAACGCGACTACTTACGACAATGAACGTCTCGCAAAGACCAAAGAACTCCTCACCGAGTTCCAGACAAAGCTGTTTGACTGCAAGAAGTGACGCAACCGGGGCCCGTGGCACAACCGCGGGCCCCGGCCGCTTCGGAACACGTGAAGAAATGAGCCATCGATGACGATCGCAGAAAAAAGACCCGCAGTACGACATGTCCCTTCAAACCGTCCCAGGAGATCACCGCTTCGACTCCTCACCAATCAGCGGACCCTGCTCGCGGCACTGACGGCCGCGTTGTTCTTGGGGTTCGGGCTGATGAATCCCCAATTTTTCAATGACAAGTTCGTCGTTTTTCCTCTCCTGCGGGATGCCTCGGTCTTCACCGTCGTCGGCCTTGCGCAAATGTGTGTGCTTTCCATCGGACAGATGAACCTCGCCGTCGGCCGCATGGCCGCCGTAGGGGCCATGGCTTCCGGAGCCTGTTATCAATTCCTCGGAATGTCCCTGCTCGCCGGCGCCGTCGTGGGCTTGATCGTCGGAGGTTTGCTGGGCCTGCTGGCAGGCTGGATCATCGTCAGGTCCCACGTGAATGCGTTCGTTGTGACCCTCGCACTCGACTTCGCCTTGTTAGGGCTGGTAACGCTCGTCTATACAGCGTTGACTGAAAATGCTGCCTTCAGCACCAAGCCGGAAGGCATGGACCTGTTCCGGAACGGTTCCTTCGCCGACGTCTGCGCCTTCGGGTACTGCGGACCAAGGGCCATACCTTTGCTCGCCATCCCTGCACTTCTGGCCGTGTTGCTCATCCACCACCTCTACGCCCGTTCCCGGACAGGCAGGGAAATCCTCGCAACGGGAGCCAACCTGAGGGCAAGTGAGCTCTCCGGCATCCCGGCCGGCAAGCGAATCCTGCTCGCCCACAGCCTCTCGGGTATCCTCGCGGCCCTCGCGGGGATCATGCTGGCCGCGACGACAGGATCCTTCTCGGCAGCCATCGGCTCCGAATTTATGATCCCTTCCTTCCTGGGCCCTGTCCTGGGCGGAACACTGTTGATCGGCGGCGTCGTCTCAGTCATGGGAACTGTCCTCGGCACGCTGCTGACACTGGTAATCCGGATGGGTCTCAGCGTCGCCGGGGCAGGACTCGACACACTCAACATCGCATTGGGCAGTGTGCTGCTGCTCGCCCTGTCGGTGCAACGCGTCCAGCGCATCCGCCGGAGGAAGAAAGACAAGGAAGTCTCCGAATGAAAACCCTGATTGCCAAACTGCCGATTCAAGGCTCGGATGGCACCCTGACGATGATCGTCTGCGTAGGCTTTATCGTCCTGGGCATCGCCTCCGGAGGAAGCCTCTTCAGCCAGCAGGGGCTGCTCAGCTTCCTGGCATACCTTTCGGTGCCGATCCTTATCGGCCTCTCCCAGATGACGGTGCTGGCCGTGGGCCAGCTCAACCTGGCCATTGGAGCCATGGGCGGCGCCCTCTGCGGGCTGATGGCAGTCATGATGGCCAACGGAGCAGTCCCGGTTTGGGCTGCGCTGCTCATCGGACTCGTTGCGGCCACGGTTATCGGAGCGGTCAATGGGCTTCTCGTAGTCATCACCGGGCTTCACGGCTTCATAGTCACCCTCGGCACCATGACTATTCTCCTGGGGGTCCAGTTCTCTCTCGTCCGTTCCTTCACGATCGATGCCTACTCCGACGCGCTGAAATCTTTCGGGCGCGAGAATGTGGCAGGGATCCCGTGGCTGTTCGTGGCCACAATCTGCGTGAGCATCCTTGTCTTCGTGTTCTTCTCCCGATCGGTACCGGGCCGAAGGCTCCTGGCGACAGGCGGAAGCGAGGTGGCGGCGCGCCTGTCCGGCATCTCCAATGCCCGCTCCATGATCCTCGCCTACACAGTCTCGGGGTTTCTGACAGGACTTGCTGCACTGGCCACGATGGCTTCGCTGACGGGAATCAACCGCTCCATCGGCGTCGACTGGCTCCTGCCCAGTTTCGCAGCCCCCATCATCGGCGGAGTTCTGCTCACCGGCGGATCTGTTGCGGTGTACGGGACGATCATCGCCGCATGCTTGCTTCGAATCGTCGATGTCGCCCGCGCCCAATTCCTGCTTGACCCGAGCTGGACCAGCTTTGTCATCGGCGCCGTTGTTCTCTCAACCGTTGCCATCAGCGAGTACCGAAAGCGCCGCACAGCATCCGTCATGCAAAAAAGGGAGGAATTGGCAGTATGAAAAACCGCCTCATCGCCACCGGACTCACCAAGGAGTACCCCGGGGTCAAAGCACTGTCAGCGGCTCGGATCACCTTGGAAGAGGGAAGCATTCACGCCCTCCTTGGTGAAAACGGTGCCGGAAAGTCGACCTTGGTAAAGATCCTCACCGGAGTGCACACACCCGATGCCGGCACATTGGTCGTTGACGGAACCGAAAGGCACTTCAGCAGCCCCATTGACGCGGCCCGCGCCGGAATCGGCGTGGTGCACCAGGAACGGAACGTCGTTCCCTTGTTCTCGGTCGCGGAAAACATCACGCTGCAGGACCCACCTTCACGCAGAGGGATGGTCGATCGGCAACGCCGGGCTGAAATCGTGCGAAACGTGCTCGAAACCCTCGAATTCGACGTCGATCCCGCCACCGCGGTTTCAGAACTTTCGGTGGCCCAGATCCAGCTGGTCGAAATCGGCAAGGCCCTCGCACTGGACTCACGAGTACTTATCCTGGACGAGCCCACGGCGTCCCTGACCGACAACGAAACGGCCAGGCTGTTCACCGTCCTTCGAAGACTCCGCGACGCGGGGACCGCGATCGTGTTCGTCAGCCACAAGCTGGAGGAAGTCTTTGATCTCTGCGACCGGGTCACCATCCTGCGGGACGGTGTGACCGTGGTGGAGTCAGAACCGCTTGCAAACTACACGCAACGAGACATCGTCAACCTCATGGTGGGACGCACCCTCGCCGAGAGGAACGTCCGGCGCCGCACAGTTGACCGCAGCGGAACACCGAAACTGGCCGTGCGCGACCTCGCCACCGAACTCGGACACACAGGCATTTCCTTCGACCTGTACCCCGGGGAAATCCTTGGCCTATACGGGCTCGTCGGAGCCGGCCGCAGCGAACTGGCCCGGTCAATCCTGGGCATCAGCAAAGTGACAGGAGGCGAGATTCTTCTCAACGGCCGGCCGGTGACCATAGGTAGCATGGGCGAAGCACTCAACCGGCACCGAATGGGGTACGTCACGGAGGACCGCAAAGGCGAAGGCCTTTTCCTTGACATGACCGTCCGATACAACATCGCCGCCACCATCTGGCGCCGCATTTCAGGATGGTTCGGAGTCAGACCGAGGCTCGAAGAAGACGCCGCTGCGACCGCGGTGAAGAACCTCAGCATCAAGATTTCCTCGGACCAGCAACTGGTCGGCCAGCTCTCCGGCGGCAACCAGCAAAAAGTCAGCCTCTCCAAATGGCTCGCCGCCAAGACCGATGTGCTCATCATCGACGAGCCCACCGTCGGAGTGGACGTCCGCACGAAAGAAGACTTCCAGGAACTGATCCTCGACCTGGCAGATTCCGGACTGACCATACTCCTCATCGACAGCGACCTTCCCGAGATGATCAACCTGGCCGACAGAATTGCAGTCGTGCACGACTACCGGCTGGTCGGCGTCGTTGACAACAACAAGAATTACGCCGACGTAAGCGCAGCCGTAATTCGCAGTATCCACGAATCTGCGGTGGCAGCATGAGGATCGACGCCCACCATCACGTCTGGACCCTGTCCGAACACCCGCAAACGTGGATGACCCCGGACCAGGCGGAGACGATCGGACGCGACTTCTCTCTTGCGGACTGGTCGGAAGCGGCAACCCCGTCAGGCCTGACCCACTCGGTCATCGTTCAGACCGTGGAAGACGCAAACGAAACCCTCGAGCTGCTCACCCTCGCTCGGCAATCGCCGGCCGCGCTCGGGGTTGTCGGCTGGGTCAAAGCAGGCCCGGATGATCCCGGACAGCAGCTCGCCCGAATCTTGGATCACCCCGGAAGCGAAAAGCTCGTCTCGGTACGGGACCTGACAGAGTACCGGTCAGATCCTGAGTGGCTGGCCGGGGACGAAGCCGGCAGGCTGTTCAAGGCAGCTGGAAATGCCGGTCTGGCCGTGGACCTGCTGATCAGACCGGAGCACCAAGCTGCTGCCGCCCGTGCGGTGGCAAAAACCCCGGAGACCCGGTTCATAGTCAACCATCTGGGAAAGCCGGATATGGATCACACGGGCGCTGCAGACTGGGGCGAAAGCATGGCAGCCATCTCAGGCTCTCCCAACGCCGCAATCAAGCTCTCCGGCATGGCCACGCTTGCCCGGGACTTCAAAACCGTGAGGGGCCGTCTGCCGGAGTATGTCGACGAATGCCTGCGCCTCTTCGGCCCCGACAGGATGATGTTCGGGAGTGACTGGCCTGTCTCCCTCACTGGCGCCTCGTACGCGGACCTCGTCACGGCCGTCACCGCGCCACTGGAAAGTCTCAGCGCCGCAGAACAGGAATCGGTCTGGGCCGGTACCGCGTGCCATTGGTATGGCCTTGAGCTCCCGAAGGAGATCAAATGAAGACGCGAACTATCCGTGGCGGGGTCATGCTGACCGAAGTGGGGCTGGGCACCTCTCAGCTGGGCAACCTTTACACCGAGACCAGCGAAGAGGCCGCCGCAGATGTCATCAGCACCGCATGGCAGGGCGGAATTCGCTATTTTGACACCGCGCCACACTACGGCCTTGGACTATCAGAGCGCCGTCTGGGTTCACTGCTGAAGCAGTATCCCCGGGACGAATACGTCCTCTCCACCAAAGTAGGAAGGCTGCTCGTTCCAAATCCGGGCGGGGACCGCCAGCAGGACACAGAGGGATTCGCCGTTCCCGCTACCCATGTCCGCCGATGGGATCTCAGCAGGGACGGAATCCGCCGGTCCATCACCGAGAGCCTTGACCGCCTTGGACTGGATCGGATCGATGTCGCCTACCTCCACGACCCGGATGGCATGGAGGACGAAGCCATTCGCACGGCACTCCCGGCGCTCGTAGAGCTCCGTGAAGAGGGCATCCTGCGTGCCGTGGGAGCCGGCATGAACCACGCCGCCCCGCTCACGAGGTTCGTACGGGAAACCGACATTGACGTCGTCATGGTTGCCGGAAGGATGACGCTCCTGGACCGCTCAGCGCTCGATGATCTGGTCCCCGCGGCACTGGAGAACGGAGTCAGCGTCGTGGCCGCGGGCGTGTATAACTCCGGCATACTGGCGACCCGCCGACCCGATCCCGGTGCACGCTACGACTATGCTCCGGCCGACCAGCGGTTGATTTCCACAGCGTCCGGGTTGGCCGATGCGTGTGAGGCGTCCGGGGTGGAGCTCCCGGAGGCTGCACTGCAGTTTCCTCTTGGACAGCCGGCCGTTGCATCCGTGGTCGTCGGAGCCAGAAACGGGACCCAGGTCCGAAGTGCCCTGGAGCGTTACGCGGCCGATATTCCCGAGGGTCTCTGGCCGTTGCTCGCCGGTATGGAACAAGCCGCCACGTTAGAATGAGGGTGAGTGGCGGTTGGACCCGCAGACGTCGATAAACACATAGGTTCAATTGCAGCGGAGAAGAATATGTCCAGCAGTCCAGAAGTAGTTGCGCACGCCACGCCCATATTCAAGAAGAATGTGCTGGCCGATGACGTCTACGAGCACTTCAAATCGCTCATCATGGACCACTCGCTGGAACCCGAGACTTCCCTTAAGATCGACGTTCTCGCGCGGGAACTCGGAGTCTCTCCCACACCCGTTCGGGAGGCACTTCTCCGCCTGGAAACAGATTCACTCGTTACCAAGCGGGGAAACCGCTATTTCACCAACCCGGTCATTAATCGCGCAGAATTTGAGGACCTCTGGGAATTCCGGCTGTGCCTTGAGCCCTGGGCCGCCGCACTTGCCGCCCGTCGGGCCACCAACGCGGACCTTGAAAGGCTCCGGACAGAAGTCGAACACCCGGCCGGGATGGGAAAAGAGATGGACTTCAGCAAGTACAGGGCGATGCAGGAGCACGACCAACGGTTCCACGATCTGATCTTTCAGATCGCACGAAACGAATCCGCCCATGACGCCTTCACCCGCGCGCACGTGCACCTACGGACTTTCCGTATTCTCTACGCATCACAACTGGGCCTGGCGGGGCTTCACGAGCATGCTGCGGTAGCAGAAGCCATCGCGACCGGTGACCCCCAAGTTAGCCACGCAGCGATGACCGAACATCTGGAACGTTCCCTCGAACGCCTACGCCCGTTCGTTCAGGGCTAAGCTCGCATCGGCCGCCTGGGAGAAACGAGGCCACGGCGCCGGTTCGTCTTTACCCCTTTAGCCAGCCTTGGGAAGGGCATTGTCCCCATGCCTCGGTGTCCGGCAGGATGCACGGTTGAAGGCGGGGTTCCAGATGCTGCCTTCCTTCTCCGGCGCCCCGTCGTCCAGGTCCTGCAGCCAGTCAGCGTCGAGGGCCCTTTTCCCGAATGTCGTCGTCGCTATTGATGTCTCGAAAGTCGAACGTTCTCAGAGTGGACGTTCCTGAACCGTTGATGTGATGGACAACGGGCCGAGTTCGTCCGTCCGGGGTGGATTGGCGCCGTGCCGGGAGCATGTGATCGCTGCGGCGCGGTTGGCGTAGGCGGCCAGAGCGTGCAGTTCGTCCAACGTTAGGTTCTTCAGTCGCGTTCTGCGACCTGCCCCGAGGGCATCCAGCTGCGCGAGTCCGGAGATCAGCCCTGCCATGAAGGAGTCGCCGGCGCCTACGGTGTCGGCGACGGCGATGGTTTCGGCTGCCTTTTCCACCCGCCCGTTGCGGGACAGGAGCACCGGGCCGGTGGCTCCGCGTGTCAGGGCGATGACCGCCGGGCCGAGTTCCAGCCAGACCTTGAGTGTTTCGTCGAGGGGCCGGTCCGGGTAGAGCCAGCGGAGGTCTTCGTCGCTGGCTTTGACGATGTCGCTGGCGGCCACCAACACTTCCGCGGCCTGGCGCACCGCGGCCGCATCGCGGCTGATCGCTGGCCGGCAGTTTGGGTCAAAACTGACAGTAGCCTGCTCGCGGGCGGATTCCACGAGTGCGAGGGTTGCCTGGTCGCCGGGCGGAAGCACGGTAGCGATTGAACCTGTGTGGACGTGGGTTGACCCCTCGACTGCGGCGAGGGCGGCCAGGGATGCCCCGTTGATGTCCCAGGTGATGGAGAACGTGTAGTCCGCGCCACCGTCGGGTCCCAATGTGGCGAGGGCCGTCGACGTCGGCGTGGTCCCGCCGTTGATCACGTCCACACCATTGGACTGCAGGTGCGCTTCGAGCATGAGCCCGTAAGGGTCATCGGAGTAGTGCGTCACGAGGTTCGTCCTCAGGCCCAGGCGGGCGGCCCCTACGGCCACGTTGAGTGGGCTTCCACCCGGGTGGGCCTGGCTGTCGCCCCTCCCGCGAGGATCTCTGATGATATCGACGAGTGATTCGCCAATGACGGTCACCGTGGTTTCTTGTGCCATTCTTCTCAGCGGCCCGGGTAGACGACGGCTTTGAGCTGTCCCCGCTGCTTACCGGCCTTGAGCGCTTCTTCTGCCTGGGCCAGCGCGAACTTGCCGGTCACGAGGATGTCCAGGTCCACCGTGCCGTCGGCGATCAGCTGGATGGCCAGGGGCCAGGTGTTGGTGTAGCGGAAGACTCCGGAGAGCCAGATCTCCCGGTTCTGGATGTACGAAACGGGGAGTTCGACGTCGTCGCCCCCGAGTCCCACCAGGATCACCCTGCCGGCCGGCCCCACGGCCTTGATCCCGGAACGGACCGCCTGCGGTGCGCCGGAGGCGTCAATGAAGGCATCGACGTCGAGCCCCTCGACGCTGTCTGTCTTCGCGTTGAGCGCGTGCGTGGCGCCATGTTCCAGGGCGAAGGCCAGGCGGTCTTCGGCGATGTCCGTGATGTAGATGTCGGTGGCGCCGAAGGCTCGGGCAGCCTGGGCGGCGATGATGCCGATCGGGCCGGCGCCGGCGATCAGTACGCGGCTGCCGGGCTTGATGTCGGCGCGTTCGCAGGCCCAGAGTCCCACCGAAAGGGGCTCGATGAGGGCTGCGGCCTCGTCGCTGACGTTATCCGGGATGTCGTAGGCGAAGTCGGCTTGGATGGTGACGTATTCGGCGAAGGCCCCGTCGATCGGCGGGGTGGCGTAGAACTCGATGTCCGGGCACAGGTTGTACCGGCCGGCCTTGCACTGCTTACAAGTGCGGCACGGCCGCTGGGGTTCGACGGCGACGCGGTTGCCTACGCGGGCAGGGTCCAGTGCGCTTCCGACGGCGGCGATCCGGCCGGAGAGTTCGTGGCCCAGGATCAGGGGGTGGTCCACGACGTAGTCGCCGATCCGGCCGTGCTCGTAGTAGTGGACGTCGCTGCCGCAGACGCCAACGGCGGCGACCTGGACCAAGACCTGATCAGGTTCCAGCTCCGGCACGGAAAGGGTTTCCAAGGCCATCTCGCCCTGGCGCTGCAAGACGGAAGCGCGCATGGTGGTTGGCAGTTCGGGGTGTGCGAGCATGTGGGGCTGTGCGGTTGGTGTTGTCATCGGAGTAATCCTTGGAAATCGAAGTGGGAGGGCGGTCTGTTGGACGGCGCAGTTACTTGACGGCGCCGAGTGAGAGACCTTGGACGAGTTTGTCCTGGGCTGCGAAGCCGGCGAACAGCACCGGCAGGGAGATCACGACGGCGGCCGCGCATACTTTCGCGAGGAACAGGCCTTGGCTCGAGACGAAGCCGGTCAGGAACACCGGTGCGGTGCCGGCGACGACGCCGGTGAGGACGCGTGCCAGGAGGAGTTCGTTCCAGCTGAAGATGAAGCAGATCAGGGCGGTAGCCGCGATGCCGGGCATCGCCACGGGGGCGATGATCTTGCGGAGGGTCAGCAGGAGGCCTGCGCCGTCGATCTGTGCCGCTTCAAGCATTTCCACCGGGACTTCGGCGAGGAAGGAGCGCATCATCCAGACCGCGATCGGCAGGTTCATGGAGGTATACATGAGGATCAGGAACCAGATGTTGTCCAGGGCGCCGACCGTCTTGGCGAAAAGATACAGCGGCAGGATCGCGGCGACCACCGGCATCATCTTCGTGGACAGGAAGAAGAACATCACGTCGGTCCACTTCTTCACCGGCCGGATGGAGAGCGCGTACGCGGCCGGGATGGCCAACACCAGGACGAGCACGGTGGAGAAGATCGACGCGGTGGCCGAGTTGATCATCGGCGGCCACGGGCTGACCCCGGAACTTGCTCCGAAGAACTCCTTGTAGGCGTCCAGGGTGAGGTTGGCAGCGATGGAGGGCGGGTTGGTGGCCGCGTCCGTTTCCGAGTGGAAGGACGTGAGGATCATCCACAGGACCGGGGCTGCGAAGAGCAGGGCCAGCAGCCAGGCGGCGAGTCCGGCGGCGGTGTTGTTGCGGGTGGGGTCCATGCGGGACTTGGCCCCGCCGAACTTTCCGAATCTGCCGCGGCGGAATCCGCCGTCGAAAGCTGTGCGGTTGTCTGTTGTGTTGCGGCGCGCGGCAGGAGTAAGGGTGCTCATCGTGCTGCCTCCTTCTTGAAGAGCGAAAAGACGGTGCGCAGGGCGAAGGTGGCCACGATGATGGTGCCGATGACCACCACGACGCCCGCGGCGGACGCCAGGCCGTACTCGTTCGCGAAATAGAACGTCTGGTAGATGGCGTAGGGCAGGTTGGCAGTGCCCAGGCCACCGGAGGTGAGGGTGAAGACGGCGTCGAAGTTCTGCACGATGTAGATCGCGCCGAGCAGTCCGCCCAGCTCCATGTATTGGCGCAGGTGCGGCAGGGTCAGGTGGCGGAAAATGTCCCAGCTGCTGGCCCCGTCCATCTGGGCTGCCTCCACGGTGTCCATGGGCCGGGACTGCAGGCCGGCGAGCAGGATGAGCATCATGAAAGGCGTCCACTGCCAGACCAGGGACACGACGACCGCCATCAGCGGGGCCTGGGACAACAGGTCCGGCTGGGGCGGGGTGTTGCTGCCAAAGAGCGACCAGATCCAGGTCAGGATTCCGTTGATCAGCCCATAGGTCGGGTTCAGCAGCGCATGCTTCCAGATCAGGGCCGCAGCGACCGGGACCACCAGGAACGGTGCGATCAGGAGAGTCCTGGCCAGACCTCGGCCGATGAACTTCTTGTCCAGCAGGAGCGCGAGGCCAAGCCCGATCAACAGGCTCGCCAACACCACCGAGACGGTGAGGATGACGGTGGTCAAGATCGCCTGGCGCAAATCCGGATCGGTGAGGACCTGGACGTAGTTGCCGAAGCCCGCGAATCCGGTCTGGTCCGGGCGGAGGCTGTTCCAGTTCAGGAACGAGATGATCAGGGTCACCACGAACGGGAGCTGGGTGACGATGATGAGGAAGATCAGGGCTGGCAGCAGCGGCGCACGCCGGGCCCAGGCCAGGGCGCGTTCACGGGCCTTGGCGTTCGCAGAAGGTTGGGGGGCGCTGCGCCCGGAACGGGAGAGGCGCGCTGTTGCGGTAGTCATGAGGGTCTCCTGCGGTTCCGTGGCCCGCCCGAGGACGGGCCACGGAACCGATTGGTGGGTGGTTTACTTCTTGTACTTGTCGCCGATTTTTTGGGCGGCTTCCTGGCCTTTGGCCAGCGCATCGGAAACGGAGCCCTGGCCGGCAATGGCGGAACTGACGCCCTGGGAGACAGTGGTGCCCAGGTCGGCGAACTCGGGAATGCCGACGAACTGGATCCCCACCACCGGACGTGGCTGGACGCCGGGGTTCTTCGGATCGGCGTTTTCGATCGCCGTACGTTCAGCCTGGAAGAACGGTGCGGCCTTCTGGAAGTCGGCATTCTCATAGGTCGAGATACGTTTCCCGGATGGAACCTTGGCCCAGCCCAGCTTTGAGGCCACCAGATCTTCGTACTTCTGGGAGCTCGCCCAGGCGATGAACTTGCTGGCCGCGTCCTGCTTCTTGGAAGCGGCCTGCACGCCCCAGGACCAGGTCCACAGCCAGCCCGAGGATTTGGTTTCCTTCACCGGTGCCTGGACGTAGCCGATCTTGCCCTTGACCGGCGAGTCGGCTGCTTCCAGTGAACCTGCCGCGGAGGTGGCGTCGTACCACATGGCTGTTTTGCTCTGGCTCATGTTGTTCAGGCATTCGGTGAAACCCGCCTGCGCGGCACCGGCTTCACCGTGGGCGCGGACCAGGTCCACGTAGAACTGGGTGGCGGCGGTGAATTCGGGGGCGTTGACCTTGGCGTTCCAATCCTTGTCGAACCAGGTACCGCCGAAGGTGTTCACCACGGTGGTCAACGGTGCGAAGACCTGGCCCCAGCCGGGCTGGCCGCGGAGGCAGATGCCCTTCATGCCCGGAGCCGCACCATCAACCTTGGCGGCAAGATCGGCCACCTGGTCCCAGGTCGGCTTCTCCGGCATGGTCAGGCCCTTGGCCGCGAAAAGGTCCTTGCGGTACATCAGGAAGGAAGACTCACCATAGAACGGTTCGCCGTACAGCTTGCCATCCTTGCCGGTAAGGGAGGCAGTGTAGGCCGGCAAAATGTCTGACTGGTTGAACGATGCGTCCTTCGCCACGTTGTCCAGCGGAGCGAGCCAGCCGTTCGCCGAGTAGAAGGGGATTTCGTAGTTGGACAGCGACGCGACATCGTATTGTCCCGCCTGGCTGGAGAACTCCTGGCTGATCTTCGCCCGGACGTCGTTCTCCGGCAACACGGTGTAGTTGACCTTGATGCCGGTTTCCTTGGTGAAGTTGTCCGCGGTGAGCTTCTGCAGGTCCTCCATCTGGGGGTTGTTCACCATCAGGACGTTGATGCTGTTCTGGTCGCCAGCGGCGGTGCCGCCACCGGCACCAGAACAGGCCGAGGCGGAAAGTGCGATGCACAGAGCGCCGGCGGCGAGTGAGGCCACACGTATTTTCGGGCGCATTAAGGACTCCTTTGTTCTTCAAGGGGGTGCACAGCCTCTGCACCACGACTGCCGTGTCGAGGTACCGGACTGGAGCGGGGCCTGAGATCGGGGAAGCCGATGTGCCGCCGCTTGGTCCCTCAACACTAGGCGTGTGGGATAGGGCACAACTAGCGCCCCCGTTGCCAATTTCTGATACTAATTTTCCCAATTGATTTTCCGGGGAAGGCGCTAATGTAAGGGAAGCGGTTCACGGCCGCTGTCCAGATTTCATAAAAGTCGAATGCATGGAGTAATGGAGAAACGCTATGAGGACCGCGGATCCGGGCGATGACGCCGCGGCGAGGCTTGCCGAACGGCTTCTGGGCATGCGGGCCAACCGTGAGGTCATTCCGGTCGACCCGAACCACTCGGTCCGGTGGCACGAGCATGACTACCCCAGTCCTGTGGCTCGTTGGAACTACCACCCCGAATATGAAATCCACCTGATCCGGAAAGGTACCGGTAAATTCATCGTCGGAGACCACATCGGCACCTTCGAGGCCGGACAGGTGTCGCTGGTGGGATCGGGCCTCCCGCATGACTGGGTCAGCGACCTTGAGCCGGGAGAAGTGCTGGAACGGCGGGACGCGGTGATCCAGTTCGACGGAAAATGGGTCGACCAAGCAGCCGCCGCGATTCCGGAAATGGTCGAGATCAAACCCCTGTTGGAACAGTCTGCACGAGGGATCGAATTCCTGGGAAGGTCAGCACAGATGGCCGCCGCAGCGATCGAGGCGATGGGCACCACTGCCGGATTGGAGCGGCTGCACCACCTCGTTGAACTGTTTGCGATTCTTGCGCGCGCACCGCAGGAGGATCGCCGCTACCTCGCCGACGAATGGTTCAGGCCCCAGTTGGACGGCCAGGCCGCGGCCGTGGTGGACATCGTCCTCGAGTATGTGTTCAGCAACCACGCCGGCAGCGTCAAGATGTCGGAGGCTGCGGCCCTTGTGGGGATGGCAGAGCCGACATTCTCCAAATACTTCAAACGCTCCACGGGCCAGAACTTCAGCGATCTGGTGCGCAAACTCCGGTTGGCCCATGCACGGCGCCTGCTGGAGCGCAGCGACAAAGCCATCTCCGACATTTGCTACGAAGTGGGCTTCTCGAACCTGTCGAATTTCAACCGGCATTTCCTAAACGACACAGGAGTCACACCGCGGGCCTACCGCCAAGGGGCAGGCTAGGAAGATCGCCACCAGCTGGGCTGCAATGGAAATGTCCGTGCCGGACCTTATCATCAGGTGGCCCTGTTTAGTGGACAGGCGCAGCCCCAGAGCTCCCATGGCGGCAACGAGCCCCGCTGTATCTCATTGGGCGTCGATCACGGCAGCCTCCAGGCAGGTCGACAAGTGTGGCCAGGGAAGACCATCCAGTCACAAGCCTGACCGGGACCCACCCGAAGCGCGGGAGCCTGCTCCCATGAGTGAGATTGGAGTACGGCTGAGTCCCGGCTTGATCAATCTTCCAGCGAAGGGGCCGACATGTGACGCGGCGGGCTCACCCTCGTCCCCGCGCTGAACGCGCGGCCAATGCGTGCATATTCAACCGGATTCCTTGCCGGCCAGTCTCAGGGCCCGCTCGCGCTTGTCGCGGAGGTGTCCCAGCGTGAGTTCAAGTCCATCGACTTCACCTATCCATCCTTCTTTTTCGGCTTGCTCGCGTCTGATTGTGAGGCTTGCTTCAAGTTCATCGAGCCGGGCGATCATCCTGGGCTCAACGTGCAGCATTGGACAACGGACGCAGGCATGCTCATGCGCGCAGGGAGTGCCGTAAGGCCGACCACAGGCTCCCAGCTCGACCTTGCGCTTCTCGAAATGTTCCTCGAATTCTGCCCATTCCTCGTCACTTACGGCTGCGTATTCATGGTCCGGCCGGAGCGTTCTCCGGCGTGCGATATGCATTTGGTAGTGGCGGACCACGTCCTCGTCGAAGACCGCGACATAGCCCCGGGTTGTCTGCAGGTTCGCGTGCCCCAACAGGGCGGCTCCTATGTGGATCGGAAGGCCGTTGTTGACCAGGTCGGTCGCGAAGATCCGTCTGAAGTCGTGCGGGGTGAATGCAAGCCCTTCAAATTCGGGCCGGTCTTCGGCGGCCGCGGTGCAGGCTGCGCGCAAGAGTTTTGCGATCCGGCTGGTGCTGAACACTCCGCGCAGCGGCCCTCTGGAATGCTGGAAAAGGAAGGGGAGCGGCTCGCTGTGTTCCCGCTCCTGCGGGTCCCAACGGCGAATCAAGGGGATGGTCCCAAGATTCTCCTCGTGCCGGCGGATCATTGATGCGATGACATGCAGCAGTTCGGGCGACATAGGGATGACTCTTTCCCTGTCGGTTTTTGACGGTGTGATCACCAAGAGGCCCACGATCTCCCCGTTCGGCCGACGGTATTGCCTGATGGACAGGTGACTGAGCTCGAGCAGCTCCTCGTGGCGAATCCCGGTGAGCCGGAGAACTTCGATGGCCGCCCAGGTCCAGAACGCCCGTTCTTCTTGGTCGGTGATGTTGATCTTCTGCCCCGCCGGGCCGAACACGCGCAACGGCCGTTCCGGCTCGGGAGGAGCTTCAAGTTCAATTCCCCGACGCGCCCGGGGGCCCTTGGCCGGTGCCCTTTGAGGTTTGCGGCGGGTCACGTGGGTGTAGCGGGCCCCGCCAAAATCGAAACCGTCATCGTCCAGGGAACCGGCGGCTGCTTCCCGAAAAGCGTGCAGGCGTTCCTTTTCCGAGGTGACATATCTGACGAGCCGGTCCAGGAGGGGCTGGCGTGCCCTGGTGCGGTCGGCAATGCGTTCGGCCATCCGACGGCGGCCTGCCTTGTAGCCACGGGAAGCGATCGGCGGGATGGGACACTTCGTGGCCCATGGTCCCCACCTCGAGGGGTCCTCCAGCGACCAAGTCTGAAGATCCAGGTACAGGGCCCGCACGGCGATCAGCAGGTCCCAAATGCCCTGCCGGGGCCTGGGACCGTCAGGGGTCTGGATGGTGTCGACCTCCTGCCGCCAGGCCTCGTAGATTTCCTCGGTCAGGTCAAGGTCCTGCTGGTCTGGGTTGATGCGCTCGATCACGCACCAGAAATTGCGTACCAGGAGCCCGGTCAGGCCACGGAGGGTCGAATGGTCCATGCCCAGGGCAGCGCGCTGGTTGATGTAGTCGATGAGCAGCAGCCGGACCCCAGGGTTCTTGACCCCGTGGTAGTCGACGAACTCCTCCACCGTTCGTGGGCCGCCATGCCGGGCTGCCCGGATGGTGGCCGGTGTGCCCTCTGGGAACCGTCCCATGGAATGAAGCACTTCCCAGATCAGGCCGGCAATTTGCCGGTCGTGGTTTCCCTTCTTTCGAACGGCCCGCAGCTCGTGCTGGAAGTGGACTAGGGCGCCCGGGCTCAAATCGGAGGCAGGGATTCCCTGGCTGGCCAGAACGTACGAAAGTTCGGTAAGTGCGCGGTGCTTTTGTGTGTCTGTCGTTGGAGTGTCACGGATGCGGTCTGCGACCTGATCCAGAAGACGGTCCTGCTGGCATTCGCGGAAGATCATCGAGAAATCAGAGACCACGTCACGGTGCAATGTCCGCACAGAAGGGACAATGACGCGCATGGCCACCAACCAGGTCAGCCCGCTGGTCATGGTCCAACTCTTTGTTGGGGGAGGATTCAACGAGGCAAGCCGCTCCACGGACGTGTCCCAGCCGCTGGCGTCCCAACGTTCCTGCCACGTGCTCCCTTCAAAACCCGACAGGTGTTCTGCAACCTTCCGGATGGACCTTCGGCGCTTCTCCAGCATGACCGGTGAACGCGGGAGAAGGGTGCATGCAGCGGTTTGCAGCTCGGCAATGGATGCCTTGCTGAGGTCTCCCAGGGGCATCGGCAGGTTCCGGGGCGCGGCCAGCGGGCTGACCATGGTGCCTTTTCCGCCGATGTGCCGTGAAGCGGGCGGAACCTCGTCGTCGGCCAGTTGCCGGCGGGACCAAATAGCCGTGGTGGCGACACTAGCCCTGGACATTGCTGGTCCTCTTCCGTGCACCGAACACGGCGCTGATGTCCTCGGCCGCGTATCCCGGGCTGTAACCGGGCGACGGCTGGTGTGCGCGGGCGTGGTATTCCTGCATCTTGGCGATGACTTCCTCGGCCCTGGGCACGGTGTAGCGGCTGGTGGTGTGCAGGTCAGCGTGTCCGAGCACAACCTGGACCTCGGGCAAGGTCATCACACCGCTGTTGACCATGCGGATGGAGGCGGTGTGCCGGAGATCGTGCAGCGTCCAGTTCGTCTCCGCAGATGCGTTCGCACGCTGCACGATGCGCCTCGCGGCGGAATAGCTCAACGGCCTCTGAGGGCCGCGAAGCGTCCTCCACAACGGATCATCGGGACTTACTCTGTTGGATCCCAGATACCGTCCTAGCCATGTCATCGCGTCCGGTGACAGCGGAACCCACCGTCTTTCCCTGGTGCCCTTCGAAATCACCGACAAGCGCTGGTTCGCCCAGTCGACGTCATTGGTCCGGGCGCCCAGGAGCTCTTCTGCCCTTGCTCCTGAAGAGACAAAGCACTCAAGCAGTGCCCGGTCCCGGTCACAAGTCATCGACTCGAAAAGCTCCACCCACTGCGCGTCGGGGATCGACCGGGGCAACGCATGACCGGCGCGGCGACGGTACGGTGCCCGACGAAAGGGCTGCTTCGTTTCCAAGGGACTGCGATGCGAGAGCGCCTTGCGGCGATGCGCAGACGACGGGACAGGATTCACCACAGGTCCGCGGGACCAGCGGGCGTGGAACTCATAGAAGTTTCGCACTGCAGCCAGGGTCAGATTGACCGTAGCTGCCCCGTATCCGGCATTGAGATGAGGTTTCCCGGTCTTGATATTGACCCCACCTGGCAGCCCCGAGGACCGCCTGCGCTGCGGGTTGGGGGCGACCATGAGCCAGCCGACAAGTGCCGCCGTTTCCGCCTCCGTGGCACGATCCCAGGAAACACGAACAGTCCAGAGGACCCGAAACCACAGCAGGGCCGCGTAGCAGTACGAGCGCATTGTGCGGGGACTCAGATCAGCAACGGCGAGGTCCCGCATCCAGGTGCTGACCTCCGACACCACCTCACCGTTTGGATCGTAAAGGACATAGGGTTCGTACCGACCAGGTCCCTGCCCAACGCAGCCAACCCTGTCAAGCTCAACAGACCCATCGCGCAGCCCGCGCCGAGTATCGAAATCTGACCATTGCTCTGACATCCGAAATCACCTTCGACGGTTGCAGCTGAGATAGCCCTGCTCCCATGCCTACAGCCACAAAAACCGGAAATGCCGACGGCGCGCGGACACTATGTGCAGTTAACTAACCAGATCCTCTTGCCGCCGAAGTAGGCCTGACTGTCGGCCTTAATGACCAGGCCCTCTAAGCCGGCTCCCGCCAGTTCCTGAAACCACTGGAGGGCAAGTTCCCGGTCGCGGGTGAGCGGCGAGACCGACAGCGGGGGAGACCAGACAGTGGCGAGTTTCTCCAAGAGAGCCCTGCGTTCCCGGAACGGCAGACCGCGGGCGTCATGTCCGGCAACGCACAGCACGTCAAAGGCTGCGAAGTTCGCGGGAAGCTCCCGCACCAAGGCCGCAAGCTGAGTTTTTCCGGCAGAGAGCCGCTGCTGCAGGGCTTCGAAGTTCAGGCGACCGCCGGACCACACCACAGCCTCGCCGTCCAGGATGCAACCAGGAGGGATCTGCTCGCTCGCGGCTGCCAAGACGTCCGGGAAATACCTGCTCAAGTCCTTGCTTTGCCGCGACCACAACGACACCCCATCCGCGCCAACCAGACAAACCGCACGGAAGCCGTCCCACTTCATCTCATACACCGAGCCGCCGGGCTGTCAATGGCCATTAGTTTCGGCCCACCTGCGGCCAGTTAAAGTGCCCGCTGGTGGCCAGTAAAACTGCCCGGTGACTTGAATTCTAGGGGTCGTTGCAACACCCGTGCTTAACTGGCTATCAGTAAATCACGTAGACGCTCGGCTGGGGTGTCCCAGTCCAGTGTCTTGCGTGGTCGGGCGTTGAGTTCCTGGGCGACGTGCTCGAGGTCCTCTGGCCCGTAGGCGTTCAGATCGGTGCCCTTGGGAAAGTATTGGCGCAGCAGCCCGTTGGTGTTCTCGTTGGATCCGCGTTGCCAGGGGCTGGCGGGGTCGCAGAAGTAGACGTCAATGTCGGTGGCGATGCTGAATGTCTTGTGTTTGGCCATTTCGGCGCCTTGGTCCCAGGTCAGGGATCCGCGCAGGTGCGCCGGCAGGGTGGACATGGTCTTGATCAGCCCGTCGCGGACCGATTCGGCGGTGTGGTCCACCGGCAGGTGCACCAGCATCACGTAGCGGGTGGTGCGTTCGACCAGTGTGGCGATCGCCGACTGGTTGTAGGCTCCGGTCACTAGATCCCCTTCCCAATGGCCTGGGACGGCGCGGTCTTCGACCTCTGCGGGGCGTTCGGAAATGTTGATCATCGGGTCCCGGAAACGACTGGTACGTTCCTCGGGGCTTTTCTGTTTTTTGCGGCGTGTCCTCCCGGTGCGCAGGGCCCCTTTGACCTCGCGCTTCAGTCCGCCGCGGGCCTGAAAGTAGAGGGCCTGGTAGATCGTTTCGGGGCTCACGCGCATCTGCTCGTCATCGGGGAAGTCCTTGATCAGCGCCTTCGAGATCTGTTCCGGGGACCAGCGGATGCGCAGCTTGTCGATCACGTAGTCGTGCAGTTCCCCGGGTTCTGCCAGCTTACTGTCCTTCGGCCGTGCACGGGCCGCCGTGGCAGCCCGGTGAGCACCGTAAGGCCGGTAACCAAGCACCGGATGGCTGTTGCGCTTGATCTCCCGGCTGATGGTGCCCACGGACCGGCCCAGCGCCCTGCCGATCGCCTGCATGGAGGTCCCATGGGAGCGCAGATCCGCGATCCTCTCCCGCTCCTGCAGGGAAAGATAGCGGGCGCTGATGGGCTGCTCCAGAGCTTCCAGCGGCACCACCGCGGCGGGTGCTGGCTCCGTCGCTGAGGCTGGCAGCTCCGGCACTGCCGCTGCCGCCAGCTCGGGTGCCGCTGCAGGGGCCGGAGGTTCCGCGAATGTAGTTCTCACTTCCTGTTTATACGGCAGATCCGCTGCTTGGCCTTGGGCCGCGGCCGTGTCCTTTGCAGCCTGTTGCCGGTCCCACACGTAGGAGCTCTGTTTGCTGGCGCCGACGGCGAGGGCGGCGTCCCTACGGCCGGTTCCTTCCTGGCGCAGGCGCAGGTAGTGAATCTGCTTCGCCGATGGGCCTCGCGTACCGACGGCGACCAGACCGGCGGCCTTGGCCCAGTTGTGGCAGGTGGAGTGGTTCAGGCCCAGTTGCCGGGCTGCCGCGCTCACGTTGCCGACTTCGCGCAGCAGACCCAGGAACTCCTCAATCACCGCCGGTGGGTGCACCGAAGCAGGCTTCACAGTCCTCGTGGCCCGTGGTCTTCTCGCGGCAGGATTGACCTTGCCGGCCCAGTTATGCGCGGTGCTGATGTTCAATCCCAGTTCCTGGGCCGCCGCAGTGATGGTGCCGGTCCGGTCCAGAACGGAATAGAAGTGGTCCTTGTCCGCCTGGCTGTACTGGCGCTGCGGCCTGATCCCGGCAGCGTTCGCCCACTTCTGGCAGGTACTCCTATTGATGCCGAGCTCCTGAGCTGCCTCGGCGACGGTCCCCAGCCGCGCCACGGCGGACAGGAAGTCCTGTCTTTGCGCACGGGTATGAGACTGCTGCTGACGCTTCACGGCAGCCCCAGACAAAGGCGCCGGTTCTCCCGGTAAAGGAGATTTTTTCCTTAAGGAAGGACTACTTTCTGATGGTGATTCCATGGGTGTTGCGACTCCCGATTATTCGGGGGTGTTGCAACGTTCACTAGAACTCGCCCCAGCGGGCATTTTCGTGGCCGCCTATGGGCAGTTTTTCATGGCCGCTAACACCGGGCAGCGCACTCTCGTGCGGGATCGACTCCACGGCCTTCGCCAAGGCGAGAGCCACAGGAGGACGAAGCGCAGCCGGCACACCCTCAAACATTGTGGGCACAGCGTAGTCCCAGCACGGCACCGCCGGTAGCTGCGTTCCGCCGCAGAAAAAGCATGGCCGTGGACGACGTGAATCGAAGGACAACGGGTGGGTGCAAAACATCACCGAAGGCGCGGGCCGGCATTTACCGAAAGCTCTATTCCGAGGACCACGCATGTTGCGGCTATTCGCCGGGAGCTGACGGGCCCACCAATGCTGACTCACCAATTTTCATCCAAAGAGAACAGTCAAAAAGCCGGTAAAATAAGGTCAAAAGCCATTGTTTTTCATATGAAAAACGGTAGAATTGAGGTAGAAAGTCAGCCAGACGAACGCAACTCATTTGATACGAAACCAGGTACTGAAAATGACTTCCTCAAACCTCTCCACCGAAACGGTTGCCGAGTACACCGTCTACACCAAGCCGGCCTGCAGCCAGTGCGATGAGACGAAGGCCTACTTCGACCGCAAAGGCATCGCCTTCCACGAGGTGGACGTCACCACCAACGAAGGCGCCTTCGAGTACATCACCGAAGAGCTCGGCTACTCCCAGGTCCCCGTCGTCGTGAACAACGCCGATGACGAAGACCACTGGGCAGGCCTGCGCCGCGACAAGCTGGTCCAGGCGGCCATGCACCACAAGGCGGCCTGATGAACACCCCGCAGGACCGGTTCGCCCTCACGCCCCGCCGGTACGACCCGGACGAGGACTGGTTCGGACTCGAAGCCAACCCTTCCAGCACCATCAACGTCCCCCTCATCGACCCCTACCTGGTGGAACCGGACCCCGCGGCCCCCTGGTACGACACCGAGCAGAACACCCCCGAAACCGAAGACACCACCCTCAGCCGCATCCTCGGGAAGGTCCACATCATGGCCGGCGAAACAACCATCACAGTGATCGGAAATCTAACAGCGGACCCAGAGCTGAAATACTCTCCCGTTTCCCGTGAGTTCGGGAAAACTGAAGGCACTCCCGTCGCGAACTTCACGGTTGCTTCGACGCCTCGTACCTTCGACCCGGCCTCCAATGAGTGGAAGGACGGCGAGACACTTTTCCTCCGTGCCACGGCGTGGCGGGATATGGCCGAGAACGTTGCAGCCTCCTTGACCAAGGGGTCGAGGGTTGTTGTCTCCGGCAGGTTGAAGCCGCGGACGTATGAGACAAAAACGGGGGAGAAGCGCACCGTCGTGGAGCTCGAAGTCGACGAGATTGGCCTGTCTCTCCGCTACACGGCGGCCGTTGCAGCCCCTCCCCGGGTTCACGGCCGCACCCAGGCAACACCAAAGACGAGCAGCCAACGCGGACCTCACGTGGACGATATGGCCACTGTCCCCGGCGGCTACCCCGACGATGACCCGTGGTTTGGCAAGAATGCCAACCCGCGCGGTACCACCACAGAGTCGTAAGACGGGAGCGAAGTAATGCCGCCGATTCCCAAGAAAACCAGGTCCCTTTCGCCATACTTCACAGAAGAGGACGTCGACCAGATCCGAGCTGCGCTCAACGCCGTCGGCCGCCTTGAAGGTTATGCCTCGATTACCGAGCTCGTGGAGGCAGCCACGCTGCGGGAGCTTCGGCGGTTGCGGCGCAAGTACAACGGCGGCAAGAAGTGGCCAGGCATCCCGGCCGGACAAATGCGACCAGGCAGGCGAACCCGCGAGGAAGTTCAACATCGCTACCAAATATCGGTCGGCCGCGGGCCGGCCTCGGGTGGATCAGCGATGTTCATTTCTGCGGATGAGTGACTAAGGGTCCGAGGAGGATCGGTACGGAATTGGTCATTCTCGAGAAACGAGAAAGCCGAGAGTACTCTGGCTCCATGAAGCGGCCTCATAGGGTGCGGCAGTTGGGCGCGTTGATTGCGCTCTGTGCCTCTTCCGTGGTCGTGGGCTGCGCGGTGGCCGCACCGCCTCCTTCGTCAACGTCGTCGCTGTCGGGTTCCACCTCACGGTCATCACAGCCCAGTGGACCGCAGGTAGATGCCCTCGAGCCCTTCAGCAACGCCCACATCGCCCACTTGCCCGCCCCGGTCCCTGCAAAGGAAATCACCGCTGGGGAGGCAGCGTCGGGCATCAGCATGCCTTGGAAGTTCCTTGGGTTCGTGGACGGAAACAAGGTGGTGACTGTCGCATACGTCGGCGGCGACGGAGACTGCACCACGCCAGCGGGCTTTTATGTCCATCAAGACGGGAATGACGTCACCGTCGAAGCTGTGAGCAGGGAAGCCGCTGGGCGGACTGCCTGCGCAGACAGCCTTAGCATGGGCCGCGCTGTCCTCCAGCTCCCGATATCGATCGGCGGCGCAGGGCGCTTAGTGCACGCTGCCACCGACCCAGCCTGGAGCTCGCCCAACTACTTCAGATAGACGCGACAACCCGGCGAAGTGGACTCGCGACTGTCGCGTTGAGGTTCGTCCAGCCGGGCGGGAAATCGTTGACAGAATCAGGTGAGGCCGCGTCGAGGACCAGATAACTTCCGTGTTGCCTCATTTGTCCGTAGGCAGCTCTGTGGTTGCAGGGGCGGGTGAACGCGTGGGGTATTGAGGAATTCCGCCACCCGAGCCGGCTGCCTCGAAGGTGCCGATCTTTGTCTGGCCGTCACTGAGGTACACAGGGATCTCCCGGGGCGGACGTGGGGTGTTGAAGTTCTTCACCGCGTCCTCCGGGCTGGTAGGCATTGGCCCGCCGTAAAGTTCCTTGGCGTAGACGTAGCCAGATGCACCGTTGGTCGCCATGACCGCGATCAGATCAGGAGTCCCGTTCTCAGGGCTCTCGACGCCATAGGTCTCGCCCTTGGCATTGACGCCCAGTTTGGTCCTGACCTGCTTCACATAGTCCGCCGTGAGCTGCCAGCGTGCTTCGGGGGCGGTCGTGATGGTCACGCCGTGCTGGCCCGGGTCCAGAGGGATGGTGTAGCGCGACTCGTTCCGTCGCTCATCAATGTCGGGCTGGGTAAAACTTGCGCTGGCGCCGTCTGGGAACTTGAACCAGCCAGGAGTGAGGGCGACCAGTTTCAGTTGGATGCCGGTGGTTCCTTGGGGCGGTTCGCCGAGTTGGACGGTCGCTGTTCCTGTGTAGGTCTCCGTAACGGGAGTCGCCAAGGGTGTCACTTGTTCGGTCCCGGGGAGCACGAAGAACCCTGCCGCGGCAGCGCCGATGCCGCCGAGCAGCCCTGCGCCTGCCAGGGCGCCGGCGCTCAGCCATAGTCGTGTGCGCCTGCGGGCCCTGGCCGGCGACGATTTCCGGACCCGTGAGACAAGTTCCGCTTCGAGAGCGTTGCTGAACCGGTCATCGACGCGGAGGTGATTCATGACTGTTCTCCTTCCAAGACCGGGGTCGTGGAGACGCGTGCCGGGTATGTCCCCTGAAGCGCTTTCTTCATGCGCTGGCGTGCCCGGTGCATTCGTGTCTTGGCCGCGCCCGGGGTCAGATTCAGAACGGCAGCGGCGGCCGCGATGGTGTATTCCTCAAAGACGATTAGGCTCACCAGGTGCACGTCCTCGGCGTTCAGGGTTCCGAGGGCACGGGCGAGATCCTGGTCCAGAACGTCCTGGGCGATGCTGTAAACGTCCTGGCCGGCGATGTCGGACTCGGTTGTCGTTCGCGGAAGGGAGTCCAATAAGCGTCGGTAGCGGTGCGCTGTCCGGCCGCTGTTGCGGGCGGTGTTCGTGGTGGTGACGAGCAGCCAGGGAAGAACGGATCCTTCGACGATCCGCACCTTGGCCCGGCACCTCCAGAGTTCCAGAAACGCAGTGGCCATAATGTCTTCAGCATCGTGCCGGTCGCCCGAGAGCCGGTAGGCCTGGCGGAAAACCCTGTCGCGATGCCGGCCATACAACACTCTGAATGCTTCGCCCTCACCTCGTAGGCTGCGGGACCACAGCCCCGCGTCATCGGATTCAACGTTCCCCATGCCCTGTATTGTCCGCGAAGGATCCAAAGGTTACAGGTAGCCGGAGATTTTCTTGAGAAGTAACCGGAAACCTTGCCATCGGTGGCAGGAACCACGCGACACGCGCACGATCCATTCTCTGCCATCTCTAAAGGGCACCCGACGACCAATTCCTGTCCGTCGCAGAGGTCATCAGCGAAGGGTGGTCGAGAGTACTGAGATAACGTTCGGCGCCTTTGACGCTCAGTCCGAAGAGGTCGCAGAGTCTGCGGAGGTCCTTGGTGGCGTGGGCTTCGTCAAGGATCCGGTCTTCGCGGAGTGCCTGGGGTGACATGCCAAGGGTGTCGATGACCCAGACGTTGCTGACTTGGGTGGTTCGGACCGCGCTTTGTTTGTTGATGAACAGGTGGGGGTTGCTCGTTTCCGGCCATTGGGTGCTGCGGTGGTCCAGCCAAGCAGACAGGCTTTGGCGGACATGCAGGGCCAGTAGGACTGTGCGTCCGGGCAGATGCATCCTCCCGTCGCGGATGTCTGTGAGGAGCAGGGACCGGATCTGTGTGCTGCGCAGGGCGTGGTACCCGATCAGGGTCGCCAGCGCGGTCCGGGCAGGGTTGGTGGAGTCGAGGGCGGCTCGCATCGCGCTCTCATTGATCGGCAGGGGAATGCGTGACTCGGGTCGGCCGGTTTTGGTGTGCGTCGTGGGGTTGGTAAAGACAAGCCGCCTGGCTTTGAGCGTTCGGAACAGCGACCGCAGGGCTGCTCCTGTCAAAGCGCGGTCGTTTCCCTGGGAGGGCAACATTTGGTTGATGTGTTCCCGGGTGATTTCGCGCAGGGATGTGCGGCCTTCGGCGGCCCATGCCCGCACTGCGGGGAGCGCGGATCGGACCCGTACCTTGATGGTGGCGTGCGCCTTCGGCCGTGTTCGCGGGGCTTTCGAGCTTCCGTGGAGCATGGTGTCGAACCAGGTCTGCAGTTCGCCGGTGATGGGTTCCGGAAGACCGACCACCATTCGGCTGAACCACGCCACGATCGATGGCGCGCGGTCGTCCTGAAGCAACCCGGCCGCCTCGAGAACGTCCAGGATCGGCTGACGGTTGAACGCGACCGGATCGAGCTGATCGACATCGCTGGCCTTGATCAGCGCACCGGGTGTGTCCTGAATGCAAGCGAGAATCCGGAGGCCTTGTCGGATAGTGATGTTTCTTGTCTTGCTCCATCCGTGCTTGAGGGCATGGTCGCGAGCGACGTGGTCAAGCAGCAGGGCGAATTCGGGGTCCGGTGGACTTAGGTGGACCCGGAGGCGGGTGAGGTCCCGGGGCGCGTCCAGCAGTGTGAGTTGCTTGTGCATGATTGGATACAGGTGACGCGGTGCAGCCGGCGAAGCCGGGCGGGGCTTGAGCCGGCGTTGCCGCCAGATCAGACCTACAAAGAACAGTTGCTGCCCGTGCCGGTTCATTTCGAGGATCCCGGGCCCGGTTCCGTGGGGGCGGGCGCCCACGGCGGTGCGCCAACACAGCCGGCAGAACCCTTCGGGGCTCAGCGCTTTCGTTTCCTGACAGGAGAGACACGGGTTGACCGTTTTGAATCGGCGGCGCCACCCCCTGCATCCCTCACACAGCCAGCTGGTATGCCGGGTGACTCCCCAGCCGAGGCAATCCAGGCAGCTGTCGATTACGTGGGGTGCGAAGCGGTGGCAGCGCTGGCACAGCCCGCCGGAGTAGTAGCGTTCCGTGGATCCGCATTTGCGGCACGGCGGTGGCGTGAATGGGCCGCCGGGCATGCATTGGTGGCAGAACGAATCGCGCGCCGTTGCGACCGGACGTTCAGCGCATTTCGGGCAGGTCCGCGGGGCGCTCACGCAGGCGGAAGGGTGCGGTTACGTCCCAGCCGGGGTGTGATGACTTGGCCGCCGACAGCGGCGGCGTTTCCCTTGGCGGGGCGGCGCGCCGCCACCGCGTCGGGCTCACGGATGAGCAGTTCGTTTGGCTCGCAGTCCAGGACGTGGCAGATGATGTCGAGATCGTCCAAGCGGATGGACGTCGGGGTGCCGGTCCACAGGGCAGACATTTTTCCGGCGCTGATTTCCAGGCCGGCCTCAGCCAACCGCCGTCGCAGTTCCGTCGATTTCCAGACTCCGCGTTCGGCGGCTTTCATGCGCAGGTTCCAACGCATCTGTTCACCTCTTTCCGGTTCCCCATCGCAGCGCGACGCGATCGTTCGCCACGGCCCATGCGGTCTCCACATGATTATCGTGGACGTGGATGTAGCGGGTGGTCGTGGACAGCCATTCATGCCCGAGCAGATCCTGGATGGCTTTGAGGTCCATGCCGCGCTCGTACATCGACGAGGCACAGAAATGGCGCATCCCGTGGGGCGTCAGCCTGCCGGACCAGTCCGGAAGCCACAGGCTCACTGCCCTGGCGAAGCCGGACCGCAATGCATCATCTCCTACCCTGCGGCTTCGCCCGAGTTCAGGGTCCCGTCGTTCGCTCGGGAGCAACGGTGCATCGGGCTTCTCCCAATCATCACCGAACTGGTGGCGCACATCTGTAAGCCACCAGTTAAGCAGGCCGTCGACGCCGTTGATGGCCGGTACCATCCTCGTCTTTGGTCCGCGGCCCATGCTGCCTTTGCCAAAGCGGACATGCAGTTTGCCCTGCTCGCCCAGGTCCGGGCGCCAGTCACGGATGTCGAGCAGGACTGTTTCGCCGATCCTCAGCCCCACGCGCCGCCATAGAGACGCGGCGAGGTAGTCCCTTGCCGCTGGCAGGTACTTGCGCGCATCGGGCAAGGCTTCCCGCCACCCCGAGAACAGCGCATCCACTTCGACTCCTGAGGGAGGGACCCGGATCATGCCACCGTAGTCGGCCTTCGCGGGGCGGTTGAACTCATCGACGGGTTGCGTCACCACGTGACCGGTGAGCTGATGGATCTCGTCTTGATACCGGCTGGTGAGGAAATCGAAGAACCGCGCGATGGTTCCTGCTTTTCCGTGAACAGTGCTACGGGCAAGCCCCTTCAATTTGCGTTCGCGGTTCAGGAACCTGTCGACGTCGGCGGGCTGGGCGGTCCAGAGGTAGTTCCCGAGGTGCCGCAGGAAAGCAAAGATCACGGAGCGTTCCTGCGAGATGTGGTCGTCACCGATGCCCGAAGCGGCTGCTGCCAGAGCGAATTGGTCCACGAGCTCTTGCTCGAAATCGTCCAGTTCCTGAGGCGACATGGAACGCCTGGCCATGGCAGGGCGAACGACCGCCAGCTTAACCACACACGCCTCACTTCGGCCAGAACGAAAGATTGTCAGGAAAACAATATAGTCGTCAGGAATCCTGAAGAAAGTTCATTACGCAGGCAGTTTGCCTGGATGGCCCGGGGTTCAGGGATCCAAGCACCATCAGGGGCAGGGAGGGCGAGTGGAACCCGCGACAATTGCGACATCGGGATCTGCCGTCGCGAACTTCACCGTCGCGTCAACACCGCGCACCTTCGACCGGCAGTCCAACGAGTGGAAGGACGGGGAGACCCTGTTTCTCCGCGCCTCCGTGTGGCGTGAAGCGGCCGAAAATGTCGCCGAATCCCTCACCAAGGGCATGCGCGTCATCGTCTCGGGCCGGCTGAAGTCCCGTTCGTACGAGACCAAGGAAGGCGAGAAGCGCACCGTAGTGGAGCTCGAGGTAGAGGAGATCGGTCCTAGCCTCCGCTACGCCAACGCCAAGGTCAACCGCACCCAACGCGGTGCCGGACCCGGCGGCCTCGGGGGCAACGGTTTCGGCGGCCAGGGCGGCACCCAGCCTGGCGGCACAGGCGGGTCCCTCCCGCAGGATGACCCGTGGCCGCGCAGTCCACCGGCAATGCCGGCGGGTGGGGGAGCGGCCCCGACTCCGAACCGCCGTTCTAAGCTTCAAAAATCGTAGTAGTAGGAGTAGTATCGTTACTACTCCTACTACTTTCCATGATCAACAATTGAAGAGGTGCTTTGATGACGTCGAGCGTGAAGGACCGCGTCTACGCCGCGGCCGAGCAGATCAGTGCCGAGCGCCGGCCCACCGTGTCCACGGTCCGCGCGGCCGCGGGCGTGAGCAACGCCGACGCCACCCGGTACCTGAAGGAGTGGACCGAGGAGAAACAGGCCGCCGGCGGACAGGTCGCCGCCACCCCCGCGGCCCTGCTGGAACAGGCGGCCCGCCTCGCCGGAGCCTGCTGGGCCGAAGCCTCCGTCCTGGCCGCTGAACGCCACGCCGCCGTCGAAGCCGCCTGGGCGCAGGAACGCAAGGACAAAGACCAGGAGATCGCTGAACTCGTCGCCGACCTGGACAAGGCAGCCGCCGAGAAAGACGCCGCTGCGGCTGCCCATGCCGGGGAGATCACCCGCCTCGAGGCGCAGCGGGGCGCGCTGGAGCGCCAGCTCGCCGTGATCGGCAAGCAGCTGGAGGATTCCCGGGAGGCCGAGCGGGCCGCCGGCAAGGAAGCCGCGGACGCAGCACGCCGGCTGGCGACGGCCGAGGTCCGCGCCACCACCCTTGAACAGGTCCACAATGCCCTGCTGCAGCGGGTCTCTCCGGAGACAAAGGGCGCGGGGGAGTGAGCAAGGCCAAACCCGAGAGCTTTTCCCCGTACTTCGCGACCGCCGACGCCGGCCAGGTCCGGGCAGCCTTCGCCGCCGCCGGCCACCTCGAGGGCTACGCATCCATCTCGGAACTGATCGAGGCAGCAACGCTCAAGGAAGTCCGCCGGCTGCAGCGCCGGCACAACAACGGCAAACCCTGGGAACCCCTGCCCCCGGGGATCGCCCGCACCGGGCGCCGCTCCAAAGAAGAAGAAGCCCGCCACCGGCAGTAACGCGCCGCGGGCATGACCTTGCGTGGCCTCCTGCCCACAGCCACGGAGTCGCAGCGGCATGGACGAGAGGTAGGCCTAAGCGGGCTCCTCACCAGCTGATAAGCTTACTAATATAGGAGGTTCGGAGATGACGATTACCAGCCCCGACCACGCACTTGATCTGGCACGCCGCGCCCTGGCCCGTGAAGACCTGGGCCGTCTGGACTACTTGAGGGCCTTACGGGAAGCGGTGCAGCAGGGATTGCCGCAGCGCGACATCGCCCGTGCCCTGCACATCACCCAGTCCGCCATCAGCCAGGCACTGACGAAGGCTGAATCCAAGGGCGTGAAAGCGATCCCGGAAGGGTTCAGCGGAGCCAGCCCCTACGAAATCGCGGAGCGCTACGCTGCCGGCGACATCGACCGCAGCGAGATGATCCGCCAGCTCTCCGCGTGGCCCTATGTGAAAGCCCCCGACAACACGGAACAGCTGGCCATGGAGTGGAAGGCGATCCTTCCACCCAACCCTCCCGGAACATTCGAAGAAGTGGGGGAAGCTTTCGACAGGGGTCTGATCGACGGCGACGCCTACGACATCATCCTGGACGCGGCCGAAGACGCTCCCGACGTGCCGTGACTACTCTGTAGAGCGTGACTACTGACGATCAGGCCGCCACGCACCGCGCCCATCTGGAACGCCTGTGCGCTGACAGCGGACCGCTGACCGCCCACTCCCGGCACGCGACCACCCAAAACCCGGAATGGTTCAACGTCAAACGGCAGCAACCGCGCCAGGAACGACGCGCCCTGCACAACGAAATCCTTGCAGCCTTCGTCGCCGCGCATCCGGAAGTGCTCAGGAACCGCAAGGCCATCGTCCTTGCCGGCCCCCCAGGGGCCGGGAAATCCACCGCGCAAGATGCGCTCATCGCCCAGACCCGGACGGGCCCGGAACACTGGTTGTCCATCAACCCCGATGACTTCAAAGACGAGCTGCTGGTGAAAGCCCTTGCCGACGGCAGCTATGACAGCTACCTGGTTCCGGATGAGGTGCGCGAATTGGAAGCAGCGGGGGAAAAGTTCTACCCGCGCGAGCTGGCGGCCCTGGTCCACAACGAATCCTCCATCCTGGCCAAGAAAGCAATCCGGGACGCCCTTGACCGCGGGGACAACATCATCATCGACGGCACGCTCTCAGGGGAGAAGAACGCCCGCGCGCAGCTGGACGCTTTGCAGGCCGCCGGCTACGACGTGAAGATCGCCGACGTCGAGACCACCCGGACGGTCAGCGAGGCCCGCACCCTGGGGCGTTGGGAACGCGGCTACCTTGAGGCCGAGAACGGCACGGCCAAAGGCCGTGACGCCGAACTGGGAGGCCGTTGGGTGCCACAGTCCTTCCCGGCCTCGCTTTTCACCACGCCCGATGCCCCGGAGTCCATCTGCGCGGCCAACGCCGCCGCCGTGGCCGCCGACTACGGATGCGTCAGCGAATACGTCGTGTACCGGGTGGCCGACAAGGACTGCGGTCCCATCTTGGATTCCAAGATGGGACGGTCAAAGCGGGACGGTCCGCTGGTGGATGGGGAGACGCTGGCCGCCGTGAGGGCTGCTTCAACAACCCGTGCGCCGCAGCACAGAGTCCACCCTCAGGCCGGCAGAGACTTCGGGAGGTAGCAACGGCAGTGAGCCGACAGTTCGTCCCGGGCTCCCGTAGCGTCTGGTCCCCACTCCACGGCAATCAGCCGGACGGTCCACCGATGATGCCGCACTGGAAACGCGGCCGCCTTACACGTCTGTCCCTTGCGTGGCGTCCGATGTACCACCGCCTGCGCGGAAGTCCCTGAACGTGGCAGCAAGAGCGCGAATGGCAATCGGATCATCCTCCCAAGATTTCCCGTTCCGTCCGCAAGCGTGGAATCTTGTCACGCCTGCGCCTGCGGCTGCCTGGGCGAGTTCGGCCAATGCCTCCTGAAGTTCCGCAAGGTGCTCTGGTGACTGAGGCTGCATCGGCTTCGGCTTGGTAAGGACGACGGCGGGAACGCGCTCAGCTGTTCCGGCAGGGCTCCTTCTGAAAAACCTCCGTAAACCCATTCGCGTGCCTCCTGGCGCTAGGCGTGAATTCAACGGTATCCAAGGTTCAGTATTGATGGCGACCGCATTACATGGTCGGGGCCGGAACTGACGCGAGTGGCGGACAACCGGTTCGATAGCGAACGCCGTTGGGTAGTGAGAGTAGTGCGTGATCTGCGCCGTCGATACCTGAGATCCACCCAACGCTATCGAGGTGGAAGGCGGTGACGGCCGCTGGATCAGTTTGCGGCTCGTATTGAGTCAGGGTGGCGTCGAGCAGTATTTCGCCGAGTACGTCCGGCTTCCCCTCGGTCCGTGCCTTCCGATCGACGATTTCGATTACCCATAGGTACCGAGACATCTCCGCACGCCGCAGCGGGGCGGCGAGCTCCTCGGGGACTCCGCGGGAGTGCAGCTCGCGCTTGAAGGTGCTGGATTGGACTAGGTACGTCCTCAGTGCTGCCTGTTCGAGGAAGTCCGTTCGACTGTCCGTTTCGGCAAGGGTGGATTCTTGGTAGCTCGGGGAGTGGAGCCGGAACTGGCTTACCCAGGTCCGTCCCACGGCCTCGGCGCGCTCGGCGTCGATGTACGCCTTGGGGAGAAGTGGAAGGTATGCGGCCGCCCAGGGCTGGTGGGCGGGGCTGGCTTCGTGCCATGGGTCTTGTACGCGGAGGTACGGGCCGGCTGCGTCATCGTGTCGCCATAGCGTGATAGCGGAGTTGCCCGGCGAAGGTTTGCGATCGTACGCCACGACGGTCCAAGCATGGCTATTCGAGATAACGATCGGTGGTAGCTGTGAGTTGATGTAGCGACACAGAATCGCGAACAGGCGAAGTTCTCCAGCATTTGCTTCGGCGGCCGGCGTTGGCGGGAGGACCTTGCTCGTCGGGCTGAGTCCTAGGCTGGTTAGGGCGGACAACAACTGGTGTGACGACAGACCGTCACTGGGCAGTTGGCGGCCCACTACTACTCCGCCGAGAGCCGCGTCGTAAATCTCGGCTGGCAAGCGCTTGGGTTGTTGGTGGACCATCGTGGCGTGGCGTAGAACCATCCAGGCCGAGGCATGGGCGCACCGAAGGAGTTGAGTGTCCTGGCTGATAAATGGCATTGCGCGGACCGTGAGCGGCCAACCGTACAGGTCGACGGTCTCGTCGCCTTCGCAGCGCACTGCGTCCGCCAACTCGGGTGGAGGAGCGATCATCGTGCGTCCTACAGGCGCCACCGGAAGAGGGCGCAGAATCGTATAGCCGCGGTACGCCTTCTGCGCCTGCGACAAATTCGTGAGACTCGGGTCGACCGGTTCGGTGAAGAAGTGCAACCGATGACACACCGAGGGGTAGCGCCGAAATGCCCCGTTGTAGAACCTGGCCAGCTGGCTGCGCCAGTCCGCGTCGATGTATCGAGGCTCTTTCACGATGCACACGACACCGTGGCTTCGCGCTATGTCGAAAATACGTCGCAGTGGATCTGCGGCCCTGTCATGCGCGTACTCACCCAGCAGGGTGTCCCATCGTGCGGGCTCGGACATTTCATAGACCGTTGGCTGTTGTCCGGAGGGGCACCAGTCGGTGAGGGAAAGGGTCACGGATCCGATCTTCCAGGGATATGCGCGAGATTGATCGGATGGGTGATCGGATCGCGGCGGTTAATAGAGACGCACCTCCGCTGTTGTTCGTTCGGCCTCTCGCTCGGCGTCTCTAATCCGATCGAGCCGGGGGCCGAGTTCCGCGGCGAGGGCATCGGGCGTGGTGCCGAGAATCTCGGCAAGACTTTGACTAGTTGGTGTACCCAGGACCTGGGCTTCTTGCTTGAAATCGGAGGTCGTCATCATGGCAGGCCTTCCATAAGGCGGGCTTCACTCTAACTCTAACCATAGGTGTCGATATTGGATCCAATAGCTGAGAGTCAACTTGAGGCTCGATCGAGACAAATGATGGGTTCGAGGAAGGGCTCTTGACCCGTCGCGGATAGTGATTCAGGCCGACGTCTGTCGGCCGTGGGAGCGCAACGTTGCCAAAAAGGCGGCGACGGCGCGTTCTTCGTTGGGGGTCAGCGGCTCAGACAAGAGGGCATCGGCGAGTACGCCGGGCTTGGAAACCGGCCGGTCTTCGTCGGCGACCTCGTAGCCAGCCAATTGCATGAGCGCAAGGTACGAGATTCCGAAGTGTTCTGCGAGGCGTCGAAGAACATGCGGCGACGGGGCCTGTACGTCGTCCCGCTCAAGCTTCAGCAGGTAGGCGCCCGATATCCCAGATGCCTCCGCCACGGCGCGGAGGGTCTGTTGGCGGAGAATTCGAAGTTGCGCCAACTCGCCACCGAGAGTTGGCGTCGTCAAATCTGCCATTACGTATCCCCGTTGCAGCGATCTACGGGCACACTACCGCAGGCATAGAGGGTGTTGGTGGTCATTGCACTAGAGTACGCGCTGTTTACCAAAGTTGACAAGCCCGGCTTGCTTGTTTACTGTAGTGAACACAGCGCACTTTGGTGCAAGAAGACGAGGTGGATGTCCGCAGGTGGCGGCTCCAGAGAGGAAAGACCAATGAACGAGTTGAACATTCGAGACCATGTCAGCCCGAACTTCCCTGAGAGCGAGGAGAAGGTAGAGAAGAAATACGAGGTCACCATTAACGGCACGCTCGTCGAGGTCGATCACGACACTCTGACCTATGCCGAGCTGGGCGATCTGGCGTTCCCCGGTCATGCCCCTGATGTAGAGTTCGCGATCGCCTACACGCACGCCAACGGCCCTCACGGTGGCTCTGGGGTGCTGGTCTCGGGTGACAGTGTGATGGTCAAGAAGAAGGGGACTCGGTTCAATGTCCGACTCGCGAACCGTTCGTGATCACGCCGACCTGACCCAACTGGTCAACGAAGGATACGCAGTTCGAATCGTCGCAGGCCATCTCGTCATTGATGACATTCCCTTCGTCACGGCCGAGAAGACAATCCAGCGAGGTTCCTTCCTCTGTCCGCTTGACCGAGATGGTAACGGTGGACCGGGAACTCACGTCATGTGGTTCCACGGCGGGCAGCCCTGCGATCGAGACGGCCGACTCCTCGTCGGGATCAACGGCGGTGTCCAGGCTATTGCTCCGGCCCCTGACTTGGCTTCGAGCTGCGCTTTCTCGCTCCGGCCGCCATCAGGGTATGCGACCTTTTACGAGAAGGTCACGTTCTATTCGACGATTGTGGCGGGCCAGGCCCAGGCGATCGATGCTGAGGTGACGCCCCGCACCTTCAAGCCCATCAGCACGGACGAGGACGAGAGTGTTTTCAAATACTTGGACACTTTCTCCAGCCGCGCCCGCATCACCGAGTTCAGTCAACGCCTCGCGATCGGCAAGGTCGTGATCATAGGCGCCGGCGGGACCGGGAGCTACCTTCTCGACCTTCTGGCAAAGACTCCGATCCAGGAAATACACATCTACGACGGGGACATCTTCGCCACCCATAACGCTTTCCGTGCACCGGGAGCTGCCGACGTCGCGGACCTGTACGCCGGCTTGAAAAAGGTCAACTACTTCGCCAGCATCTACGACCGTATGCGTAGGCAAATCTACCCGCATCCCGTCCGCGTCACTGCTGAGAACGTCTCCGAACTTCTCGATGCGGACTTCGTCTTCCTGGCGATGGACCCAAGCCCCGACAAAGTAGTCATCGTCGAGGCCCTAATAGCCCGAGAGATCCCTTTCGTCGACACAGGCATCGGTGTGGGAAGCTCGCCGGACGGCATTGGCGGCCTGATCCGCGTAACAACCGGTCGCCCCGGGCAAACCGACCACATCCAGCGCGCGGGTGTCCTCACGAACGACGAGGACGACGACGCCGATTACAACACCAACATCCAAGTAAGCGAACTGAACATGATGGCCGCCGCCATGGCCGTCCTCCAGTTCAAGCAGTTCCTGGGGTTCTACGCTGACAACGAGAAAGAGCTCCACACTCTGTATTCCATCGACGACAACGCCCTCTGCCATCGCTTCGGTCAGTCCGAGCCGGTTCAGATCGATCCTGCCCACCAGCTTCGTCACGAACGCTCCGATGTCCATAGCCTGCACTACGAAGAGGCCGATGGCGCCTTGGCTGAAGCCGAGAGCGAGATAGCATGAGGACCGATTACTTCAAGCCTTGCTTCGTTGAGTTTGTCCCCGCCCGGCTGGATCCTGGCATTCTCTACATCTCGTTGGAATATGCCACGGTCTCGCATCTGTGTCCGTGCGCTTGCGGGAACCGAGTTGTCACGCCTCTCGGGCCGGCGGACTGGCAGCTGATCTTCGATGGAAGCGTTAGCTTGCGTCCATCAATCGGCAACGGGCAGATCGCTTGTCGCTCTCACTACTTCATCCGCGGTGATCGGGTCATATGGGCTCTTCCGATGACCCGGGAGCAGACACGCCGTGCCCAGAGCCGCGACAAAGCCGCCCTTGTGGCGCAGACCGCTCAGGCGACCGATATTGCGGTCAATCCGCCCGCCTCGGCGTGGGCGCGGATCACTTCCTTCCTGCGGCGCAGGTTCGGAAGTTCTGGACATCGTTGACCGACAGATTCCTAGCTTGCGCGTGGCGGCCCGGTCAGCAAAATGACAGGCGCCTTCGATGGCTCTGGACCATAAACGCAGCCCAAATCAGAGCTACGGAGTTGAAACCCTGCCGTGTCTGTTGCCGGCACCCACCGGTAGAGCGTGGGTACAGAGACGCCGAGGTTTTTAGCGACTTCCCGGGGCGGTGTGCCCTGACTGAGGAGTTTTCGTGCTGAGCGGATCTTGGAGTCCGTCATGACGCGCTTGCGGCCGCCGACCCTGCCTTGTTCCTTTGCCGCTTTTAGGCCGGCCTGCGTGCGTTCGACCATGAGCTCCCGTTCCATCTGAGCGAGCGATGCCATCACGTTAAAGAAGAAGCGTCCGGAGGCCGTGGTGGTGTCGATCGAATCGGTGAGGCTGACAAAGCCAATGCCGCGATCGTTTAGGCCTCCAGCGAAATCCAGGAGGCCCTTCACGCTGCGGCCAAGACGGTCAAGCTTCCACACGATGAGGGTGTCGCCCTCCCGGAGCGCATCTAGCGCGTTGGTCAGGCCGGGGCGGCTGGCCTTGGTGCCGCTCATCGTGTCTTCAAAGATGCGGTCGCAACCTGCAGCTTTCAAAGCACCCAGCTGCAGATCAAGGTTCTGGTCACGCGTGGACACTCGGGCGTAGCCGATGCGGTGTACAGCCATTTGGTTTCTCTTCTCAAAACTCGATTCGGGCTCCTGGCTCGACTCTACAGTTTCGAGAACTATTTGTGAGAACGACGGGCCCGGGCGCGGCTTTTCCGCAAAACGGCGCTTTCTAGCAGGATGACTTCCCTTTGTTGTGAAGTTGCAGGCTATGTGGCAGGGAAATCGCAGCGGTATTTGGCAGTTTGATATTAGGTGCCGATCAGGAGTGCTTCTCTGGCTGCTTCGACGACTTCTTTGGTGACGGTTGTGATTTGGTTGATTTCGCGGATGCGGCTTATCTGGGAGAACAGGCGCTGGACCAGGCGGAAGTTTCCATTGGTGATGCGTGAGATTGCCGCGATGGCTTCGGCATCGGTGAAATCGCCCGGTTCAATGGTTAGGCCGAGGTCTGCCCAGCGGTGTTTGAGGACGAATGCGAGTTCTTCAGGGCTGAGGCGCCGGTATTCGTGGGCGAAGCCGATCCTGCTGTAGAGCTGGGGATAGCGGGCCAGTCGTTTCTCGATGCCGGGCATGCCGATGAGGATGACGCCCATGGTGTGCTTGTCGTAGTAGTCCCTGACCTGTTCCAGGGCTGGCGGTTTGAGGCGGTCGGCTTCGTCGATTATCAGCAGTTCGGTGAGTCCGGACATTCGTGAGTCGCGGTGGGCGAAAGGGTTGATGTTGCCTTCCCGGTCGTATTCGACGGCCCAGGAGATGCTTTGGCAGATGGAGGGCAGGATCTGGTCGATCTGTCGGGGGCTCACGGTTACCGTGGGTGTCCACATCGCCGTGCGTGCTTCGAGCACACGCGGTGGAATGGGCCCGAGGTCCGCATCATCAAAGCGCTGCCATTGTTCCCATTCGCTGGCACCGGCGTAGGTTCGCGCGGAGAGGGTTTTTCCCACGCCGGGAGGCCCGTAGCAAACACCGATGTGCCGGTTCTTGCGCACCGTGTTGGCGAACTCTTCGAATCGTCTGTGTTCTTTGGTGACCAGAAAGGTGGGGGTATCGGCACGAACGGGAGGGGCGCTGACTGATACTTCGCCGTGCCTTCCGGTCAGGAATCGCCTGCCGTCCTCGCCGTCTTTAAGCACGTTTAACACCATTTTGCTTTTCCTCCTTGGTCAGTCTTCTGCGTAAATGCGCAACCGGGTCCCTGGCCCGGTGGCGGGAGCCTCTGGCCGTGATGGTTCCGGCGGGACAGGCGGCGCGTACCGGTCGTCAAAAGGCAGGGCGTCCGCGAGGCTGAGCTTGCCCTTGAGCTGCTTCTTGAGGTCCTTGCGTCGCAAGGACCTGGCAGCCTGGAGCTGTTTGAGTGAAATGGCTCCGGACGAGAGTTCCGGAGCGATGGCTGAACACAGAAATGCGTCCTGGAGGTAGACCCGGATCTCTGCCATGTCCCGAGGGTTATACCGAAGCGTGACGGCTTCCCCGACATAGGCGGAGAGCGTGAGGGACAAATAGCGGATGCCTTGGAAGTGAACGCCATCGCGGTGGACCTTGCGCTCGGTGGCGACAGTGAGTAGCAATAAGTCGAGATCTTCGTCGCTGGCCGGCATTCTGGGTACCCAGCCGCCTGCTGCCCAGCGCTCGATGGATGCCTGCTGGGTTTCGGAGTGCTTTTGCCTGTTGTACTCCTTGACGATGAATTGCTCGAGTGCGTGATCGAGCTGTTCCAGGGATAGGGCCGGCGCGGTGATTGGTTCCCCGTTCCGGCCGTGTGGGATGAAACCGGGAAGGTGCGGGAGAAGGCCCTCGGTCACCGTCCGGTAGAAGCGTTCGATTTTTCCGCGTCCCTGCGGGACTCCCGGCCGCGAGTGAATCAGCCGGACATGGGTGTCGAGACAGACCCGTTCAAGGTGGACGCTGGTGAAGTCAGACCCGTGGTCGCTGTAGAGCACGTCAGGAAATCCCATCACGGGCCATCCGGGAACTGTCTTTCGCCGCATGGCATGATGCAGTGCGAGTCCGGTCTGGAATGACGTCGGAGCCCCGAGGAAGACTGTGTATCCGGCGGCCGCCCTGGAATAGTCATCCAGGACAACCGTGAGCCAAGGGCGGACCTGTTTTCCTGAGGAATCGATCACAGCGATGTCGAGTTCCGTGTGGTCGCATTGCCATTGCTCATTCGGGCGGGAGGCCGTGCGCCGGAAGACAACTTCAAAGCGGTCGCGGTAGGCTGAGTCGCCTTCATGTGCCATCGTGCGCATTCCCGGGTCTATGCCCCTGACGATGGCCCGTACTGTTGAATAGCTCGGCGGCCGCAGGCCGCGGTCCTCGGCCACTGCCGAAATCCGGCGATGGATGAAAGCGAGAGTCGGGGGCGGGCGGCGAAGCGCCAGGCCCTCAATCGCGCCTGCCAGATCGGCCGGAAGGGACCGGATGCCTTGATCAGATCGCTGCCTGCGTTCCAGGCTCGCGATCGTCTGATCCGCGCGGTACTGGCTCATCCATCGGTGAAGTGTCCGGACGGGAATGCCTGCCTCCGATGACAGTGCGGCAAGCGGAATGCCCTCGTCCAGGTGCCGGCGGAGCAGGACTGCCCGGTCTTCAGCCGAATACCTCGCCCGGACCACCGTACGATCCTTGACTACCGGGCCGTAGCCGCCGTGGGAGCCGGCACCGTCTGGAGATGCCGGTAAATGGTCGGCCGGGAAACGCCGAACGTGTCGGCAATCTCCTGCACCGTGTGCCCGCCGGCGTCATACATCGCCCGGGCTTGGGCGATCTTCGTCGCCGTCATCTTAAACTTCGGACCGCCCTTCCGGCCCCTCGCCCGTGCAGCAGCCAGACCGTCCTGGGTGCGCTCGACGATGAGGTCGTGCTCGAACTCGGCAATCGCGGCGAGCATGTGGAAGAACAGCCGTCCACCCGGAGTCGTCGTGTCGATCCCTTGTGAGAGTGCACGCAGTCCGACGCCGCGTTCCTGGAGATCGTCTGCGATCTGCTTCAGATTCCGCACCGACCGGCCCAGCCGGTCCAGCTTCGTCACCACGAGCGTGTCGCCGTCGCGCAAATATCGCAGTGTCTCATCGAACACCGGGCGGCGCGCGAGGACCCCGGAAGCATGCTCGACGAATACCTTCCCGCATCCGGCCGCGCTCAAGGCGTCCGTCTGACCCTCCGGATGCTGTTCCCGTGTCGACACCCGTGCATAACCAACCAAAGCCACGTTCGCGAGTGTATCGCGAACGTGGCTTCGTTGACATAGATCACGGACATGGGTCATGAGACACGAAACGCCGATTTTTCGGTGACAGTGGCCGACTGTCTCGTCAACGGTCGTTCATTTGACGCTTCCACGTGGTTTGATCGGTTCGTCCTTCGGTAGCTTCGGGTACGCCATCGGCTACCCCGGGCGGTTCAAGCTCCCCATCAAACGGTGTTCCTTGATGCATAGGGTCCTGGGACGAATCAATCTGGCATTCCATGTTGCGGCCGTCGTCATCGCCTTGATTCTGCCTTCCCTCACCCACTGCAATAAAACGCGCCGTTTCGCGCTGAGATTCATACCCGTGAGGTTGTGAACGCGGTAACCTCGAAACGTGCTCCGCGCACGGATGCGGCAGCAGCCGCGATCGATAGGGTCGGTGTACCGTCAGGAACAAGTCCCCGCGGCGCCGGACATCACGTACCAGAGTCTTGGTCGCACCCCGGCGAGACTCAGCGACTTGTTTGAGGAGAGGTGACAACAGTGGGAATCACCCCAGGCGCCCTGGTCGCAGTCTTTGTCACCCTTTTCGTGGTCCTTGTCGCTCTGTACGTCGTCCGCCGAAGGAAGTGAGCACTCGGCGGCCAAACCCCTCAGCCCGCGTTCACAACCTCACCGGGAACAGCTAAGGAAGCTGACTATCCGGAAATTCACTACCGACAGTTTGACCACGTTAGCGGGGTCCTTGCCATCGCGGTCGCAATCGCTGCGAACTCGTTCTCTTTCTGGGCTCAATGGCGGGACGAGGTTGGGCTGGTTACGGCAGTCGCCGAAGAAGCCGAATTCGAAATCGATGCGCGAGCACATCGAACGGCTTCAGCGGTGGCGGGAACTCGAACTGCCCGTGGAAGTCGGGTTCGCGGTGCATCAGAACCGGTTATTGAAGCTGGCCCGTGAAGGGGGCAGATGACGGCCGGGGATCTGGCGAAGTTTGAGCCCCAGCGTCGTTACGCGACCTTGGCGGCGCTGGCTGTTGAGTCGCAGGCGACCGTGACCGACGAGATCATCGACCTTCACGACCGCATCCTGGGGAAGGTGTTCAACGCGGCGAAGAACCGTCACCGGAATCAGTTCCACGACGCCGGGAAAGACATCAACGACAAAGTCCGCCTCTACGGGCGTGTCGGGGAGCTGCTCGTCACGGCGCGAGAGACCGGCGAGGACCCGTTCGACGCGATCGACAACATGATCGGGTGGGACGCGTTCATCGCGAGCGTGAACGAAGCCCAGATCCTTGCCCGGCCCAAAGACTTCGACTTCCTGCCCGGCGTCCGGGAGAACTTCACCATGCTGCGCCGCTACAGCCCCCAATTTCTCGACGCCCTCGTGCTGCGGGCGGCGCCGTCCGTTGTTGGTGGAGTCCTTCCCGTCGCTTTTCGGCGCACCGGCATTCGCTGGGCTGGACGGCCTCGGGTCTGAATCTAAGACTGGTCGGTGGGACACGTGCAACACGAAATGGTTTCTGGACCGTATTCTCCGATGCACTTTTTCTTGCTGCCCTGACGTTAGATTGGAGTGTGGCCCAGGCAGACGCACAACTCGAATTATGCTTGCTGAGTAGGCGGGCCTGCTCGCCGATGTGAGCTACAGACCCCTCCGGCGGCTAATCATCCTGTCGCTCCTTGGAATGTGCCTGAGCATGCTCGACTAGGTCTGTCATCCATGGCCGGTGCCCTCGATGGAAAGTCATACTTTCCGGAAGCCCGCGGACTGTCGTGGAATCACCTATGACGTCGATGGTGATGCGACCCTGCCCCATCGGGGCATTAGCGATATGCAGGTCCCCGAAAGACTTAGGCAGTGCGGGGTCCATCCACAAGCTGCCGAGAGAAACATGCGCGCTGTACCCCATCAAGCTGGTGATCAGATGAATCGGGGAGGTTGCTGCCCAGGCTTGAGGAGAGCAGGCCGTCGGGTACGGCACTGGCTTGCCCACTTGTTTACGGCTAAATCCGCAGAACAGCTCGGGCAATCTGCCGAATGAAGGCTCAGCCGCCTCCAGCAATGCGGTTGCTATTTGTTGTGCCTCCGCAACAAAGCCGTAGCGTATCAGACCCGCTGCAATGATTGCGTTGTCATGAGGCCAGACTGACCCATTGTGGTAGCTGACGGGGTTGTAAGCCCCCATATTGCTGGCAAGGGTCCTTACGCCCCAGCCGCTAAACATTTCCGGTGACATGAGGCGTTCGGCGACGAAGGGCGCTTTATCCGTGTCGACAATGCCGCACCAAAGGCAATGGCCCATGTTAGATGCGCACGCGTCCACCGGGCGTTTCTTGCTATCGAGCGCGATTGCGTAATAACCGCGCTCCGGGAGCCAAAACCTCTCATTGAATTGCTGCTTTAACCTTTCGGCTCGTTCAGTGAGCTCCGCGGCAAGCGACACATCCCCGGCTTCATAGGCCATCCATGCCCGGGCGATATACGCGGCGTAGACGTATGCCTGCACCTCACACAACGCAATTGGAGGTTCCGCCAAGGAGCCATCCGCAAAATTGATGCCGTCCCATGAGTCCTTCCAACCCTGGTTGATCAACCCCCGCTCGTTGAGTCGCTCATATTCGACGAATCCGTCACCGTCTTTGTCGCCGTAGTCACGAATCCATGAAAGCGCACGGTCAGCGTGGGGGAGGAGGGCCTGGATGGTATCAGCGGCGAAGCCCCAGCGGCTGACGGCCCCCAGGACAATAACGAACAAGGGGGTGGCATCGATGCTGCCAAAGTATGTGGATTTGCCCCCCAATGAGAGTGCACTAGAGACATCGAGCCTAACCTCGTGCAGGATCTTGCCCGGTTCTTCTTCAGTTAAGGGGTCTACTGTTTTGCCCTGGCGATCGGCTAGCGTCTGCAGTGTGCCCAAAGCGAGGGATGGATCCACAGGGAGTGCCATTTGGGAGGCCAATAATGAGTCGCGGCCGAAAAGTGTCATAAACCAAGGCGCACCGGCGGCAACGACGACCCGCTCCGGATGGGCGGGATCCTCGATTCTGAGGGCACCTAGATCGTCGTAGCTGCGCTTAAGCGTTCTTTCGATGGACTTATTACCCACATGAACGGTGGGAATCTTGTCGACCCATTCCCGCCGGCGCCGGTCCTGTGGTGACGGCAATCCCTCCTCCGGATGCATGAAGCTCGCCGTTGTGGAAGGTTCATCGGTTGGCATAATGGTTATCACAGTTTTCCAATAGCCTTGGGGCGGCACAATAATCCTGTAGGTTAAGGTCCTTCCTTTTGCATCCGCCCCTGGCGCATTGATGATGACGCCCTTGTGGATACCCTCCCAGGAAGCACGGATTGCGAGGGAGCCCGGACTGGACTCCCGGATTTCGTGCCAGCGCCGACGTGGCCGCGCTTCCTTTACTTCGAACAAGTCGGCAAAATCCGCCTCCACGCTGAGGCATACAGCGCATTGGGCCGGGTCGAGAGAATAGTTCCGGATGGTAACCTCTTCCAGAAGACCAGTTCCGACTTCGCGGAGTCGTTCTACAACCAACGAACTGTCCGCGTAGCCATCGCTTCGTGGAACCCTACTTACAAAAAGGGCCCGGTAGGGTTCCTTCGTCTCAGTGGTTAGTGCTTCGACTGCCCTTCCGTTGATAGCCAGGTCCCAGCTCGAAAGGATCCGCGTGTCCAAGACGAAGAGCCCATGAGGATGATCGGGGTGGATGTCCCCGGTCGGTAGTGAGATACAGAATGATGATCCCTCAACGAGGGTGACCGCCTCAGAGCCAGTGGGTCCCGCCGCCGTATCGGCGTTCCACCCCGCCACATTAGCTCCCCTCTACGGGTTGCACGGTATCTAGCGCGCAGCCAGCCATGATTTCGTTGGTCGATTTGACGTTACGCTCGTCCTCTTCCGGAATCCAGATCCAGTGGGGCCGTCTGGATGTCCTTCGCACCATTCTCGTCCTCGCGAACCTGTGGCCCAGAACAAACGCGAGAAGGAGTGGTACTGCTGCCGGGGATGAGGATCCTCGGGACGTCCCCGGACCGGACCTCTAGTAAGATGGTTGGCTACCCGGTCGGGAACGGGCAACACGATTTCCGCTGTGTCGTGGCATCTTCCCCTAGCATTCGCCCGCCCTTCGGGGATACCAGGGTGACCTTAGTGGCTATGCCCAACATTGTTGGTTTATCTGCGAGTATGACCCTGACCTCAGAGACGCGCACGAGACGGACGCACATAGCATGGCGCGTGCCCACCACCCCCCGTGCTTGTACGACACCGGAAAGTATCTCTGCGCACACCGAAACGACAGGCCCCTACTGTCGCGTTCCATCCGCACAAACGAGTGTCGCGATACCGGGGGAACGGTTCCGGACATGCGGGAGGCCACAGCCCGCTTTGGCGGCTTCAGCTGATCCCGACAATTAGAGTCAAGCCTGATGCTGCCCACGCTAAAAAAGGCGGAACTTGCCCTGATCATTGGGCTCTGACTTGCCCGCCGCTTGGCCCGGGTCTGGCATCGCTGGGAGGTGGGCGTCCTACCTGAACCGCTTGACAGCCTCCACCGCGGCGTCACGCGCGTTTTGCATGTGAATGGCGTATGCGTCCGCGGCTTTCTGCCCCTGGCCTGACTCCATTAGCCGATGCACGATGCGCAGCTCTTCGATTCCAACCCGAATCCGTTCGGCCGACAAAGAAGCAAGCCGTACCCGGGCGACGCGCCAGTAGATCCTCTGGGCCAGTGTGGAGATGGCGTTGTTGTGGGCACCCTCGAAGAGGACGTCGTAGAAGATCTGCTTGGCAGCGAGTACCTGCGGGGCATCCCCGCTCTCGTGGGCCTTCTCCAAATCGCCGAACGCGTTGGCGAGCCGTGCCCTCTCGTCTGCGGTTGCGCGCTCCGTGAATAGAAGGATGGCGAACGACTCCAGGACCTCGCGGATCTCGTACAGGTCACGGATGTCCCCCTCGTCGACCATGGCGACCGTGGGTCCCTTGCCCGGAACGATCTCGACGAGTCCTTCGGCCTCCAGCTGCCTCAGGGCCTCACGAACCGTTGTGCGGCTGGTACCGAGGAGTTCACCCACTGCCGCCTCGGTGATTCGGTCCCCGGGATGGTATTTGCTTGTCAGGAGGTTGCGGAGGTTGATGACCGCCTGCTCGCGCACCGGTGCAGCGCTGCGTGCTACCCGGTACCCCTCTGCGAGTTCTGTCATGTCTAACCCCTTCCGCTAAGCTAGACTGATCATACCGTACGACGCGGTCGATGTCATACGGTACGACATTCCGAGATCTCCACGAATCTGACCAAGCTTTAGTTCCTCTTCGATCTTCAAGCGAGCGGCCGGGGTGGCGGGCTGGGGCGGCAGGAACACCGGTGGGCTTACAAACCGATCCAAGGGTGAACAGAGCCAAGAGGTGACGCAGGTTGTCAACGGGATGCCGTACTGCCTTGTGGCGGTGGACGACGAGGTGCGGGCCGTCTGTTCCTAATTGTCTTCCTCGTACCATCCCATCCAAGCTGCCGATGTGAGCCGGACGTTCGAAGAAGGTACCTCCGTCTCCCGGTCCAGGTTGTCGTAGCCACTGGCGTCCAGTAGTGGAGCCAGCTGATTCCACAGTCGAACCATGGAAGGTTCCTTTCCATGCGTTGTGCTCAGGTTTAGTGGTGCCCTTAGGGTCGCCAGCTTGCGGGAGCCCTAGGGACGGGATGGCTGGAGTTGCCGGCGCTGAGTTTTAGGGGTCTGGAAAACTCATGAGCCCTTTTGCTGGTCCCGCCGGGGACTGCTGAGATCGTCAGTGGAACTGCATCGAGGATGGCCTCGATGCCGCTGTAGCTTGAGTAACAGGGTCGGCGGCTGCTGGCATCCCAGCCGCCGACCCTATCGCCAGACACTTTCGCGCCCGTTCAACCTATGTCCCGGAGGCTCGAATGTCTGCCTCACAGCCGCCTGGGGCCGACGAACTTGGAGCGATCGATGAGCATTCTCACCGCGCGTTCCTCTCCACTCCACCGCCGGCGTGGAGGGGTTCCGGTCCCAGTTCGACTGGCAGCGAATTCGGGCCACGATGGAATGCGTTGACGCGGTAGTCCGGTTCAAAGCCCTCGCGCACCTGAAGTTGGGGATAATGGGTGACGAGTCGCCGGAAGTAGGTGTTGAGCTCAAGCTTGGCCAGTGATTGTCCCAAGCAGTAGTGGGCGCCCGCGCTGAACGTCAGGTACTGGCGGCCGTCTGTGCGTTCTATGTCGAACGATTCTCCGTCGGATACCACCGATTCGTCCCGGTTGCCCGATCCGAGCAGTAGGAAGATCTTGGATCCCGCAGGGATGTGGTGGCCTTCTATCTCGAGGTCAACGAGTGCTAGCCGTCGCCACGCGGGAACGCTTGTTTCCCATCGCAGCATCTCTTCAACGGCGTGGGAGACAAGTTCCGGGTCAGCGCATAATTTATCCCACTGGTCACGGTGTGTCAGCAATGCCCACAGACCGTTGCCCATCAGGTCGGTCGTTGTTGCGTGGCCGGCGTTCATCAGTGACATCAGGATGTTGAGGACGTCGTCCCACATGACGTTTTCCGGCTGTTCTTGCTTCCATAGCTTGATGACCTCGCTCATGTAGTCATCGCCGGGATTCGCTTCGAGCTCCTCGATCCGCTGACGTGCGTATGCGTAATAGTCTTTCAGCGGTTTCACGCCGGCCCGCAGCTCTTCTTCTGTGAGGTTGCCTTGCAGCATGTCCTCGCGGTTATGGGACCACGCCCGGATCTGCTCACTCATGTCGTCCGGAATTCCCAGGAACTTCATCAGCACACGCATGGGTGCGATGTCGGTGAATCTCCGGACGATGTCAGCTGCGCCCTCGCCGTCGGCGAACAACGAATCCAGGCACTCGTCAGCGATACGCTCGACGTCACCTCGGATCCATTCCAGCCGGCGGGGAGTGAAGGCGAAACGTAGGAAACGCCTCGCCTTGTCATGTGCCTCGCCGTCGAGATCCTTGAGCATTGGACGGTCGGGAATGACGGCTGCCAGTTCCCGGGCGACGTCCTCGGGCCATTTGGTCATGGTCTGGAGCATCATCTTTGACGAGAATCGCTCCTCGTCCATCAGGATTTGCTTGATGGCTTCGTGACTGCTGATCACCCAGTAGCCCATCGCCTCGGAATAGGCGACAGGGCCAAGCGAACGAAGCCACTTGAAGGTGGGATACGGGTTTTGGACGAACTCGGGGGCCCAAGGCGTGAAGTCCTTGGGGTTGGAGAACGGGCACCCTGACGGCTGGCCGTTGCCTGACTGTGTAGTACTCATGCTGCTCCATCCGCCGAGACGATGAGTCTTGTCTCGACTTATTGTCATACCATCATATGGTCACAAACTATCACTGCCCCGCCCCTAGGGAAAGACCGTCGGTCAGGAGAAGAATCCCGCCGCGGGCGGTCGGTCCTTGAGTCAATTTGCTGTTGCTGTGGAAGCTTGCTTGTTCACCATGGCTTCCCAGATATCTTCCTGGCCCATCAGCGTTTCGCCGCCCCCATCGATGAAGATGAGCTGGCCGGCGATCTTCGAGTTCTTGGCGTCTGCTAGGAAATCTATGAGTGCTGCAACCTCCTCCGCCGTAGCCATGCCACCCAACGGCATGGGACGCTCGACCGCGAGCCGCGCCTGCTCGGCCGGATCGCGTTGGGCGATCATGGGGGTAAGGACAGCTCCTGGAGCGACACCGTTCAGCGCGATGCCGGCACCTGCCCAGGCCGGTAATCCAGCGTTGCGTCGGATCCATCGGGCAATTGCCCGCTTGCCGGTTGCATACAGCAGGTGAGGGGATCCGGTCTGCTGCGCCAAGGCAACGGCCCGCGCCTCATCGCCGTCCAAGCATGCCTCGACGATGGCATGATCGACCGGCTTCAGGACTGAGCGGGAGGCCACCACGACCACGCGCGGAGCGTCGGAACGCAACATCGGACGCAGACGTTCGAGCGTCTCGACGGCACCGAAGTAATTGACCTGAATACTCAGTTCGTCATCGGTCAGGACCCCCGCATTCGCCACGATGACATCGATGCCGGCCGGGCATCGCTCGCGAACGCCGGCCTCAAGAGCCTCGCGCCCTTCCAGCGTAGAGAGATCAGCATTGATGTCCGCGCCGGCGAGGTCGACTCCGATCACATTCACGCCATGAGCTTGGAGAAGTTCGACGGTCGCCTTCCCGATGCCTCGGCCGGAGCCGGTGACAACCGCTGTACGTTGCGCGCCCATCACTTGTACTTCCTAAAGACGTCCTTGCGGAAGCTGAAGAGGATCTCCGGGTCAATGCGAACATCGATCACAGTCGGCATCGGGTCAGCGAACGCCTCCTTGATGGCGATCTCGAGGCTCTGCACGCTGTCTGCGCTGAGACCACGGATCCCGAAGGACTCGGCGATCGCTGCGAAGTCGTGTGATGGCAGCTCTGTCCCGATGTACCGCTTCTCGTAGAAGTCGTGCTGGTAAGCCTTCTCTGCACCCCATGCTGAGTTGTTCATCACAATCATCGTGACGGGGATGTCGTGCTCTAGCACCGTGCTGAGTTCGGCGATTGTGTAAAGCGCTCCGCCGTCTCCCAGCAGTGCCACCGATGGTCGCTCCGGGCAGGCCAACTGCGCACCGATGGCGGCCGGGAACGCGAACCCGAGGGAGGCAAAGTCCAGGGGTGTGAACAGGGAGGGCGTCAGCGCATGATCGAGGGCCTCCGAAGCCTTAAGGCACCATGTGCCGGCGTCGAGACTGATGATCGACTCCCGTGGTAGCGACTGGCGCAAGGTATGGAAGAGGGCGGCATCGTCCAACGGGCTCTTGCTGCTGGTTTCAGGAAGGGTCGAGCGGTCTAGCCGGTACTGTGAAGCCCGCTCTTTGACGGATTCGAACCACGCCGCTTCGGTGCCGGACGAAGCGCCCTGGGCAACGTGTGAGAGCAGCTCCGCCAAAAAGGATCCGGCCTCGGCCATGACGGCGAGTTCGACAGGCCAGTACCGGTTCAGGCTGGCGGAGTCGACGTCGACCTGAACGAGCCGAGCGTCCTTGCGGAAAGTGTCCGGCTCGAAGAAGGTGGAGTTGAAGCCGAAGCGAGTACCAACCCCGATGACCAGGTCCGCCTCCGCCACGACGGCAGCGGCCAGCACTCCGCCGCGGGGTCCCATTTGGCCCAGCATAAGGGGGTGCTCGTTGTTCACGGCATCCCGGTGACCGGCCGAGGTCACGATCGGTATCCGAAGAAGGTCACTTAGCCGCTCGACCAACCCTCCTGACCGGCTGCTCTTGACCCCGCCGCCGGCGACGATCACAGGGCGTTCGGCAGATCCGATCAAGCGCAGGAGTCGTTCGATGGCCTCAGGATGGCTCGGGTTGGACGGCATCAGAGCGCCGATTGGTTCGACTTCCGGGGCTTGTCCCATGAGTACGTCACGAGGAAGATTCACGTGTACCGGCCCCATCGGGTGACTCATCGCCAGCCGTGCAGCGTACTCGATCACCGGGACCACCCGCTCGGGCTTGAGCACGGTGAACACAGCCTTTGCTACAGGCCTAATGAGAGCTTCCTGGTCTACTTCCTGGAAGGCATCGTTGTTCCACTGGTCAGTCGAGACCGATCCGCCTAGCGAGAGGATCGGTGTATGCGCCGCCTTGGCCGCGGCCAAACCGGAGATCAGGTTGGTGACCCCAGGCCCGCTCTGGCCGGCCAGCACCACTCCGAGTGTTCCGCTGGCCCGGGCGTAGCCGTCCGCCATGCCGGTGGCCGCGCGCTCGTCGCGCGCCCCGATGTACCTGACATGTGGGTTTGCATGGAGCCCGTCGTAGATCTCCATCGCTGAAGATCCCACCACGCCGAAGACGCAACTTACGCCTAATTCCGCCAGCAAATCGCTGACGCGTTCACCTGCTGAAGCCATTTGGGTATCCTTTCCACCCTGCATTACTGACGTGTTCGCCATCTCGTATTATCGTACTACGGTATTGTGGTAGGTCAATGTTTTTAAAATCCCCATTCAGGTTCCTGGCTGGCCCGCGCTGTTTCCGGAAGATGTGGTAACTAGACGCAACGGGGCCGAGACCCTATACGGCTTTCACCACCCGGCCGGCAGGAGACACCTATGGGAGCGATCTCGGGGTTGTCGGGAGAGGGCGGCTCAGTCCGCCGTCGCGCAGAATCGCTCGACGGCGGACTGGACGGATGGAGAACTTCCATGCGTAGGTGTTAGTCAGCTGAACCTCTTGACAGCCTCAACTGCTGCGTATCGTGCATTCCGCATGTGTACGGCATAGGCTTCCTGAGCTTCCTGCCCTGAGCCCGCCACCATGAGCTGGTGAACGACCCGCAGTTCGCCAATTCCCGCTCGGATCCGATCAGCCGACAACGACGCCAGTCGCACCCTGGCGACTTGGTGGTAAATCCGCTGGGACAATGCCGAAATGGTGTTGTTGTGAGCACCTTCAAAGAGAAGGTCGTAGAAAACCTGCTTGGCGTCGAGAACCCGAGCGGCCTCGCCGCCCGCATGAGCCTTCTCAAGCTCGCTAAAAGCAAACGCGAGCCGCGCCTTCTCGTCTTCGCTGGCACGCCCTATGAAGAGCAGGATAGCGAACGACTCCAGAACCTCTCGAATCTCGTACAGATCGCGGACGTCGCTCTCGCCCACCTTGGCAACCGTGGGCCCCTTGCCCGGAACGATCTCAATGAGAGCTTCGGTCTCCAGTTGCCTCAAGGCTTCTCGAACAGTGGTCCGGCTGGTACCGAGGAGTTCGCACACAGCTGCCTCGGTAACCCGGTCCCCGGGCTGGAACCTTCTGGTCAGGAGGCTGCGCAGCTGGATTACGGCCTGTTCGCGAACGGGTGCTGCGCTACGGGTGACTCGATAGTCATCTGCGAGTTCTGTCATGGTAATTCGCTTTCCTTGACGCTCATCGTAAGCAGTACACCTACATGGCGTTTAGCTTGCCCGGCCATCCCGGTATTTCACTGGCTCAGGGGCTCGAAGACATGGCGGACTGAAGCTCGGTGCCACGCGTTGTGAGATAAACGCTCGCGCCAAGCGGTCGCGCGGGCACGCTCGCGAGCGGGGCTCTGCATTGCTTCCGCGCTGCGCAAGGAGTGGAAGGCCACGTGTGTCCATGACTCTTTTGCTTCCTTGCCCGGCGCACCGCTGCTGCGGTCGTTGTCGAGACAGCGATAGATCTGGCAGCCGGCCCAGAGTGGTTCGGCAAGCATGATCGGCAAGTGCTCGGTCGCGTACCACGCCTCGAACTCGTTCCAGTAGTCTTCAGGAACGCTGAATGTCACGACGTACATCAAAGTGGGGTCGACCGCATGCCACGTGTTGCCTTGCGAGATGATCTCCTCACCCACGAAGCGATCAAAATCAACGGTGTTTTCGATGACCCTGCGGGTTTCCTGCGACGGATGCGTGCGCAGTTGCTTGAATTCTGGTGTGTTGAAGACCTCGATGTCCGACACGTCATATCGAACGGCGAACTGTGCTGTCGGGCCCGGTTCAGAGTTGACGTATCGTCTGGCGGCCTCGATGCCGGGCAGATTCACTCGCGAGGGGATGTGCTCGTCGTCGTACCAGCTGTGGAACGCCTCCTCATGACCCTCGACGGGGGTTGACCACGCAAAAATGACTCCCTGTGTCATGCCAGGACCTGCCTTTCTGAGCTAACGCTTTCTACAAAATTCACGACAACTTCAAGTACGCCTTCAGGGCGATCGATATTCGGGCAGTGAGCACCGGGAACAGTTATAGCCCTCCCGTTAGGCACCATGGCGGCAAGATCTTCCGTCCATCCGCGAACGAGAAGCTGGTCCTTCTCGCCTTCCACGAAGAGGACCGGCGCTTGGCAGCTGGCGAGCCGCACAGAAAGCGGTGGCGGGGCGGCAGCCGCGTTACGCTGGGGCGCTTTGACCCGAGCTGCGGACAAGGCTTCCCAGTGGCCAGGAAGCAGGCCGTTGGCATGGCGCTCCTTCACGTGGGCCTCCCACTGGTCGACGTCCTCGACCAACAGGCCAGTAATCCGACGAGCGTCCTCAATTGACTGGTCGTATCGCTGCAGTTCATCGAATGCGACGCCATTCCGGCCATACCCTAGAGATCCGCCGATCGAGACCGCCGAGGTCCACGGTCGTCCGAACCGCGTGCGTGCTGCGGTGACGGCCGCACTTCCCCCAAACGACGAGCCCACGGCGTGAACCCGCGGTGCTTCAATTCCCAAGTTGGTGAGCAACGCCGCGACCACCTCTCCATGGGCCGCCTGCGCAGGGCGATCGAAGAACGTGACCTTGCTAGATGCTCCATAGCCAACCAGATCCGGCGCTATCACCCGGAAACGGCTAGCCAACAGGGGCATCATCCGCTCCCATGCGAGCGTGGCAGAGCTGCCATACGCGCCGTCGTGCAGGAGGACGATCACATCTTCCGCGTCACGAGGTCCGACGTCGTGGTATGCGATGTCAATGGCACCCAATGATGTGCTCAACATGTTTTTGTTCATAGTTCCTTCACCACTCAATAACGAAATTGGTCCAGCCGGCATCGCCCCCGGCCAAGGCAACGGGAGCTGCAACAGCACGCACTCTGCGCTCCTCGATGTGAGGAAAAACAAGGTTTTCCCCGATCAGAACATCGGCACCCAGCAGGCCTCGGTGCAGTTGGAATGCAAAGGTCGCATCCCGATCCTGCGCCGGCAGCTCAGGCGTCAACAGGTCCATGCCGATCATGCTGAGCCCGAGCTCGGCTGCCCAGACGGCCACCGACTCATCCAGACTCGGATGATTGAAATAGCCTGGATCCCCGAACTTGGCACCCCAGCCGGTGTGGATCAAGAGCATCTCACCTCGCTGCGGTTCCGGTCCGCCCGCGAGAATGTCATCAACCGTAATGGTGGTGCCGTACGAGCATGTCGGAGACGAAATCACAGCAGACCCAATGAACCGCTCCAACGGGTACTCGTCGATCGTGCGCCCGTCGGCGAAAGTGTGGCTCGGCGCGTCGATATGGGTGCCTATGTGCGATGGTGCTGAAACATGCTGAACCCTGATTGCGTCGCCATGATCGATATTCAACACATGCTCGGCCGCCACCGTAGGAAGAACAGGGACGCCTTGCATGCCTGGTATCCAGTAGTGCGAAAGGGACATCATGGTCATCGCGCAACTTCCAAATCACGGACGGCCGGTCGAAGGACTTGGAACTTCTCCATGGGCAACTCACGGGTTGCTGTCCAGTAGTCGAGTACGCGCAGTGGCCAGTTCTGCGAGACCCGACCCGATGCACTCTTATACCAGGTCGATTCGTTCGAGGCCCCCCATGCAGTGAGCTTGCTGGCTTCATCGATCTCGGCGACGAACTGGTCCAAAGCTTCCTGGGTGCAATCGACGGCGCCCGCGCCGGTCTTGTCGAGATGCTCGAGGGCCGACATGACGAGGTTCGCTGCGCTCTCCGCGAAGAAGAAGAGGCTACTGCTGACCACGACATTGGTGTTGGGCCCGTACAGGCAGAACAGGTTAGGGAATCCCGGTACGGCGACGCCCATGTAGGCTTTCGGGTCACCGGCCCATTCATTGCGCAGTTTCCGGCTGTCGGTGCCGGTGACATCGACCGAGGCCAGGATTTCCGAAGCCCTGAAACCTGTTGCGTAAATGATGACGTCGACGTCGATGTGCTCGGCGGAAGTCCGGATACCCTGCTCGTCGATGGCCTCGATGTGGTCCGAGACCAGTCGGACGTTCGGCTGGTGCAGCGTTTTCGCCCATTGCCCGTTGTCGCGAAGCAGACGTTTGGAATACGGGGCATATGAGGGAATCACACGCTCCAGCAGATCCGGCCGGTCCTGGTACTGTCGCTCCAGCCCATTTACCAGGTGCTGCCGCAGCTCCTCGTTCTCTGCGGAGACCGATCCCGGCCGGTCCCAGTTGGGATCAACTGTGTAGTACGGGCGTCGGGCGTCGGCCGTAATCCAGAACTGGTACGCACGGTACCAGTGCGAGTACGTGGGGACGTTCTCGAAGAGCCAGCGCAAGCCCGGCTTGACTTCCTCGGTATATGCCGGTGTCCACTCCATCCACGGCGCGCTGCGCTGGAAAATCGTCAAGCTTCCGACCTGATCAGCGATCGCGGGGATCACTTGATACGCGCTGGCACCAGTACCAATGACGGCCACTCGCTTCCCGGTGAGATCTACATCCTGGTCCCACCGGGCCGTGTGGAATGCCGGACCGGCGAATGAGTCAATCCCTGGAACATCGGGAATCTTCGGCTGGTTCAGCTGGCCGACGGCGGAGACCATTGCGGAAAACTCAGCATCGTATGGCCCGTCCGGGCCGTCGAGCGTCAACTGCCAGGTACAGGAGGTCTCGTTGTACGTAGCCGCCAACAGTTCTGTCCCGAAGCGAACGTTCTTGTCGACACCGAACTCTGTGGCCACCTCGCGTAGGTATCCCTGGACCGCCTGTTGCAGCGAAAAGTCGTGCTTCCAGTTGTCACGAGTGGCGAAGCTGTAACTGTAGATGTAGTTCGTGGTGTCGACACGGCAGCCCGGATAGGTATTCTCATGCCAGACGCCACCAAAATCGGCGTTGCGTTCGAAAACGGTGTAAGGGATGCCTGCTTGATCCAGACGCCGGGCCATCAAGATTCCGGACATGCCAGCACCGATGATGGCAACAGAGAGTCCGGCCTCCGATGACGTTGACGCCTGCCAGCGCGGCGCACCTTGATCGTGGGGAATGCCCAACTGGTAACGCAGCATATCCTCAGTACCGTCATCGATCGGCGTACCAACGAGGTACTCGATGAGCTCACGGTCAACCGGCGCATCCACGGGGTGGGGATCCTTTCCAGAGATCGCCTTCAACCCACTGATTGCCAACTCCAGTGCGGCGCCGTCGGTCACCCCGGCCACGGCTCTGCCCAACACCGTCACGGACCGGGGCCGAGCTTCCAGCGCGAGGTAGTGACGATCGCCTGTCAGGTGGGCCAGTGCCGCCAGCAGCGGGACGAGCTCGCCCTGACCGATAATCTCTGCCAATTCGGGCTCAGTCAGTGCTTCGATATCAAGAACGCTCACTTCAACTCCTGGGAACAACATTGGTCAACAACGGATCAGCCGTTTGAACAGGGGACAAAAAAGCTATGAGAAGCACATTACCGTATTATCATAATACGGTCTAGCGTCTTCTGCGCGCCGGCTTTGAGCGGCACTTGTGGTGCGCAGCCCCGTTGCGCAACGCCGGTCGAACACTCAAGCGAGCCGCACGGATCCGGAGCAGCTCCTCTGCCGGGCTTGCTGGCCAGCAGGACGGGTGGGCCGCTGACTTTCTTTCGCTTAGTCCTTGCAATTGGACTATGGTCATACGATACTACAAGCAGTTGAGATGTTGGTCACACTACTTCTCTTTGAGCCAGACTTCCCGGAGCCACCCGTGAACTCGGCGTCGCCACAGCGGATGCACTCACATCAGAAGATTCACAAGGTGTCGCAACCAACGCCCTCATCCATCAAAAACGTCAACCAGTATGTAGGGAGCAGGCCAAGCCATGGTCGAAAGCAACAAAGCACTAAATAGTTCGTTGCCCATAAAAGTTCGCAAAGCCGTGCTGGTGCTGGTATTTTTCGCGGTTTTCATCGACGGCTACGACACCGCGATCCTCGCCTTGCTGGTTCCGCACCTTGCAGACCAATGGGGTTTGAAGGCTGCTGCCTTTACCTACCCCTTGGTTCTGACCAGCCTGGGGGTCGTCGTCGGGTATCTCACGTGCGGGTCCCTGTCCCGGCGGATAGGTTTGAAACGGACATTGGTGTTCGGTGTCGCACTATTTGGGGTCGCCACCTTGATGAGCGCGGCCGCTCTGCCCCTTGAGTCCATGAGCCTGCTCAGCGTGACTCGAGCCGTCACTGGAATCGGATTGGGCATTGTGGCGCCGATAGCCATCGTGATCGGTACACAGAACGGCCCCGCCGAAAAGCGGCAGTCCATCGCGGTGTTCACCGCCACGGGCCTGATCACCGGCACAACGGTTGCGGGATTCTCCGGCGCCCCGCTCATCGATGGCCTTGGCGCTGACGGTACACTTTGGCTCTCTGGCGCGGTACCGCTCGTTCTTGCCGCACTGCTGGCGTACCTCGTCCCATATTCTCCAAAACCTGTCGAGCAGGAGAAAGTCGGCGATCACAGCAGCGCCGTCGCGGTCCTTGGTTCGGAACTGCGGACGTCCACGTTGGTGCTGTGGATTGCCTCTTTCCTCATCTTCGTAGTGAGCTACACCCTGAAGTCTTGGCTGCCGACGCTCTTCGAAGCCTTCGGCATTGACCGCTCCACCGCAGGTCTGGGGTTGGCGTTCTTCGGCCTCGGCGGAATGGGCGGCGGCTTCATCCTCATCGCGGCCTCCGCGAAGTTTGGCGCCTCAAGGCCACTGGTTGTCATGTCCATGACTGCGGCACTCGCGACCGCCGGCGTCGCTCTGCTTCCGGTGAATCCGGTCGTTCTGATGATTCTGATCTGCATCTCCGGCATGGGTATCACAGCATGCACCGTGGGGCAGGCCGGCATCGCGGTGTCAGTCTACGAGCTATCGGTCCGCGCCAAGGGAGTCGGATGGTCGTCGGCAGCTGGACGAATCGGATCAATTGTCGGACCTGCGATTGCCGGTATCCTCCTTGGCTTCGCCTGGCCCGCACAGGATATCGTGCTGCTGCTGGCGGGACCGATCCTCCTCACCACTGCGTGTTGGTTCATCCTTTCCAAGCGCCTGGCACGCAGGGAAACCGCTGAGCAGGAGAAAGCGGACGCCTACAGCAACTCATAGTCAAGACCTTGGAGGTGCGCGTCGCCCGATATTCGAAGCGGGATATTCGGATGAAGTCACGATCTAAACGTGATGGTCAGCGGGGGCGGATTGGCTGGTCGCAGACCATAAGCGTGCATCTTGGATGTGCAAACTTTCCCGAAATCAAAACACCAACACAATCGGTTGAGGTTCTCAGCAAGCCTGAAGTCGATTGATAAAGCACCGAAAGAAATAAGCCAATGATCACCACCCTCGAATGTCTGACCCTTCAGGTCACTGAGGCGACTGTTATCGCCGACAATGTCGTTGAAGTATCGTTCCAACATCCGGAAGGACGGCCCCTACCGGGTTGGGAACCCGGGGCCCATATTGAGGTGACTCTTCCTTCGGGACTGACCCGTCAGTACTCACTCTGCGGGGACCAGAAAGACCAATCCAGGTACACGATTGCCGTTCTGCGTGATGAGAACGGCCGCGGTGGATCGAAGGAACTTCACGAGGTTGTCGAGGCCGGCTCCGAGCTGCGCGTGAGCCTACCTCGAAACAATTTCCACCTTGTAGAAGCTGACTCGTACCTATTCATCGGCGGAGGGATCGGAATCACACCGATGATCCCGATGATCCAGCAGGCTCGGAACTCCGGCGCTCAGTGGTCGCTTGTTTACGGCGGACGCCGCGCTAGTTCGATGGCCTATCGCGAAATGCTCAGCTCCTTCGGCGAGCAGGTGGATCTGTGGATCGAATCAGAGCGAGGGTACCCGGACCTGCCCAGTATTCTGGCGAATGCACCAGCTGGCACGATGGTCTACACCTGTGGACCAAGCGTGATGATCAACGCTGTTGCGGAGGAATTCTCCGCTCACAGCCACCTCGGTGGCCTACATTTCGAACGATTCGCTGCCAACGGACCAGTGGACATCAGCGGCGACTCGTTCGAGGTGGAGCTCCGGCGAACGGGCGTCACGCTCAAAGTCGCAGAAGGTGTAAGTGTTCTGGACGAAGTTCTCAAGATTATTCCGAAGCAGCCTTTCTCGTGCAAAGAAGGATACTGCGGTGACTGTGAGACAAAGGTACTCGAAGGCGAACCCGATCACCGGGACGATTTCCTCACTCCTGCAGATCAAGATTCCGGCAAAGTGATGATGCTTTGCGTAAGTCGATGCAAAGGGAAAAAGCTCGTACTCGATTTGTAGCCAACAGGGCCCCCGTCTCTTGAAAAGCGCCCAGCGGGGCGCGGGCACAGGGTGAACGTGGGCCGCCCCTCAGGTACACGGGATCGTCCAGCAAACCGACGTACACCCTATCTACACCTTTACTCACGATGCCCCCGATCCATCCGGATTTGGGGCATCGTCCATGGACAAGGCGGCATCGTTACTTCTTCGGCAACCGGGTTACCGGAAATATGCACCGCATGCTCAGGTGCGCGTTGGACTTCGCCGCGACTTTCTTTGCCAAATCATGGATCCGCGCCGAGGTATTTGGCTCAAACAGTGGATCAGCCATGTTTTCGAAATGGCACCAACCCTGCCCTTTATGATGTGAACGGAGCGCTGAATGCCAACCCCGACCAGGCCTCCCGGGAAATTGCCATTGGCCGCCATGCTGGCCACTGTGGCCTTCGGCCCGATGCTGCTTTCCAGCCTCAGCGCCACCAGCAACATGGTAATCGGCGAGCTGGGAATCTCCGCGGCGCAATTCGGCCTCCTCGGGACGGCGTGCTTTGCCGCGGGCGCCATCGGCAACGCGGCATTTGGCAGGTTTAACGATAAGCAGTCCGATTCCCTGCTGCTCACCCTGGTCGTTGGCATGGCCGCCGCGGCCCTTGCCCTGGCCGCCGTCCCCAGCGGTTATGTGTTGCTGCTTGTCGCGTCGGGACTTTCCGGACTCGCACAGTCCTTCCCCAACGGAGTCACTAACCGGATTTTGGTCGAACGAGTCCCGGAGGACAAACGCATCAGCTGGATTGGTGTCAAGCAATCGGGTCCACAGGTAAGTCAGCTCGTCGCATCCTTGGCCTTCCCAACCATTGCGGCGTGGATCGGCTGGCACGGAGCCAACGCCGTCGGTGCAGTGGTCGCCGGAATTCTGGGCATATTGACCGTGCGCACCCTGGCTGCCCTTCCGCTGCTCCCCAAGGTCCCCACACTGGTCGATGCCCACCATCCGGTGCCCATCCCCGCAGTTCCGGTCAACAACACCACCCTGATCTACGCACTTTCAGCCTTTGGCTTCGTCAACGGCATGGGCGTGCAGGCCACCAACGTATATCTGTCCCTATATGCGGTGCGCGAGCTGAACTTTACCCTTGTCCTGGGCGGGTTTGCCGCGGCCGCGGCGGGAGCGATAGGTGTGGTGGCACGCGTGGGTTGGGGGCGGATGATGTCCCGCGGCATGGCCGCCGCACCCCTCTTGCTGCTGCTAGCTGCGATGGCTCTCTCTGGTGCACTCGCCTTCATCATGGCAGGGAGCACCCGGTCCCCGGCTTTCCTCTGGCTCGCAGTGGCCCTGCATGGCGCTTCGGCCTTAGGGGTCTCGGTAGTGTTGATGGCTGCGGTTGTTCGCAGCGTGCCAACCTCCTCCATGGGCATGGCCACCGGCTGGGTCTCCGCCGGCCAATTCGGCGGCTTCACCATCGGGCCGCTGACCATGGGCGCGCTAATCAGCTCACCGGGCGGATTCACCTTGGGCTGGAGCGCCGTGGCAATCGTCTATGCGCTGTGCGTGCTGCTAGCCCTTTACCTGGTACTGCGTCGACGTCGCAAAGAATTGCCAGGCTCCCAACAATTGATCGCACACCCTGAGGCCAACTCAACCGAAGATGTTTGTCATTGACGCAGACGAAACTTTGCCGAAAGTCGACGGGCGCGAGTTCCTGATAGAGAGTATCGCGACTTCATACTTCTTTCCGAACCGCCAATTTGTGGCCTCCTAAAGGCAGCGAAGAAACGACTCCGATTCTCAGCAAATGAGTGCAGAGACGCCCTTCGTGTGCGGTATGACAATTGTTCAACCTGAACTACCGGCACCTGAAGCAGACATCACCGGTCCTTCGCAGATGAGCGTGGTTAGGGCTGTCTGAGGCCGAGGGCGGGAGTGTTCTGATGCCGCTGCGGCGTGGTGCGGGAGGAGAGAGGTCAGGGTCTCTTTGAATTGGTAGCGACCAAGCTTCCAAATAAAAAAGAGACCCTGATATGCCCAATGCTACTTCCTGCCCGGGCGGTCGCTGGTGCGATCGGGCAGACGCGCTTCTTGGTGTCGACGGCATCCACGTCTGCTCTGTCACGGCGGCCGGGACCGGCCTGGTTCTGCACGTTGAGACAGAGGAACCTGTTAGCGGTTGTCCGGACTGCGGTGTCGTCGCGGTCGGGCACGGCCGCCGGCAGGTCCGGCTCCATGACATCCCGTGTTTCGGGCGGCCCGTGCGGCTGGTGTGGGCCAAGCGGGTCTGGCGCTGCCCGGATCCTGACTGTCCCAGAACAACCTTCACCGAAGAGCATGAGTTGGCCGGGCCCCGGGCGAAGCTGACTGCCAGGGCCGTTGCGTGGGCGACCGACGGGCTGCAGCGTTTCGACACGTCGGTCTCCGCGCTGGCCCACCAGCTCGGTGTCTCCTGGCATACGGCCTGGGACGCCATCAAGGCAGAGGCAGCCCGGCGGATCGCCGCGGGCCGGCCGTCTGACTGGGGTGAACGCGCTAGGCGTGGATGAGCATGTCTGGTCCCATACCGGCCCGCCGGGTTCCGGGATGGTCACCGGGATCGTGGATCACGCCCGCGACGCGAAGGGCGTGGTTCATGCACGGTTGCCGGACCTTGTTCCGGCCGGTCCGGGAAGGCCTACGCGGACTGGCTCAAAGCCCTCGGCGAGGAATTCACTGCCGGCATCAAGACCGCCACTCTGGATCCGTTCCGCGACTACGGGGACCCACGACTATATCAACGAATTCTGGCCCCGGGACTGCCCCCCGGTTTTGTTGACTCCTTGACCTAGCGAGCTGGTGCTCGTGGAAGGATGTTGACCATGCCTACGGCTTATGGGGCGGAGTTCCGCCAGGATGTTATTGATGTAGCCCGCAAGGGCGAGGCGCCCCTGGCGCAGATTGCGAAGGATTTCGGGCTCTCGGTCACGACCTTGAAACGCTGGATTGCCATCGCCGAGCGCAAGGAAACCGGGGCCGGCCCGGCGGCGGCGGAATCGGCCGAGATGCCGGAACTGAAGAAGCGCAACCGCGTGTTGGAGCAGGAGAATGTGATTCTGCGCCGGGCTGCTGCCTATCTGGCCAGGGACATCAACCCAAAATGATCTACCCGCTGGCCACGGATCTTGCCGCCGACGGCGTCCCCGTGGCGGTGACCTGCAGGGTGTTGGAATTCAGCAAGCAAGGCTATTACCGGTGGAGAACCAGCCCGGTTATGGAACGGGACTGGGCGGATGCGCATTTGGTCAACGCCGCCCTGGACATCCACGTCGACGATCCCGCCTTCGGATACCGTTTCATCGCCGACGAACTCCCGGAGAAGGGCATCACGGCGGGTGAGAACAAGGTCCAGCGCTTGTGCCGGGACCACGGCATCTGGTCGGTGTTTTCGAAGAAGCGAGGCTTGAACCGGAAGCCGGGACCGCCGGTTCACGACGACCTGGTGGAACGCGACTTCACCGCCGCGGTGCCGAACGAACTGTGGCTGACAGACATCACCGAGCACCCTACCGGTGAAAGAAAGCGCTACCTCTGCGCGGTGAAGGACGTCTACTCCGGAAAGATCGTCGGGTGCTCGATGGACTCGCGGGTGAAGTCCTCGCGGGCCGTGGCGGCGCTGGAGAACGCGGTGCGGTCACGTCGCCCCGCTGCGACCGTGGTGCACTCGGATCGCGGCACCCAGGACGATCCTTCATCGGGATGCTTGAGTCTCAATGCCTTCGCCATGGGGAGAAGCTGCTTCGAATCATGAGGTCCGGGACGGCTTTCGGTGTCGGCGCCTTCCCTGTTGAGCCAGATTCCGGTCCACCCTGCCGCTTGGGCTCCGGCGACGTCATTTGCCAGTGAGTCGCCGACCACGTTTCGCGGTTCCCCGGGCAACAGCTCTAAGGCGATGTCGAAGATTCGGCGATCTGGCTTTTCGACGCCGGTCGAAATCATGAGTTCCATGGCGGTGTGCTCCTAGATGAAGTGCACGCCGACAAATGCCAGCGCTGCGATGAGACCCCAGGAGAGCATGGCGGCAATGATGGCCCTGCCACTGGTTTGGAGCAGAGACCGGACCTGTACTGATGCCCCGAGCCCGTAGAGGGCTGTGGCAAGCAGCAGGTCCTGGACGGTGCCGGCGACTTCGAGGACAACGGGTGGAAGGATCCCCAGCGTCCGCAGAACGATCATCGCCATGAACCCGGCCACGAAGAGCGGGATCAGCGGAGGAAGCTTGATGCCGGTATCCTCAGCGCCGTTTCCCGTCCGACGATGGCGGAAGCGTCCCACCAGTGCCGCTCCGGTGACCATTGGAGCAAGCATCAGCACACGGGTGAGTTTGATGATGAGCGCCCCGGCAAGGGAAGCGGTGCCCGCCGTCTGCGCCGTTGCTACAACCTGCCCCACGTCGTGGACGCTTGCTCCCACCCAATATCCGAACTGAACATTGTCCAGGCCTAGAGGTCCCTTGAGCGCGGGAAGGGCCGCGATCGCCAGCGTTCCGCACAGCGTCACGAGGGCGATTGGAACGACGGTGTCGCGGTGATCCGTCTTGGTGACCCCGCTCATGGCCCCAATGGCGGAGGCCCCGCAGATGGAAAGTCCCGTGGCGAGAAGCAGGGGCTGATCGCCCGGAAGTTTCAGCGCCTTGCCCAGGACCAGCGTTCCCATGAAGGTCAGCAGGACAATGCCAACCACGATCGCCAGCGTCTTCCAGCCCAGCGCAGCCACATCGATCAGGCTGAGTTTGAGACCCAGCAGAACGATTCCCAGCCGCATGAACCGCTTGGCGGAAAGCACCAGCCCGGGCTGCAGGACTCCTTCCACGGCCGCACTGATCCCGGGGAGATTCGCAGAAAGAATCCCCAGCATGACTGACACCGTCAGGAAAGGCATCACCGGGACGGTCGAATGGATCAGCCACGCGATCGCGACGGCGGCCACGGCCGCCGCCAGTCCGGGCAACGGCTTGCTCCGCAAACCCCGGGGAAGCAGAGCATTCTGCCGCGGGTCCTTTAGGGGTGCGGCTATGTCTTGTCTCATGCTTCTTCGATCCTCCCCGAACCGGATGCGCCAGGCCCTGGCTGCTCATCTCCCAATTCTCGGCCGGGATTCTGTCCTGGGATAGCCGTCTTCTTGGCATAGGGATATATCAAAATCACAACACATGTCGCATTGTTATATACTTTGCGCATGGCAAAGTGGCCGGATCTGACCATACTGGAACTAGTGGTTGGAGTGGACGATTACGGAAGCCTCAGCGCCGCCAGCCGACAGGCGGGCCTGGCTCAACCCAACGCGAGCCGATCGATCAGAGTGATGGAACGCCAGCTGGGCATGACCCTGCTGCAGCGCAGTCCAACAGGCTCCACACTCACCCCTCAAGGCACAGTCGTAGCCCACTGGGCGCGGAGAATCCTCGCCGAAGCACGGCAGATGCTGGAGGCTACCGATTCCCTCCGCACCGAGAGACGCACCGCACTCACGGTGGCCGCCAGCATGACCGTCGCCGAGCACCTGGTGCCCAGTTGGCTTGGCACCTTTGGAAGGCTGCACCCCGAGGTGCGGATACACTTGCTTGTCCATAACTCCGCACAGGTTTTTGAGGATGTGACCAGCGGAGCCTGCGATATCGGCTTCGTGGAATCCCCAACCATCCCCCGCACCCTGCACAGCCTCACCGTGGCGCGCGACGAACTCGTCGTCGTCGTCCACCCCAAACACCCTTGGACCCGGCGCCGGGAGCCGATCTCCATTGCCGAACTAGCATCGACATCGTTGCTGGTCCGCGAACCGGGGTCCGGCACCCGGATCACGCTTGACCTTGCATTGGCCGAGTACACGCGTGCGGCTCCCTTGCTCGAACTTGGCAGCGCGGCCGCAATCCGTACAAGCGTTTTGGCCGGCATGGGTCCTTCAGTGATGAGCACCCTCGCAGTGGCAGACCAAATAAAGACCGGAGAACTAAGGATCATCCCGGTCCAGGACCTTGTCCTTCATCGCGCGCTGCGCGCGGTGTGGAACGGGCCCCGTCAATTATCAGGCCCGGAAGCAGAGCTCGTCCGGCTCGTTCGCAGCCCGAGAACATCCCAAACCTAGACCTCACGACCAACACCTGGCCGGGGCAAGACTCGAACGATTCGCGTCTCCACACACACAGAAGAACCTCGCCGTGGTTGTGAACACGCCAGGTTTCGGCTCCCGGCGCATTGGGGTAGCGGCACTCCCCTAATCCTCATGTTGAACACGGCGGAGTCGGTACAAGGGAAACCTTGATCATCGGCCATTAAGCGCTGCGAATTAGGTGCCAAATAGCCCTGCGATTCACATTCCGGGGCAATGGTCATTCTGCCGGCGTGGGGTGCGGTGTCTCGTAAAGCTGTAGCTTTTTGCGACGCCGATTCAAAGCTGTGAATCGCGGCAAGAGGTGGAGCGGCCAGATGCGGCTGCAACAGCATGACGTGCTGGGGTTCCTCCCGGCCGACGTTGCAACCCTGTGATACGACGTGGTCATGGCCAAGATAGAGAAGAAGAAACCCCTGGATGTGTTCGAGGATTATGCGCGCTCCCTCGTATCCATGTTCACCGGTCTCGAAGTGGAAGAGTTCGACTTTGGCGGCGGCAAGGTACAGCGCCCGGATTTCAAACTATCGGACAACGGTCAGCTGGTCGGGTATTTGGAGGTCAGCTCCGATGTGAACCGCGAGGAACTGGAGTTCTATGCCGCGCTGCATAAGCTCCGCGGGAACGACGGGACGCAAGATCTTTCTGTCGCGGTTGGCGGCCTCGTGCGCGACTGGATTGTCCACGTAGACCCCGGGGCGAGGGCTAAGGACCTTCTCGCCAGAGTCCCAGCGCTACTCACGGAGTGGGAAGCCGCGCGGGGAGGTGACTGGCTCCCAGATGTCGACTCTGCAATCGGACTCTGCGACCGTTCCGACGGACCGGCGCTGGAATTGCTGTTGAACCTGAGGGATATCCAAGTTTCTTCGCTCCTGTCATTGCCTGTGAAAACTGGGGGAGAGCCGGGGCGCTTTATTCTTCAACAGCAGTCGCTCGACACATCCCGCGCGGACCCGGTCGCCGAGGCACAGAAAGTCCTCAACCAACCCGACAATCTCAGAAAATACGAATACAGCAGCCTTCCATCGGAAATGTTCGTGTGGCTCTCCGGCACGGAAGGGTCCTTCGGTCTCGCGTCGAAGGGGCACCACCCGTACGAACTTCACCCGCTCGCTCCATTACGTCTCCCACGGAATGTTCGACGTGTGTGGTTGGCGGCGATGCCTGCGTACAACGTCCACTGGGCCGAGACTTTATGGACCTTCACTGCCGGGGACGGGTGGGCCAAGCTGATTCCTCGATCTTGAGACGACCATTGGTCGCGTGCGAAGGTCCGGTCCCCGCGGTTCGCGTAGAACAGTGCCTGTAAGCCGGCCGGTTCCTGACGCTCGACGCAGCCAATCCCTGTAGGTTGGAACCGGTGTGGTGGCGCAGGGCTGCCGATAGAGACGGAAGACCAGAGGATGCCGGTAGAAGTAGGCCTATGGCGGGTGGATGATCGACCGCACCGGATACGCCCCTCGGCCATGCCGCTGGAGGCTAAGCTCGAGCAGCTGATTTTGGACGACCCAGAAATCTTGGAAACCAAACTGTTGTTGCTCGGCAGGCAGGTTCCGACAAAATACGGCAAGTACATCGACCTCCTGGGTCTGGATTCAGAAGGTGTCTTGCACATTCTGGAACTCAAGCGGGACCGTACTCCGCGGGATGTGGTTGCCCAAGCCTTGGACTATGCCTCCTGGGCTCAGGAGCTGGGCAATGAGGATGTCCGGAACATTTTTGCCGCCGGCAACCCCGGCAGCAGCTTGGACGAGGCCTTTGCCCTGCGGTTTGACGGGGCGCCTGTCCCCGACGAGCTGAATTCAGGGCACGTCATGACCATCGTCGCCAGCGACCTGGACCCCGGCACTGAACGAATCGTCGCCTACCTGAATAATTCCCATGCTGTGCCGATCAACGTGATGATGTTCCGGTACTTCAGCGATAACGGCCACGACTATTTGGCCCGCACCTGGCTGATCGATGAGACCGCCCCCGTAAGCGTCTCCGGGGCAGCCCGGACCAAGTCGACCCGGGCCGCTTGGAATGGGCGGGACTGGTACGTAGCTTTCGGCATCGACGGGGGCTCACGCTCGTGGGACGATGCGCGCACCTACGGATTCATTTCTGCCGGAGGTGGCGACTGGTACTCCCGGACGCTGAAAGGCCTTCCCGAAGGTGCCCGCATTTTTGTGCATGTCCCCCAGCACGGCTACGTCGGTGTGGGCACTGTCCAAGGGGCTGCCAAACCGGCGGATGACGCGGTCCTGACGGTGGATGGTTCCGAGCGGTCGTTCCGGTCGCTCCAGCTGCACGGCCAGTACCGGCATCCGGAGGCAGACGCAGGAACAGATGCCGCCGAATACATCATCCCTGTCCAATGGATCGAAACCGTGCCGCTGGATGACGCGGTGTGGCGGCAAGGCATGTTCGCCAACCAGAACAGCGCCTGCAAGCTGCGCAACCAGTTCACCATCGACGAACTAACCACAGAGTTCAGACTTACAGACCAGCCCTGATCCGGCCCAGCCGTGATAGCACGAGAAGCGTAAGGGCTTCGCTGGCCAGCACCTTGCCGAGCGCTGGATGCCGACACCTAGTGCACATCGCTCTTCTTGGAATCCTTAGTTGTGGGAGTGCCGGGGAGCCGCCCCTACTCCGTCACAGCGCCCTGCTCCGGATCGTTGATGTCACGGATCGTCCGAACATTTCGGCGTCCCTGCCGGATATTAAAAGTAGTCGGGTGCGCCGCCAAGGACTCCGGTCAGCGTTGCTGATCTCGTGGAATGACGTGTCCGGCCCTCGTTCCCGGCTACCAGAGGTATTCTCCAATCCGAGAGCCAATTCCGCTGGGGAGGAAACCATGCCGCTTGCCGCCTATCTGTCCGATGAGCGAATCGAGGCGCCATTCCTGAACGACGAGGAATGGGCGGATCTCCGACGCCGGTGGAAGACCGGAGAACCGCTGATCATGGCCTGCGGCCAACCGGGCAAACCCCGGATTTCCCGACGTGGTCTCAAACACTTCTATCACCACGCCGACGCGCACTGCACTCTGCATCCTGGCGGGGAATCGGCCGATCATTTGGAGATGAAGTCCTTGGTCGCAGCCGCCGCGCGGGAGGCCGGCTGGGAAGCGGTTATCGAATTTCCGGCTCCTGACCGGTCGTGGATCGCCGACGTCATGGTTACGCGGGACGATAATCGATACGCCGTGGAGATCCAGTTCTCACGGCAGGATGCCGACGAGTTTCGGCGCAGGCAGAAGCGCTACGAGGGCGAGGGGGTTCAGTGCTTCTGGCTTGTCGCAGAGGTGAACAGGGAGGCTGCCAGCGTTGTGCCGTCCGTGATGATCGGTGGTGCGTCCGGTGCGCGGACTCTCAGTCTGCCGGCGGCCTTCGCCGGGTCCGAATCGTTGGATGCGGCAGAGGCGATCGCGCATTTGCTGAACAGGAGGGTGAAGTCTTTCGTGGAACCTGTCGTCCGGGCCTACGCGCTGGATACGGCCATGGTGAAATGTTGGCGCGAGGGCTGCAACCGGTGGATCACTGCGTGGCGCCTGGATGACCTGCAGGTCGAAACACGGTGCGGTCAAAAAGGCACTCTGCTGGCAAAGCACTATTACGGCTCCCGGTTCTTCCTCGCCGACAGGATCGAGCGAATCATTGTCGACCGTGTGCTGCCGGTCCTGAAGAAGTCTGATTTGCCTGCACCCATGTTCCTGGCAACCAGATTTAGCAAGACGGCCGGGTGCTCTTACCTGGGGTTGTGCTGCCCTTTCTGCAACGGCCTCCAGGGAGATGTTCCGCTTCGCGACCAAGGAGTCACGTGGCGGAGCTACCTCATCGAGGACTGGCTCCCGCTGCCCATAAAACGACGTGCGTTGGCCGTCCAACACCTGTGTCTGGACATCGGCCGCGGGCACTGTAGCCAGGAACCCTCTGAGCCGGAGGGGCCAGCCTTTCCAGATGGCAGGCTCGTCGACTTGGAGGCGTCGCCCTTGCTACTGACGCAGGAGCTTCCTCTGTTGCCGAAGCGAGGGCAGCCCAAGGATACGGATCCGTACGTAGACCGCTACAAGCACCGCTACGAACAAGGGCGCTACACCAACGCGGATGCTTTGGAATTCGTGCAGAAGATAGATTCGGCTACCACCGGCTGAGCTTTGTCCATCAGACTTGGCGCTTGGTGGTCGGACGATGACGCCAAGCGTCGGCGGCCGTCGTGAGGAGCCAGCCTCAAAGCGCCGGCTGGTCCGGTGTCCGTAACCGGCGGCGATACTTTTCGCTATCCCCGATAGAGGTCAAATTGTCTGCGTAGGGGCGAGCGGTCAAGGGTCCGGACGCCCATTATGGAGTGGCGCGCTGCGCCCTTGATGGCCGGCCAGAAGCAGTGACAATCAGAGGTCGGGGTGGGGAGAACTCAGGAGGCTGTGCGCATTCGCCGGTTGTATTGGGTGAGCTTCCTGCACGTGGCGACCTGGCGGTTGTGTGCAGGCGGTCAGGTGGGTCCAGTCGTCCACAGGTGTGCGGGAAATGCCCGCAGGATTTAGCTTTTGCCGTGCCCCTGATGCTCCTATAGGCGTCAAATTGGATTTTGCGGTTGGTTGGGACCCAGCGCGCACGGTGCTTGATCCTGACGCCGCGTCAGGTCCTAGGGTGGGAAACATGTTGGAGACCGGTGGGCAGTTGTGGAGCATTGGCGAGCTTGCCACGTTGTGCGGGGCTACTGTGCGGACCCTGCGCTATTACGACCAGATCGGTCTGTTTCCCGCAACAGGCCGAACGGACTCCGGGCACCGCCGGTATTCGGAAGAGGATGTCCGCCGCCTCTACCGGATCAGGGCCCTGCGGGCGCTGGGCCTGTCTCTGGAGCAGGTCCGCGAGGTCCTGGCCGCGTCGCCGGACGACGCCGGCGCCGTGCGGCGGCTGCTCGCCAGCCAGTTGTCGGCGCTGCGTGACCAGGCGGAGCAGGCGCTGCGCCTCCAGCGGCAGATCCAGACCTTGCTCGACAACATGGGCGACGCCATGCCGGGCGTGGACCAATTCATATCAATTTTGGAAGGAATGACCATGTACGAGAAGTACTTCACGGAGGAACAGCGCGCCGAGCTGGCGCAGCGGCGGGACGAGCTTGGTCCGGCTGCCGTCGAGGATGCCAGGACCACGCTTGCCAGCCTTGTCGAAGAAGGCCTGAGTCACCTATCGGCAAAAACACCTGTGGATGACCCAGCGGTCCGGGACTTTGCGAGGCGGTGGGATGAGCTCGGTTCCCAGTTCCACAGCAATGACGAGACCAAGGCTGTGGCGCGGAACATGTGGCAGGAAAACAGCCCGGAGCTGAGCGCCGCGCTGCCATGGCCCGCGGACCGGCTCCAGGAACTCGTCACGTACCTCCAGCGGGTCCGGGACGCCGGCTAGTCGGAAACCCCACCGGCCCAGACGCTGCAGCCGCAGGGCTCCTAGCCCGTGGGCCGATCCATGCCTTGGTGGTGGAACTACGGGACACGGAAATGTCGCATTGCACAGGACTGGGACGGGATGCAGGCGGTGAGGTTGAGCTGTCCATGGCTGGGGTCAATTCGGGTTATCCACGGCTGGATTTTTGGGAGCCGTTGGGGTGGCTCCCTCGGCGGTGGTAGCGGTGGATAACCCGTGGGAATTGTCCCCGGTTGTGGACAGGTGCTGTTGGGTGAGCCATTGTCGGTACGTCTGGGCGACGTGATCGTTTCTGGCGATCCCTCGTTCTATGCGGGAGAGGTTGGAGGGCCACTGGTTGAGTTGTTCGCCGGCTTGCTGCAATGTGACGCCGAGCTGCCGTCTGAGGGGCCGCAGGTCGGTGATGTCCGGCGCTGCAACAGGGCTGAATATCTGGCGGTAGATTTCCCGGGCGACGTAGCGTTTGAGGCAGCGCATGGTTTCTCTTTTGCTCTTGCCGTCGGCGGTTCGTTTGGCGACGTAGTCCTGGGTTCGGTGGTCTGATTGCATGCGGGAGAGGACGACGTGGTGGAGGGCACTGTTAGCCTGGCGGTCACCGCCTTTGCTGAGTCTGTGACGGTTGGTCTTGCTGCGCTTCATTGTTGATCCGTTCGGGGTTGTCCCCGACTGTGACAAGGAGTTGGGTGGCAACTTCAACGCCTACGCCTGTCAGTTCGGTCAGCAGCGGGGCGTATGAATCAAGAATTTCCTGCAGGAGCTCATCGGTAGCCGCGATTTCGGAGCGCAGGGATTGATACCGCAAAGCCAGCGTTTTCAATGTCAACGCCGTGATGTACTCCGTGTCCGCGGGGTGCCCTGAGGGCCGGGAGCGGGCAAGCGCGGTGATCATCGCGGTGGTGGCGAGGCCGCGGTACTTCGACCGGATCGTTTCCGGTGCGGAGACGAGCAGGCTCCGGATTTGGTTGATGGCGATGGTGCGCGCCTTCATTGCCGAGGCCCGCGCGGTCCGCAGGACGCGGAGGCATTCCACTGGTCCGTCTTTGCTTTTGGGGGTCGAGATGCCTCGTTCGGCGAGCACAGATTGGGCTGCCTGGTAGGCGTCCAGTGGATCTGACTTTCCCCGGATTCTGCGCTGCTGACGGTTTGGCCGGTTAACCTCGAAGACCTTCAGTTCTTTCCTGGCTAAAACGCGGGACAGTTCGGCCCCGTAGGAACCTGTCCCCTCCACCCCGACGGCGCTCACCGTGCCATGGCCGGTGATGAAGCCAAGTAGTTTGCTGTAGCCGGCGGCTGTTGCTGCGAACTTTTGATCAGCGATGGGTTTGCCGTATTCGGTGACTACGGCGACGTGGTGGGTGTCGGCGTGGGTATCCACGCCGACAATGACTTTGGGTAGTTCCTCGGCCAATATGGCGACAACCCTGCTCTTCCTGGTCCTTGTGTGTTGCACGTTGGCCAGGCCGGCAGACAGCACGGTAATGGGACTACAGCGATTCAGGCTCCTATTAGGTCATGTCCGCCTGGCTCAACGGGCTTGGTGCTGGTCCTGAACCGGCGGACAAATCATGGGAAAGACAGCGTTCGCACGCGTCAGGTGGGCGACGAGTCACGCCGGTTCAGGACCTTTACCATCATTACCGTGGGCGAGGGGCTGCTACGCCGATGCGCCCGTCACGGAAGTTTCTTGGCCGGCGGTCTTCCGGTTGCGGGGGCGGCCGCCGGTTTTCTTGGCCGGGGCGTCCAGGCCGAAGCTGCGCAGGTCGGAGTCGGTCCAGTCTGCGCGGAGGGCTGCCTGGTAGTCCTTGGCGTACTTTTGTTCGGCGGCGGCGAGCAGCTGGGCTGCTTCGGCGAGTCCGACGCCGCTGGCGGCGGCGGTTTTCACTGCGTTGACTTTGACGTCGCGGGCGGCGTCGATTTTTGCGGCGGCTTTTGCGGCGATGTCGTTGATGTCCATGCACCGACTCTAACCGCTCCCCAACCCGCAGGCCGGGAGTGGTTTTCCGGTGGGTCGCACCCGGGGCCCGAAAAACCTCGAAACCAACCGTCCGGAGCAAGCTATACACTTACACGGGTGTAAGCGGCTTGTCGCGTTCGACTCTGGCGGTCGGGTGCGGCACACTGGTCAGTGTGGTCCCCGGTTCCGGGGTCGCTGCGCTGGACTTCTTGAAGGATTGGGGGAACGAGTGGCCGAGGAGAATGCTGCCCGTTCCGGGCTCTCCCGGCGGCGCCGTGAGAACACGCCCGCGGGGACGAAGAAGCGCCGTGACGTGTGGGTCACCGTGGAGGAAGAAGCCGCCCTGGTCGCCCGGGCTGAGCGGGAGAAGGTCACCGTCCCGAACCTGCTGATTTCCTCGGCACTGTCGGAGCATTCCGATTCGCCGACGGAACGCCGGGCGGTCGCTGCGGAACTGATGTCCTTGCACAATCTGCTGGCGCGTTCGTCCAACAACATCAACCAGCTCGCACGGCAGGCGAACGCGACAGGCGAGTTCCCGGCCCAGGCCCGCGAAGCACTGAAACATATCCGGTCCGTTGCGATGCGGATCGATGACGCCATTGACGGTCTGATGTAGCCGATGATTCCGAACATCACCCGCGGTTCACGCATGGGCGGGCTCATGGTTTACCTGGCCTCGACGGACGCCAACAAGACGAAGAACGCCCACCAGGACCCGCACCTGGTCGCCGGGGACGCTGCGATCATGGCGTGGTACGACGACGGGGTGCTGGACCGCGACGATGCCCTGGCGATCGCCAAGCATCTGGACCGGCCGCGCAAGATGTTCGGGGTCTCGGTGAAGATCAAAGACCTGCGCTGGGACGCAGCGAAAAAGGAACGCGTGCACGTCGGATACAAGGACGCGAGCGTGTGGCACTGCTCGCTGAGCCTGCGCGCCGAAGAGGGCGCGCCGACGGACCAGCAGTGGGGCGATATCGCCAACGACTTCGTGGACTCCATGGGCTTCACCGAGACCAGCGGCAAGGCACCGTGCCGGTGGGCCGCGGTAAACCACGGCACGAGTGAGAACGGCAACCACCACATCCACCTGGCCGTGTCTCTCGTGCGGGAGGACGGCACCAAAGCATCCACCCATGGTGACTACAAGCGTGCACAGCAAACCTGCCGGGAGCTGGAGGTCAAGCACGGGCTGGAACAGCTCTCCACGGTGCACGCCACCCGTGGCTACGACCGGGCCGAGAAGGCCACGGCCGTCCGGGACGACCGCGAAATGCACCGGTCCTCCCTTGCACGGAAGGTGCGCGCCAGCGCAAGCGCCTCCGCAACGGAGGCGGAGTTCGTCCGCCGGGCCCGCGACACCGGGCTGCTGGTGCGGCCCCGCTACGCGAAGAACACCACCGACGTCATTGTCGGCTACTCCGTGGCCGAACGGCCCGCCCCGGGGGAGCGGCCTATCTGGTTCGGCGGCGGGACCCTGGCCTCCGACCTGAAACTCGGCGCCCTCCGGGAAGAATGGCCCGACGCCCCGCACCTGGCCACGGACGCCGCAGCGGAATGGAACGCAGCGGCCCGGAACAAGCGCACCGTCTCACGGACCGGCCCCGAGAACGCCACCCCGCCGGCGGAAGCATGGGTGGAATACACCCGCAACGCGGCCGCCTTGGCGGACCAGCTACGCACCATTCCACGCGAGGATCACGCGACCTGGGCGAAGGCCGCACGGGAAGTATCCGGTGCGTTCGCCGCATGGTCCTACCGGCTTGAACCGACCCCCGGGCCGCTAGCGGCCACCGCCGCTGAGCTGTCCCGCACCGCCCAGCTGCGCGCACCACGACAGCACGGCAAACCTGTCGCCTTGCCGTCCATTGCGGGAACTGCCATGTTGTTCATGGCAGCGTCGAGCAAGAACAAGACAGCAGCCCAAACCGCGCTCATGGTACAGCTGATCAACACCGCCTTCGCCGTGTATGAAATGCACGCCCAGTCCGGGCGGACCCGTGAGGCCCAGCGCATCCGCTCCGTGGTCGAGGAACGGCTGGCCCCGTTCACCGCCACCATGCCCCAGCCCGTTCCGGTCGGTGCGGAACAACAACCGGCCCCTGACGGTGCAGTGGCGCCGAGGGCGATCGATATCGCCCGGCGCGGCATGGTCCCCGTCCGTCCGGGATCAGTAGTGCCAACGACGGCGACACCGGCGAAAACCGCCCAGCCCGTCCGGCGTGACTCCGGGCCGGCCCTCGACCGATAACCACCACCACTAACACCAACTGCAAGGGGAACAGCATGAGTGAATCAGATAGAATCGATGACGTCCTGGACGGCGGTCTGCGGCAGTCGCTGATGATCGCCTCACGCATTGCCGAGACACTGGCCCGCCGCCGCCAGGAGAACCAGCGGCAACAGGAACACCAGGACGCCCAGACAGCCCACGAAGCCCGGGCACGCCTCGCCGCCGAACGCAGTACCGCGCACGCGGCGCTTGCCCCCGTGGAAAAGGAGCAATGGTGGGACAAGGCACAGCCAGCCGACATCGCCACCGCCCACGCCGTCGCCGAAGGCTGGAAGGACCACGACCCCGCCGCGCTGGCAGCCTCGGAGACGATCCGCAGGCAAGTCCTCACCCGTTACGGCATCGACACCCACGACGTCGGCCCGGACGCCGCCTACCTGGAATCAGGCATCCAAGCCATCACCACTGGGAAAGCCCGGCAGGAGGAGCTGGCCCGCAGCCAGGAAGAGACCCGCAAAGCAGCCGCCGAACACGAGAAAGCCATGAGCCTGCTCGCAGCAGCCCGCACCGAAGAACTCCGCGCCCAGGCCGCCACACTGGCCCGGGAAATGGAACGCCACCAGGTCCCTGTCGAGTACCTGGCCAACCCCGAACTGGCCCAGGCACTGCAGACCGCCCACAACGCAAAGACCCCCAAGGCACTGGAAGCAGCGGACGCCACCGTGCAGGAACGTCTGTTCCTCATCGGCAAGGACGGGATCAACGGACCCGATATTGACCAGCTGCGGAAGGAAACCGCCGCCAACATCAACGGCGCCGGCAACTCCCACTTCGAGGATCCCGCGTTCGTGAAAGCCGCCAAGGACATGCACGAAGCCAGACTCCTGGCCGAAGCCGGATTCCAAGGCTCCCCATGGATGACCGTGGAACAGCGGTACAAACGTGCCGAGAAGGAACTCTTTGCCCGGATGGAGGGCGTCGGCCGCGAGATTGAGGACCGCGTCACCGGCAACGACAACAGCCGTCTCGCGGAGCAGGGCTTGAAAGCGGAGAGCACGTCGGCCGCCGGGTACGGCTCGGCCGAACACCACGAGAAATTCGCCGAGTCGCTGGCCACCACCGGGGCGAATGAAACCCAGATCCGCGGACGGCTGGCGGCAGCCCGCAGCGAGGGAACCCACCCCAGCGCAGCGGTGACCATGGGCAAGGGCGCCGCCAAGGCCAGGAAGTCCCGCAAAGGTGCAGGAGCTGGCTCGGAGAGAGGCAAGAACGGCCTGACCCGCTGAACACCTAGCCACACGGGAACCATCAACAGGTGGTCAGCGCGTGGCCTGGTCCGTCCGCTTTGAAGGATTTCGGGACACGGGAAAGGCGGCCTCGCCGCAAGCGTGCCGGGAATCATGACAACGGAACCGGACCGGACTTGTGCCCGAAGGGGGATTAGGCTTCGGCCCATGAGGATAGCGAAATCCGACACGGTTGCCGGATTGCCGGCGCCCGTGGCCAGGGACCTGGTGCGCCTGTACCGTGGCGGCACCTTCGTGCAGGAGTTGGCCGACACCCTTCTCCGCAGGAACGGCGTCGAAGACACCGAGGCAGTGTTCGCGCGCATGGAGAAGGCCGGCTACCTGGTGAAGGCCGACACCGACGACGATCCCGGCTACCTCTGGTGGGAGGCGACAACCCGCGGAAACGCCCTCGCCATGGCCAGCTTCGGCAAACCCGTCACACTGATCAACGGCGGACCGTCTAGTCGCCGGCCTGCGGGAACGCGCCCGGGTGTACAACGCCGCTCCCGGGATGCCTCTGTTCGTGGAGCGGCTAAGGATTTTCGGAAGCTACCTTGATCCGTCCGTCGACCCGCTCGGGGACGTCGACGTCGAACTGTCATGCGCACCGGAGACCAGCAAAAGATCAGTGCATACGTGCGGGCCAGCGGCAGGACCTTCGATTCATTCATGGGAGAGCTTTTCTGACCGCAGAGGGAACTGATCCGGAAACTGTACCGCCCTCGATGGTGAGGTGATGGCGCCGTTCATTGGATGACGCGTACCGATTGGCATTCCCGGAAATGGAAAGATCTCCTCTTATTGAGGTCGTCCTTTATGCAGATAACGAGCCCGTCGCTCGTTCTGGACTCGATTGTTCCGACCCAGCCCCGGGTTCCGAGCCCCCGAAGCGACACGACGTCACCGGGGCTGAGACTTGCCCAGATCACCAATGGGTGCTTCCGCGCCCCGTCGCGATGCTGTTCATCCAGGCGCGGGTCGCCCGTTGCGGCTCCGTCACGGGCTGTCCTCTCGATGGGTCTCGGACGCCCGGCGCGGGGGAGTCGGAATGACCGGAACAGGCATGCTGGCTCTCATTCAGAGCAGATCGAGTTCATGGGTGAGGCCGAACGGAACATCGGGGCTGAGGACGAGCTCGAAAGTAGCGTGGTCGACCCTGGTGACAAGAATGCCGCAAGCCGCGGCTTCGCTGCGGAGCAGGGCACAGCTCTGCTCAAGCTGCCTGTCCCTTGATGCGGGGTCCTCGACTTTGAGGGTGATCCTTGAAGTTGTTGTGGGCATGCGCCTCTCCTTATCCTGGCAATTCGGAGCTTTATTTGCATGTAAGTAAGGATGTTCTGGCCAAACACGGCAAAAGCTGTGATGACGCCAGCGGCAACGGCAGAGGCCTGCAATGCCGAACGGTAACGTCCTGCTGCGCATAACCGGCGTTATGGCGGGCCGGCCATAACCTTGGACAGCTGAATTTTTATGTCGCGGTGGTCAATGATCTCGTGAAATTCTCAGACATGGCTCCCGGCATGGGAATTCTCGTGTGCGGGCGACCTCGATGTGTCAGGTTGGAATCTGGGCTTCCACTAAGGACTGGCAATGAAAAGGAGTTTGAACCCTATCCTTACGGCTTTCACTGGCACATCTGACGTCAGCCTCGGGTGTAGTTCAACCGGATATCCGGGTCCGCCGCACTACGCCTGTTCTCGGTGTCTGAAGTTTGCACATCATGCCGGAGGGTTATGAGGCGGGTTCGTGAGACGCCGTCTTGCAAAGCGCAAATTTGGATGCGTCGTGCAAAAACGACGTAACGCTGACTATCAGATAGGACTGTCTCATTTCTCATTACCATGCCTCGGCAGTGGCTTCTGAAATAATCGCGTGCTCGGACGTGTTCTCTTAGTCATCATCCGCTCCGAAGGGATTCATCACGGCCGACATCGTTGCCTCCCCGGACGGCTTACCTCGGGAGATCGAAGAGACATGGTACTGGGCGATGAGCCATCTATTCTCTGCTCTGCGCAGTACGAGGGATAGTTGCACCGGTACCTTATGTCGGTCCGGGTAGGTGAAGCTGACCGTAGCGAATCCGCAGACAACGTTCTGAGTCAGCTGGCGCGTCTGGATTATATGAAAGCTGGTCGTGATGCCTGGGGACAGTGCGTCGTAGTACCCGAAGATGTCCTCGCGCCCCGTAAGCAGAGCCGGGGTGAGGCCTTGGAAGAGCGCATCAAGGGAAAAGAGTTCGACCATGTCTTCGGGCCGGTGACTGTTGAAGGCGAGCTTCCAGGCAGTCAGCGTTTCTGCCAAGACGCGGGTAGGTGGCATGGCTGGTGAAGTACTGATTTTTCTCCTTTCGAGGCGCTCACACAGGTCCTGTACGGTGCCTCAAGCCCTTTCATGCTCACAGTACCGACGTGCTGCGTCATCGGGAGACGGGTTCTGTCGAGTCCAGGAGGTCCAGTTCGATACGCCGGGGCATGCCTTCCCAATCTCCGGGAACCAAGCAGGCGAACGCGCCCGTGCGGACAGCGGTCAGCAGGCGTTGAGGAACGTCCTTGTCGTTGAGCATTTCGGCGATGTAGCCGGCGACGAAGGCGTCTCCTGCTCCGACAGTGTCCACCGCCCGGATAGGAACGGCAGCCTGAGTATGGGGTGTGCCGTCCACGACGGCGATGCATCCGTCGGCGCCGAGTTTGATGACGGCTTGCGGCGCGCCCAGTTCGTTCATCCGCCGAGCGAGATCTGTCGGGTCCTGGGCTTCGCCGACTGCCATGGCCGCTTCCGCATCGCCGGCGAAGACGACGTCCGTCCGGGGTATGATCCGGCGGTAGAGTTCTCCTGCTTCTTCGGGTGACCAGAGTGCGGCCCGATAGTTCAGGTCGAAGGAGACCATGGTCCCGGCCTCCTTCGCACAGTCGAGGGCGTAGCTGACCGCGTCCGCTGCGCTTGCGGATAGCGCCGGGGTGATGCCGGTTATGTGCAGCAGTTTGGCTTGGGCGATCTGCTCCGCTGGGACGTCCTCCCGGCACAGCCGGGATCCGGCGCTGCCTCTACGGTAGTACCAAACCTTTACCGCCTCAGCTGTTCTACGTTCTTTAATCATGAGCCCGGTGGGAGCTGTCTCGTCACGGGAAGCGAATGTGTTGATGGCTTCTGCTGCCAGTTCACGCAGCACCATTTCTCCCAGGCTGTCGGCTCCGACCCTGCCTGCCCATGTCACGGAAGTGCCGAGCCTGCGTAGGGCTATCGCGAAGTTGCTCTCGGCACCCCCCATACCCAGGCTTAGTGAAGCGACGTGGGCAAGGGGCCCGGGCGTCTCGGCCTTCATCAGCGCCATGGTTTCGCCCATGGTCACGACGTCGGTGACAGTGTAGGAGGTGAGAGCAGGGGTATCAGCTTCGGAATCCACAATGATCACCGGTTTGTGCCTTTACGGTCCTCAGTCGCCGCAGCTACCAGTTCGGTCACGCGTCGTGCCCTTTCTGTGAGTTGGGCAAGGCTGCCGCCGTCGAAGGCGTCACCCACCAGTGGGCCGCCAAGGCTGACGGCGAGGGCGCCGGCCGAAATCCACCGAGGTGCGTCCCCGATGGTGACTCCGCCACTGGGTATGAGCTGCATCTGGGGGAATGGGCCGTGGAGTTGACCGATGTAATCCGGCCCCACGGTGGAAGCGGGGAAGACCTTGACGGCTGCCGCGCCCGCGCTCCATCCCGCGTGCAGTTCGGTCGGGGTCAGTCCGCCGGGGACTATGGGAATTCCATGCGCCACAGCGGTATGGACGATGTCAAGGTTCGTTGTCGGCGTCACCAGGAACTGGGCCCCGACGTCGAGGGCGCGTTCGGCCTGTTCTGTGGTGGTGACAGTGCCGATGCCTATTTCTGCAGTGTTTCCGAATGCTGCCCTAATCTCCGCCAGATGATCGAACACGCCCCCGGTGGTGAGCGTGAGCTCGATGAACCGGACGCCACCGGCGACCAGGCTCTCGATCACGGGCAGATATTCGCGTGCGTGGGTGGTGCGCAGCACCGCTATCACCTGACCGCCGAGTGGAAGCGTCGGGTGTGGGGGAGAAGATGCGACCATTCGCGTTGTCCGTTCGTCCATGATGAGTCGGGTTCCGCGGAAAATCCCCAAGGATTGGGGTGTTTATCCTGCCGCGACCAACTATGGAGCGGCGTTAGAGACCGAGTTAGGTTTGGCTGGCTACCGGTTGTGCCAGGTTTTTGGCGATGTCCCTTTCGACGTCGCGAATGTGAGCCACGGCGGCATCTCGCGCCTCGCGAACACGGCCGGCGACGATGGCGTCGACAATTCTGCCGTGTCCTGCGTGGGAGTCTTCGCGACGCCCTGGCAGGGAAATCACCCGGTGGGAGTATTTGAGCAGCATCGGCTCCAGGCTGCCGTAGATGGTTGCCAGCAACTCGTTCTTCGAAGCCTTCGCGATTGTTTGGTGGAGCTTTATGTCCAGCTGCACGAATTCCTCGTCGGAGAGATCCGGATCCGAGCATGTTTCCATGATGCTCTGAAGTGCGGCTGTAGTGGCTGGTGTGATTCTTTGCGCCGCCCAACCGGCCGCATCGCGTTCGATCATGCGCCGCACCTCAAACAGTTCGGGCACGGTGAAATCTTCGAACACGAGCAAGTCTGAATGGCCGTGGGCACCGACGGTATTGCTGACCACGAAGACGCCGACGCCATGACTGCTGCTCACCAGGCCGCTTGCCTCGATGCCCCGGATTGCTTCGCGCATCGAACTGCGGCTTACTCCGAATTCGTCCGCGAGGACGCGCTCGGCAGGAAGCTTCTCACCCACAGCGTAGGCACCGTTGGTGATCAGTTGCGTCAGCTGGGCAGCGACGGAGTCGGAAACTCTCAGCCGCGCCACACGCTCGATCCTGCTTGTAGATTCGGTCATTATCCCTCTTTCGCCAACCGAAGATGCTCGGTAACTCCCATGATACTGGTCCGGTGGCCTGAACACCGGCCAATTCGCCACAAAAGACCGGGCGCAGCGGTGAAAGAGCAGATCTTTCCCTGCTGATGGCCACAGGAGGGAGGTGCTGCACGCCTTTTGAATTCCTATTCCGGTGGAGCGTCGGTTCAGTATTTTTTCTTCGGGGCCATGATGCCGTTGATGTATGCGGCATAGGCTTCGACGGTGTCCTTGGTCACCAGATGCGTTGTGATGTTGGAGATCTTGGGGACATAGTTATTCAGGACGACGGATTGGAAGGCGGTGTCGATCATTCTGATTGCGTTGTCGACGGAATTGACGTCCACTGTGGCCGTCAGCTTGCCGTTCCGGATAGCGTCCATGCCCGAGAGCAGGCCATCCGCACCCACGATCACGATGCCTTGGGATCCGTCCCACTGTTTCAGTCCTGCAGCGTCGACGGCCTGTGAGGCGCCGAGGGCCATGTCTTCGTTTTCTCCGTAGATGGCATTGATGTCAGGGTGCCGGGTGAGGAGGTCCTGGGCGGCGGTGAGTCCCTTGTCGCGCAGGTAGCCGCCGTCGGCCGTTCCGACGACCTCGATGCCCGGGTTTTCGGACATGGCCTGGTTGAAGCCGATCAGCCGTGCTTTGGTCCAGTCGGAGCCGGCGGGACCCATGATCTGAACGATTTTTCCCTTACCTTTAAGCGTATCCGCGATATACTTTCCGGCCACGTAGCCGGACTGGGTGCGGTTGTCGTAGCCGATGTTGGAGACGGTGTTGATCTGATCTACCGGATAGAGTTCGACGGGCTGGTTGAATTGGAAGATCTTGGTGCCGGCGTTCATTGCGTTCTTGTAGACGCCCTGCATGGTGGCGAAGTTGGCGCCCGTGCAGATGAAGACGACGTCGAACTTCCGGCTTGTCCAGGTCTGGACGGTGCTGATCTGTTGTTCAACGGCGTTGAAGTTGCCGGTGGGGGAGGACTTTTCCCACTTCCATTTGACCCCGTAGAGGTCTTCCAGTTGTGCCATCCGCGTAAAGGCGGCGTTTTCCATCTGCGTGTAGTACTCGGAAAGAACGGGGGGCGTGAAGCCGACCTGCAGCGTGCGCCCGTTGACAAGTTTTTTCACGGCGTCTGTGAATTCCGTGCTGCCTTCGGCGCCCGCGCCCGCGCCGCCACCGGCGCCCGCGGTGGAACCGCCGGGAGGGGTTGTGCAGGCGGTGAGAAGACCGAGTGTTCCCATCAGCGCACCTGCTCCGAGAAGGTTGCGGCGGGTGGATCCTGAAGTACCGTTCTCGTTCCGGGTCGGGGTTGTTTCCATGGTATTTCTCCTTTGAAATTCAGGCAGGGGTGCGGTGCGGTTCGGTTGTTTGGCAGGGGAGCGGTCACTATCAGCGGGTAGCCGAGTCCCCGGTTTCGGGTAAGTGGATCAGCTCAAGGCCTGTTTGGGCATCGCCGAGGGGGCCGATTCTTGCTCTTGCTGCGGTGACGGTTCGATTTCCGCCCTGTTCTGACGCTGCTTGAAGTAGGCGGTAATGCGATCAAGTAGTACGGCAAGAAGCAGGATGATTCCGGTGACGACCTGCTGCCATTCGGAGGTGACGCCGGCAATGTTCATTGCGTTTGCGATCAGGGTGATGGTCAGTGCGCCGAGAACGGCGCCGACCATCCGGCCGCGGCCGCCGGTGAGGGCTGCACCACCGATGATTGCGGCGGTAATGGCCAGGATTTCATAGCCTGTCCCCAGAGTCGGGGCGACATTGGTGGCCCGCCCGGCAAGGATTACTCCGGCGAGTCCGGCACACCCACCGCTCACGACATAGGCGAATGTCTTCACCTTCGAGACTGAAATACCCGAGAGCCGGGCCGCATCTGGGCTGCCCCCGATAGCGTACAGGTAGCGTCCGATGACGGATTTGCGAAGCATGAGGGAGACGAGGATGCACAAGATGATGGCAACGATGATCGGGACACTAATGATGCCGCCGAGTTTGACCTGGCCTCCGACGATCCTGTATTCGGCGGTCATGTAGCGGGTGAAGGGCGTCCCCTTGGTCCAGAGGAACAGCACCCCCCGGGCTACACCGAGCATGGCGAGCGTGGCAACAAAATCGGGCAGCCCCAGCTTTGTGATCATTAGTGAATTCAGCAGGCCGCAGACGAGCCCGCAGCCAATGCCTGCTAACAATGCGAGTGGAAAGATAAGCCCCTGATTGATCAGGAAAGCTGCTACGCCGGCCGAGAGGCCCATGACCGAACCAACGGAGAGGTCGATTCCGCGCGCGATGAGCACGATCGTCATGCCGAGGGCGAGAAGCAGCACGAAGACCGCTTGGTTTGCTATGTTTTCCCAGTTTCCGAGGCTGAGGAAAGACGGTGCCACGAAGGTCATCGTGATGATGAACAGGATGAGCAGGGCCACCAGGCCGGATCCAGGCTTGGCGAGGAGCCTTTCGATCCGGTTGCCGAGGGCAGGTGCGTCCAGGGAAGAAGACATGTCGGGCCTCACTGAGCATTCTGGGTTGCGGCCGCTACCGGGGACACCGGGCGGAGCGTGGACTGCAGCCATTTCTGGGCGCCGCGGTCGAAGGCCACCGCGGCAACGATGGCCGCGCCGGTCACGATCGAGAACCAGAGAGGGTCGACCCCGGTCAGTTGCAGACCCCGGCTGAGGATGGATAGGAAGAAGGCTCCGAGGGCAGCGCGCCAGATGCTTCCGCGGCCACCGGCGAGGGCGACCCCGCCCACTACGCACCCGGCAATCGCTGTTAGCTCATAGCCGCCCCCGAGTCCGGGCTGGACGGAGTTGAGGTGGGATGCCAGGAGCACTCCGCCGATGCCGGCAATGATTCCGGAGATGATGAAGACCGAGAACTTGGTCCGGCGCACGCTGACCGCGGCCAAGTACGCCGCGTTCGGGTTGATGCCCACGGCGTAGATCGTGCGTCCGAATGGTGTTTTGATGAGCGCGACCTCCAGGATGAGCAGGATGACTGCTGTGATGAGCACCCCTGTGGGGATCCCGGCGATTTTTCCTCCTGCGAGAGCGAGGAAGGAACTGTCCGCGGTTCCGGTGAGCTGGGTGCGGGCTGTGAAGACCTGTAGCACACCTGCCCCGATGCTCAGAGTCGCCAGCGTGACGATAAAGTCGCTGACGCCCAACCCCGCCACAAATGCCCCGTTCACGAGCCCGAAGATGAGCCCGGTGGCAATACCGGCAAGTACAGCAAGGAGGGTGGGCGCTCCGTTCATGATGGCGAAGAGGGTTGCCGCTGCGCTCAGGCCGATGTTGGAGCCTATGGACAGGTCGATTCCGCCGCTGATAAGTACGAAGGTCAGGCCTGCCGCCAGCAGCACTGCGGAGACGGATTCGACGAAGGTGTTGTAAATATTGTCGGGGCTAAGGAAATACGGAGATGCGATGGCAAAGTAGACGCACATGATCAGGAAGACGATCGAAACGGCGACCCCGTCAATGGCAAATACTCGTGAAGAACGCTGGAAGATACTCATACTGCTACCGCTCCTCGGGTTGCCAGAGAGATGATTCGTTCGCCGAGTTCACTGGTTTCCGACGCTGTTTCGTCACGGCCGGTGCTCTCGAGTTCGCCCACGATGGTTCCTTCGCGCATGACGGCGATACGGTCGGATACGCGGATCAGTTCGGGCAGTTCGGAGCTGATCACGATTGCCGCACCTCCCTGGTCGACGAATTCGTAGATCAGCCGGTAGACCTCGGCTTTGGCGCCGACGTCGATGCCCTGGGTGGGCTCATCAAAAATAATCAGATCGGGTTTTGTGAAGAGGCAGCGTGCGATGACGACCTTCTGCTGGTTCCCGCCACTGAGATTGCGGATTTTCTCTTGCACGGAGCTCGTCTTTACGCCCAGGTCACTGACGTACCTTTTCGCGGTGGCTGTCTCTTGGCGCCCGCGGAGGAATAGGCCGGCAGTTGCGGTCCGTTTCAGATCCGAGATTGTGATGTTCCGTTTGATAGAGAAGTCCCCGAGAATAGCGTGGGTTTTGCGCTCTTCGGGCACGTAGGCGATGCCCTTCTGGCGGGCGTCGCGTGGGGAGCGGATGACCACGGGCCGGGAATGCAGGAAGATGTTTCCTGAGTCCGGGCGGTCGGCGCCCAGGACGGCCATTGCAGTTTCCGTCCGTCCTGCACCGGCGATGCCGGCCAGCCCGAGGATCTCTCCCCTGCGGACAGAGAGGCTGATGTCATGAAGAAGGGGGTGCCGGGTGACTGACTCCAGCCGCAGGACTTCGTCCCGTGCCCCGCTGAAGCCGCGCACCCTTCCTTCCTCGATGATCTCTTCCCGTGCTGCTAGGTTGGAGCGCCCGACCATGAGGCGGACGAGCGATTCGGCTGTCTGTCCGGCAGGGTCTACGGTTGCGACCAGCTGTCCATCGCGGAGCACCGTGATGGTGTCGGCCAGTCCGAAGAGCTCATCGAGACGGTGTGTGACCCAGAGCAGGGAAATCCCCTTCTGGCGTAGCTGGCGCATGTAGCTGAACAGTGTGAGGCGTTCGTGGTCGGCCAAGCCGGATGTTGGTTCATCCAGGATGAGGACCTGTGTCCGGAAGGCCAATGCTTTGATGATCTGCACGACGTGCTGTTTAAGTGCTCCGAGGGCTTCGATCGGGACTCTAATGTCGTGGTCGGTGAGGCCGAACTCGTGCGCGAGTTCAAGGACCCGGGTGCGCATTTCTTTTTCGTCGAGAACGCCGGCGACCCGGTTCCTGCCGGTGATGAGTTCGCGGCCGAGGAAGATGTTCTCCACGGCGGTGAGATTCGGGGCAAGTGACTGTTCCTGGTGGACGGTTGAAATCCCGAGATCCTGAGCGTCCCGCGGCGTCCCGATGGTGACCTCGGAGCCGGCCACCCGGAGTGTTCCGGCCGTAGGGGACACCGTTCCGGAAAGGATGTTAATTAGAGTCGACTTTCCCGCGCCGTTCTCTCCGAGAAGTCCATGAATTTCGCCGGGGCGCAGATCGATGTCGACGTTGGCCAGGGCCACGACGCCGGGGTAGACCTTCCCGACTCCCCGCACGGACACGATGGGCTGATCGCCAGGTCCCGCAGGGGCGCTTTGAAAGTTTTCGTTGTTGTTCATTCCAGGCGACCTCATCGTCGAAATGGTTTCCCTGTGGCACCTTCGGTACCCCGGTAACCCGGTGGTCTGATGACCTAGCCCGAACGTCTTTCCTGCCCGCAACGCGGCCCGGGGACGCCGGCTGTCAATAGTTGGAAAGCAGCTAGGAGCAGCTGCCGAGGGCCTCATCCCGCCGGAGACCGGCGGGACGAGGCCAATGAATCAAAGAGCGAGCACTTAGGCAGCGTCGATGAGTTCGAGGAATTCTTTGCTCGTGCGAACGTCGCCGTGGTTGGCTTGGATGTTCCTCAGCGCCTCCCAGTGCTGGCCATAGCCCAGCGGATCATCCTGCCCCGAGGGGATGGCTGCGCAGGTGTCGGCGAGAGTGATGATCTTGAAGTCCTGGTTGGCTCCGTCGATGGCGGTGGCAATCTGGCAGTTGGCCGTCGAAAGGCCGGCGACGACGAGAGTGTCAGCACCTGCGCGGCGCATGTACTCGGTTAGAGGCGTGCCGTAAAACGACGAGAAACGGTGCTTGCGAATCACTGGCTCGTCGTCGAGCGGTTTGAGCTCATCCACGAGCTCGTCACCGCCGTTGCCCCAGGAACCCGGGAAGTTTCCGAGCTGGCCTTCCAGGCCCCATTTGACGTCGGCGAAGCCGGCGTCCTTGCCATCCCCACGGAGGCCCCACAGTGACCACACGACAGGGATGCCTTTCGCGCGGCAGGCTTCAAGCACGTTCTTGACCGGCTCGATGGTGTCCTTGCCCTCCGGGGCACCCCCGACACTGGGAATGTACATGGCGCCGCCGGGCTCCGCACATGCCTTCTGCATGTCGAGTACGAGCAGCATCGTCTTCTTGGGATCGATGCTCGGAGCAAGGTAGTGCGAACGGTCGATGATCTTGTCGATGTTTTCGTAGGTGTAATCCAGTGAAGACATTTGTTCTCCTTGTTACGGGGCGGCAGCGTCGCCAGCACCCATCGGTTCTCCGCACGGCCGCGGACTTCAAGCCTCGCCGGATCCCTCGCTCCAGCATTTGGAACAGATGGCAGGTGATCCGGTGGTCTGAACACTACGAGATGAGAAAGAGTCCTGTCAATACCCTTCTGTGACTTCCGCCTCAGCCTTCTGACCGTCGTGCGGTTGGGTTCGCGATGCAGCCGCCTAGGCCGCCGGCCTCAGGCCGCCTAGCAATTTTCACGCTCAAATAACTGGGGGATTGACGTGAGCGGGATTCTAAGGAAAACTTTTGGTCAGACCACCCGATCATCGAACCACCTTTGTTGGTGGTGCAACCGCGTGTAATGCTGCGCGGCCCTAACGCCGGAGGTAAGTGGAAGCCAATGAAGAAATTTGTGAATGATCCGTCGGCTGCGGTCGACGACTATGTGGCGGGACTAGTGGGAGCCCATCAGGGGATTCTGGAATGGGATTCCGGGAGTCGGGTGCTTCAGCGCCGGGAACTTCCGCCCCGTCCCAAAGTCGGGCTCGTGGGCGGCGGGGGGTCAGGCTGCGAACCAACACATACGGGTTTCGTCGGTTATGGAATGCTCGATGCGGCCGCGCCGGGGCAGATCTTCACATCCCCGGTCCCGAATCAGATCGTGGCCGCCACCCGCCGCGCCGACTCAGGAAAAGGCGTCCTGCACATCATCAAGAACTTTACGGGTGAAGTGATGAATTTCGGGATGGCCCAGGAAATCTTGTACTTCGAAGACATCCAGGTTGCCCAGGTTGTCGTCAATGATGACGTATCGATCCCGGACGACGGGGAGACTGCCGGCAGGAGGGGCCTCGGGGCCACTGTTCTTGTCGAAAAGATCGCCGGCGCCGCCGCGGAGGAAGGCAGTGGGCTGGACGAAGTGCTGGCCCTGGCACAGCAAGTAGTTTCGCGGTCGGGAACGTTCGCGGTCGGGCTGTCCTCATGCACTCCTCCGGCGCGTGGCAAGCCGGTGTATGAACTTGCCGAAACCGATATGGATCTCGGCATCGGCATCAGCGGAGAGCCCGGGCGTGAACGGGTCCCGATGGTCAACGCTCAGGAAATTGCGCTTCTGATGGTCAACGAGGTCCTGTCCGACCTCGCGCCGGCGGAAGGTGCTGACGTACTCATGTTGGTGAACGGGATGGGAGCTACGCCTCACCATGAACTCTATCTCTTGGCCGGGGAACTGGCTGCGGCTGCAGAGGCGCGCGGTGTCCGTGTTGCGCGTCAACTCGTGGGAAATTTCGTGACATCCCTCGATCAGGCCGGAGCCGCTGTAACCTTCCTTGAGCTCGACCAGGAGCTGACCAGGCTGTGGGATGCTCCGGTCCAAACGGCCGTACTGCGGTGGGGACGATGAGAGTGACGATCGACATGAAGCTGACAAGAACCGACCTGGAACGCTGGATCCTGGATTTTGCAGACCAGATCATGGAACAGCACCTCGTCCTCAGCGATCTGGACGCCGCCAGCGGCGATGCAGATCACGGCTCGAACATGGAACGCGGAATGTCTGCACTGCTCAAGTCCGTCCCCGATTGGGACGGGGCAGCCACTCCGGGGGAGTTCCTGAAGGAGGTGGGCCTGCACATCGTCTCCTCTGTCGGAGGTTCCAGCGGCGCGCTCTACGGAACGATCTTCCTGCGGATGGCCAGAGCTGTGGGTGACGCGCGGACGATCAACGCAGGGCTTCTGTCGGAGGCCTTTGAAGCGGCCGTGCAGGGCGTTGTTGACCGGGGCAAGGTCAAACAGGGGGACAAGACCATGCTTGACGCACTGGCGCCGTCAGTTCAAGTACTGAGGGCGAAGTTGACAGATGAGAAATCCCTATCCGAGGCGCTGGAGTCGGCTGCGACAGCGGCTGAAGCCGGGCGCGACGCGACCTCCGACATGGTGGCCCGCAAGGGAAAATCCAGCTACGCGCGGGAAAACTCCCGGGGGTCCATTGATCCTGGAGCAACGTCCGTTGCCATGCTGATGCGCTCGGCGGCCAGAACCCTCGGTTAAAGCCTTGCCCTGCCGCATCTGGGCTTGTCCCTGTCCCGGCCTTGGCTAGCCAAGGTCCGACACGACCTCGTCATTTGGTTGGCTTTCCCTGCCCGGGGCGGGGCGGTCCTGACGGTATAACCCTTGACACCGAGGGGTAAATGCGGAAGAGTTCAGACCACCTGATAACCGGATGATTGGTCGCAGGGGTCGTCAGTCCGCCGTATGGGCTGCTCTCCGGCAGTTTCTAGGTCTGGTGCGCGTGATCGGGGCGGAGAAGCTGTTCCGTGAGCGGAGCCTTTATTCCCGTAAGAGCTATACACAATGAGAAAGTGAGCCACCCATGAGTTTGCATGGAACCAAGATTGCCCTGCTGATCGAAGATGAGTACCAGATCCTGGAAGGCTGGTACCCGCTGCTCCGCCTGCAGGAGGCCGGAGCGGATGTGCGGGTCATCGGCAGCGGTACGAAGAACAGTTACCACAGCAAGGAGAACTACCCGATGGAGGTCGACGCGGCCGCGGCCGACGTCAGCGCCTCTGACTTCGACGCCGTTGTCGTCCCGGGCGGCTTCGCCCCCGACAACATGCGCCTTCACCCTGAAATGATCGGCCTCGTCCGGGACATGAATGAGGCAGGCAAGCTCGTCACCGCTATCTGCCACGGCGGATGGGTCCTGGTATCCGCCGGTGTGCTCAAGGGCAAGAACGCCACCGGCTACCTGCCGATCAAGGACGACGTGGAAAACGCGGGCGGCACCTGGGTCGATGAAGCGGTTGTCGTGGACGGGAACGTCATCACCTCCAGGACCCCGGTCGATCTTCCCGACTTCACCCGCGCGATCATCGCGCACCTCGAAGGCCGCCCGACCGACACCGAACACGCCACACACAACCGTGCCACGGACCTAACCGGTGACCCGGCCGGCACGCGCTACGAGACCGGGGCGTCCGTCTCCTAGCGAGCGGTCATCCCGCGGGCAGACCAACGGTAGTGCTGGCCGCGGGATTAGTGCGGTCGGGCCGCGTCCGGCGACTTCGGCGGTGCGCGGCCCAACGGCACGGCCACGGTTCCTTAGAGGGTACCGAAAGACAGAAGGACGGACGGCACGGGTGCCGTCATTGAACTTAGGAGAATCTCAGTGGCTACAACGAAGAAGCCTGAAGCTGTTGACGTCGTCGTCGTCGGGCTGGGCGCCAATGGCGGTACAGCGGCGAAAGTCTTGAGCGAGGCAGGGCTGAAGGTTATTGGTTTTGACCGTGGCCCCTGGCTTCGCGCCCATGAACACTACTCCGGAGACGAGCTGAAGTTCGTCAATCGCAACTACATGTGGCCTGACCCTACGCTTTTCCCGCGAACCCTGAGATATGCGGAGGACGAAGTGGCGCAGCCATTCTCGTTCTCCCCGACCCCCCAGATGGTCGGCGGCGGAACGAACCATTGGGCCGGCTGGGTCCCCAGGCCTCGGGAATCCGACTTCATGTTGCGCTCCCTCCATGGCGACGTCGACGGCATGAACCTGGCCGACTGGCCGTTCCGGTACGAGCACCTGGAGCCATACCTGACGAAAGTCGAATGGGCCTTCGGGGTCTCAGGTATCGCCGGGGCCGATAAGTACGAGCCCTACCGTTCCAAGGGCTACCCAAGCCCTCCCCTGCGTCCCACCCGCTATGGAAAACGCTTCTACGACGCCTGCAACAAGATGGGCATCAACGCATTCCCCATCCCGCATGCGATGGTCACCAATGACCACAACGGCCGTGACCCGTTCAACAAGACCAGCTTCTGGAACCAGTATGGCGACCCCTCCGGCGCCCGCTCCAACGTCCTGACCACCTTCATCCCGGACGCGTTGGCCACAGGCAACTTTGAGGTCCGCGCTGAGAGCTTCGTCCGCGAAGTGAAGATCGGCAAAGACGGGAAAGCCACGGGCGTCCTCTATGTGGACCCGGACGGCAACGAGGTCGAGCAGGACGCCAGGGTTGTCATCCTTGCCCTGGGTGCCATTGAATCGGCGCGTCTGATGTTGCTCTCCCGCTCTTCGCAGTTCCCGGACGGGCTGGGGAACAGTTCCGGGCTCGTGGGCAAGAACGCCACGTTCCACGAATACCTGTTCGCCGTCGGTCTGTTCGACAACGAGCTCGATGAACCGTTGAACGGCTTCACCGGCAACTACATATCCGGCGGATCGCTCGAATTTTACGAAACAGATGAAAACCGCGGACACATCGGCGGCTGCATCATTTCCGCGTCCCAGACCTGCCATCCGGTCAACTGGGTCTTCCCCGGCCGCCCCACCTGGGGTGATGCCCTCAAGGACGCGGATCGAAACTACTTCAACTACGCCATGAAGATCGGTCTGATCCTTCACGACATGCCCGTGGAATCGAACCGGGTTGACCTGGACCCGACCGTCAAGGATGCCTGGGGGCTTCCGGTGGCCCGTATCACCCACCGGCCCCACGCAAACGACATCGCCATGGGTAAATGGCAGGTAGACAAGAACGCCGAAATTCTAGAAGCCGCCGGTGCCCGCAAGACGGTCCCGGTCTACCTGGACAAGATGACCGGCAATACGTGCCACCAGCACGGCACGGCCCGCATGGGCACGGACCCGTCCAAGAGTGTGCTCAACGAATGGGGCCAGTCCCACGACGTCGAAAACCTGTTCGTTGTTGACGGTTCCGGCTTCCCGACCGCCACCGGCGTGAACCCCACCCTCACCATGATGGCCAACGCCTGGCGCTGCTCGGACTACATCGCCACCACCTACTCCAAGGGCAGGGCCGAACGGCTCGCCCAGCCGGCCTGAAGGAAAGGGACATGCTGAAATGACACTGAAATCAGAATGGGAAATCGTCGGCGAACCCGTGGACCCGGATTCCACGGAGCGGTACTTCTTTACCGACCACGAATGGAACACTGTCGAAGCGGCAACCGCACGCATCATGCCCACGGACCAGGATCCGGGGGCCAAGGAAGCACGGGTCGTCGTCTTCATCGACCGGTATGTGTCAGGAATCGACTACATTTTCGCGGCGGCTGACGGTTCAGGCTTTCTGAAGCTCTCAGGCAAACACGCCGACGCGTGGCGTGGCCGGCAATACAAGATGCAGGACCTCTACCGCGAAGGCGTCAAGGTTTTGGACGCGCTTGCCCGCAACGTGGACGGAAAGAACTTCGTCGACCTTGACGAGGAGCAACAGGACCAGGTGCTGATTGCCCTTTCCGGCGCACCGAAGCCGATCAAGGTCACCCTCGGCACAAAGGAACCCGTCACTACTTTCCTCCAGGGCTCCTTCGATGAGAACCTTCCGTTCTTTGACACGCTGTGCCTGCACACCCGTCAGGGCTACTACAGCGACCCCGTTTACGGGGGCAACAAGGACCAGATGGGGTGGAAAACCATCGGGTTCCCCGGTCCGAAGTCGCTCAAGGACACCATGGATGGCACTTATGACACCACCGAGTATTTCTATGACGGCGACTACGACTGGTACGACCTGATCCCGCACCTGAACCAGTCGGTTCCCAAGGATCGCTAACCCTACACATGGACAGCGCGCCCCGGGATTTCTCAGAAGTCTCGGGCCGCGCGTTCCGCAGACCCGCGTCACCCGCGAAAGGACTAAAAGCATGAAAATTACAGAGGTCAAGGCCTTCCCCGTAGGTGTGCCGCTGGATGAGCCTCTTCGCTGGGGCGCGATGGAAGTAAATGTCAAAGGCGGCATCATCGTCCGGGTAAAAACCGACGAAGGCATTGAAGGAATCGGTGAGGCAGGATTCTCAGCAGAATACTTCCCCACCGTGGGTCCCATCATCAACCACCAGCTCGGACCCATGCTCGTGGGCCGTGACCCCCTGGACATTGCGTCCATCTGGCAGGATATGCTCAACGCCACGCACATGTGGGGTCGCCGGGGGATCGAGACCTATGCTCTCAGCGGCATCGACATCGCCCTGTGGGACCTGCTCGGCAAGGCCAGCAACCAGCCTGTCTACCGCCTCCTGGGAGCCTCGAAGTCCAAGGTAAAGGCGTACTACGCGCCGTCGCTGAAGCCGACCGAGGAGATTGTTGAAGAATCCATCGCGGCCGTTGAGCAGGGTTTCTTCGCCATGAAACTGCGCAACGGTCCCAGCCTCAGCAAGGGCGTGGACATGGTTGCCCGGGTCCGCGAGGCCGTCGGTCCTGACATTGACATCATGGTCGATGCGAACATGGCCTTCGACCGCAGGGAGGCGTATACCCTTGCCACGGAACTCGAGCAACTGGGTGTGCTGTGGCTGGAAGAACCCATTCTTTCCCGCAGCCTCACCCAGTACATCGACGATCATTCCTGGCTCTCTGACCGCGTGTCGCTCAAACTCGCCGGCGGCGAGTCACTGCTTACTCGCTACGAGTACCTCGACCTTCTGCGCAAGCGGACCTTTGATGTCCTGCAACCGGACTGCACGAGCGTAGGCGGAATCTCCGAATGCAAGCGGGTGGCCGATATGGCCAGCTCCTGGAACCTGTGGTGTGTCCCCCACATTGCCTGCAGCTCCGGAACCGGGGTGGCTCTGGCCGCAGGGCTTCATATGATTCTGAGCTGCGAAAATGCGCCGATGATCGAATTTGACGCCTACGGAGGCCCGGGCTGGGACGGGCTGCTTGAACAGCCCCTCACAGCCACCGGCGGATATGTTGAAGCACGTGAGGTTCCCGGACTGGGCATCGACTTTGCAGATGGAGCATTGGAAAAATACACGCTAACCGACGCACGGTTCGCCTCGGCTGCGTGAATGACATAAAGCATTGACCTTGGTGTCGCGCTTCCAGCTGCGCGGCACCAGGGCCCCTGACCGCACCGGATCAAAAACCCTGTCTGGAGATTCCTAATCATGAAAAGCAGGCAGGTCGACATTGCCATCGACGCCAGCGCCGATCTTGCCGAGGGACCGTGGTGGGACGAGCAGCGGCAGGAACTCCTGTGGGTTGACATCTTCGCCGGCAGGATCCATATGCTTAACCCCGCATCGGGTCTGGACCGCAGCATCGATGTCGGCCAACCGATTGGCATGGTCGCTCGTCGCCAGTCGGGGGGACTGGTGTGCGCTGTACGCGACGGGATCGGTTTCATCCACCCTGACGGGAACGCCTTCGAGCTCGCCGTCCCCATTGAGTCAGCTGTTCCCGGTAATCGGATGAATGACGGCGCCTGCGACCCCGCCGGACGTCTCTGGGCAGGGACAATGGCAACGGACCTCTCACCATCGGCCGGGAGCCTCTACCGGATCAGCAGCACTCTCCAGGTCACACCGGTACTCCCGAACGTTTCCATCTCAAACGGCCTGGACTGGTCCCCCGATGGCCAAACCTTCTACTTCACCGATTCGACCACCAAAAGGCTGGATGCCTACGATTTCGATATCGATACGGGCGAGATCAGCAACGGCCGCGTTCTGGTGGATCTGCCTGATCCTGTCGCCACGCCGGACGGAATGGCGGTCGATACCGAGGGAACCATTTGGGTGGCCATGTGGGACGGGGGTTGTGTCCAGCGCTTCAGCAACGAAGGCGTGTTGCTGGAAACACTCGACCTGCCAGTTATCAGGCCTACGAGTGTCGCCTTCGGCGGCCCCGCTCTCAATCAGTTATTCATCACCTCCGCCCGCAACGGGCTTACGCCCCGGCAGCTACAAGACCAGCCCCATGCAGGTGCAATCTTCGTCCTGGAGCCGGGCGTGACGGGAAGATCCCCATACTCTTTCCGCGGCTAGGCGGCACCATCTCGGGAGCCAGTACCGGTGCCGCGGAGGTACCCGCTGATGTGCATGTTCAGGAAGAGCCGCAGGAAACGACACTGTGAAAATCGTCATCGCCGACCCCAACCTCATCGTCCACCGCCCCGCCTTTGAAAGGGGCCTTGCTCCGGGAACGGTCATCTCCTGGCACAGATCCTGGGATGATCCCGACGTGCTGCCCGCGCTCGGGGACGCCGATGTTTTCGTCGGACCGCGCCTGACCAAGTCAATGGGAGCAGCGGCCAACAGACTCCGGCTGATTCATACCGCCGGGGCAGGCTTCGACGGCATCGAGTCGGAGGCCCTCCACACGGGGGCTGTGTGCGCGAACACCTTCCACCATGAAGGATCGGTCGCCGAATACGTGGCCTCCGTCCTCGTTGCGCTCCGGCGCGACCTCATCGTCCAGGACGCAGCCTTGCGGGACGGCAACTGGCGCTCGAGCGTCTATTGCCGACGCGCGCGCCAACCCAAAACGCTGCGGGGAGCGGTTGTGACATTCCTCGGCTTTGGTCATATCGGGGCCGCCTCATGGAAGCTCCTGCAATCCTTCGGCGCCGAAGGCGTCGCCATCACCCGGTCAGGATCAGTCGACGCGAAAGCGCACGGGCTCCGCTGGGCCGGGTCGAACGAGCACTTGCCCCAAGCCCTGACTGAATCTGACGTTCTCGTGATCAGCACCCCTCTGACACCGGAGACCACTGGGATCATCGGAGCAGCCCAGCTGGACGCACTGGGACCCGAAGGCCTCTTGGTCAATGTGGCACGCGGGCCCGTTGTGCAGGAAGAAGCACTTTATGCCGCATTGAAACATCACCGCATAGCCGGAGCGGCCATTGATGTCTGGTACCGGTATCCCGCAGCCGATGGCCGCGGTAAACCAAGCACGCTGCCGTTCGAATCTTTGGACAACGTCGTCATGACGCCCCACTCCTCAGCTGTCACCGAGGAAACCTTCAGAGGACGATCCCAGGAGATCATTGAAAATATCAACCGACTCGCCGCTGGCCGACCAGTGCGGAATGTCGTGATGGCGGGCTCGATTCGGCCAGCTGTAGACCCGGCACCATGAAACGTGGAAGGTGCCGCGAAACCGGCAGATCCGGACATCAGTGAACGAGCCTGCAATGCCCGCCGGTGTTCCTGAGCACTACGGGCGGCGCTTATCCACTAGATTACCAACGCCGTGTGGTTGCCGAAGCGGACGCGGCGGGAAACTACATGCAGGTTGATCATTACCTACCTCGGCCCTGAACCACTATGCCGAGAGAATCCCGCTGCCGGCGCCGGTTCCAGGGGCCGATCCGCCCACCAAGGACCGGCGGCACCCGCCTCCGCATCACAATATCGTTGCCGGTCACCCGCAGTGGCCGCCCTGCCCCGTCTGCCGAAGACCTCGTCCGGCGAGTAGCTAACCTGCTGGACCAGGAGCACGGTACCCCTGGCACAGGAGACGACTGTACTCCCGACGGGATGCCGGGCTACGTCTGACGAATTTTCGGGGCTGCCGCCGCCCCGGGCTTCCTGCTCCTGCGGTACGTGGAAGCATCTGGTTGTCAGGCTATTGCCGCTTTCGGTAATGGCTGTAGGGGCCCCGTGCCCGGCTACCTCTTCAAAGGTTGCAACTCGTCCTGTGATTCCGCGGCCAAGGGGTCCGGATGTCGGGAAGGGCCAGGCCCTTTCCTCCGATTTTTGAATGTGTCCCGCATCCTCTGCCTAAGGCTGAGCCCTGCGCCGGAGGTGAAGTAAACCGCGACGAGAATCAGGGCTCCCTTGATCAGGAGCTGGCCTTGGACAGGCATGCTGATCAGATCCAGGATGTTGGAGATCGTTCCGATGAGCAGTCCGCCGAAGACAGCCGCAAGCGGCGTGCTCGTCCCGCCGAAGAGGGAAGCGCCACCGACGACCGCCGCCGCAATGGAGTTCAGCGCCAGGTCACTGCCCAGCAGCGAGTTGCCCTCGTGCAACTGGGCGGCCAGCATCAAACCGGCGAGGCCGGCCAGCAAACCTGACAGCAGGTAGGCGGTTATTATGTCTCTGTTGACGGGGAGCCCCGAGAGGCGTGCTGCCTGGGGATTACCGCCCAATGCGTACAGTCTCCGGCCGAAAACGCTCCACCTCATGAGTGCAGCAGCGGCCAGAGTCACAACCACGAAGATGATCACCTCGGAGCGGAACGGTCCTATAGTGCCGGCGAAGATGGCGACGAAGCCGTTGTTATTAATGGGCACCAGGGTGCCGTTTTGAACGAGGAAGGCGATGCCTTGCACGACGCTGGTCATGCCCAAGGTTGCGATAAAGGGCGTGATCCTTCCGTACACGACCAACATCCCATTGACGAGTCCTACGGCGGAACTGACGGCAATCGAGATGCCGATAACCGCCGCCACGGGAAGGCCATCACGCAGTAGTACGGCTGTCATCACCGTCGTCAGGGCTGTTGTTGCGCCTACAGACAGGTCAATTCCGGCTGTCACAATGACGAGAAACTGGCCGACGGCGACCACCGACAGGACGGCGATCGTCAGGACGATACTGCTGATGTTGCGGCTGGTCAGGAAGTAGGGGGAGACCGCGGATCCTGCAATCAGGATCGCGGCGACGGCCATCAGGAGAACGCCCTTGCTTTTCACGACTCCGAGGAGGGGCGTAAAGACGGGTTCCCTGGTATGCGGCCGTTTCGCCGCTGTTTCTTCTGCTTTGATCATCAAATTGACTCCATTGTCATCACTATTAGTGCCCTGGGTGGGCCGGCGTCATACGTGGGTGGGCATCTACCTGAGCAGCGACATCACCTGGTTGAGGTCAGTATCATGCTGATCAAACTCAGCAACGACGGCGCCGCGTCCCATGACGTAGATTCTGTGGCACATGAGCGCCTCTTCAATTTCAGAACTGAAGACGATGACTGACCCCCCGGCAGCCAGGAACGCGTTAATTTCCTTATAGATGTCTTCCCGGGCAGCCACATCGATTCCCCGGGTAGGCTCGCTCAGCAACAAGACTTTCGCGTCGGCCGTTAGCCACTTTCCCACGACGACTTTTTGCTGATTGCCGCCGCTCAAACGTCCCACCTGCTGGCCGCTGCCCTGACACTTTACTTTCAGGGTTTTGATGGCCTCGTCGGCTATCCGTTTCTCCAGTTTCCGTTGCACCCAGCCGTGGGGTGCTATCCTCCGGAGATTGGCCATCGAGAAGTTCTCGCCCAGATCCATGTTGAGGACCAGGCCTTGGGTTTTCCGATCATCGGGCACCCACCCGACGCCGGCAGCAATAAGCGCCCGGGGATTCACCGTCCGCAACCGCTTCCCGTCAACGTAGACATGGCCCGAGGAGAATTTCCGGTCACCGAACAGGCAGGCGGCAAGTTCAGACTGCCCGCTGCCCACCAATCCGGTCACCGCTATGGATTCGCCCGGTCTGACCCTAAGTGTTACATCGTCAAGAAGCTCCGGATCGGTAAGATTCCGGACCTCAAATGCGGGGTGAGCGCCCTCCGGGAAGCGTTCACGCGTCGCTTGCGCAAAGTTCCATTTCCTCGAGGGTTCGAGCAGAGATCCACGTGATGGTTCCTGTGTTGGCTCCAGGGAGCTGACCGGGTCCGTCCCGAGCATCTTCCGCACGGCCTCCTGACGGGGCAGGGAAGCCGTCCTCTCCGTCATCACATGCTTGCCGTCGCGCAGCACCATGATGTGGTCGCAGATTTCGTACATCTCATCGATCCGATGCGAAATGTAGATGATCCCTGTTCCCTCCTTCTTCAATTTCCTGAGGAGCGCAAACAGTTTGGTCACATCGGGTGCGGGAAGCGTTGCTGTCGGTTCGTCCAGCAGCAGTATCCTGGCTTTCTGCCTCAGCGCCTTAGCGATGAGAACAACCTGCTTTTGCGCCGCGGTCAGTTGGTCGGCCGGAGCCCGGACATCGAGATCAAAGCCCAAGGCGGTGATGGCCTGTTGGGCTTCCTTGAAGAGGGCTCTGCGGTCGAGGACCGCCCCCTTGTGTGGCAAGTTCGACAGGCAGAGGTTCTCGGCCACGCTCATCTGAGGGACGAGAATGATTTCCTGGTGAATGGTGGCTATGCCAGCGTTTTGGGCCTCGTGGGTTGAATGGAAATCAGCCGGCGCACCGTCCAAGAACATCAGACCCTGGGAAGGGTTTTCAACCCCTGAAATTATTTTGATCAGCGTCGACTTCCCTGCACCATTCTGGCCCAGGAGTCCGACCGCTTCTCCGGCAAGAATGTCAAGATCAATGTTTGTCAGTACCTGGACGTCCGAATACTTTTTTGAAATCCCGCGCAGGCTTAGCGCGGCCACCTGCGTGCCACTTGATTCATGCATGTTCCCGTCCCTCATCTCCTCGCTTGAGCTGTCAGATTCGGTTTGAACCCCCCGTCAGTAGTCCGCATCGCTCTTGTAGTACGAGGCGGCGTTGTCGTGCGTGATGAGGGTTGGTTTGACGAAGAACTTGTTACCAGGGCACGCGGTGTTTTTGTCTTCACCCTTCAGGGCCTTGTCCAGCATTTGCGCCGCGATCATTCCCTGTTGCGCGGGGAGGTTCGCAACTGTAGCGATGACAGGGGAGTTCGGATCATCCTTCATCTGCTTGACCACCTTCATCTGCCCGTCATAGCTGGCAATCGAGACTTTGCCCCACATGTTCACTGATGTGAGTGCCTGCTGAACACCGGGCAGCATGGAATCCGTACCGACGAACATGGCGTCCAGATCCGGGTTCCCGGTCGCAACGGAACTAACCGGGGCAACCGCCGTATCGGCGGCCCACTTCCCGTAGACATTCTCGAGGTACTGGGCCGGGGGAGCCCCTGCGACCGAGGCGTACCCAGCCTTGAATCCGGCCTCGCGGTTGGCAGAGTTGGTGTCCCCTGGAAATCCGAGGACCAGAAGAATCTTGACAGGCTTAGTTGCACCGTGCTTGGCCTTCATTACCCGAGCCGTCTCGGCGCCGACCAGACCAGCGTTGACCTTTTCGTCTTCGGTAACGTAGCAGTAGCTGTCAGCCAGCAGGTCAGGTGTGACCCCGGCGTTGACCAAGACAAAGGGGATTTTTTCATCCTTTAGGCGGGAAAGATTGCTTGAGAGTGCCTGCGGATCCGTGGGATTGATGATCAGGCCGGCAACGCCTTTGGTGATGAAGTTAGACAGTTGCGCGTTCTGGGTTACCGGATCACCGCCGCCGCTGACTACTTCCAGATCGTGTCCGAGTTGTTTAGCTTCATCGGTTGCACCCTTGGCGTTGACTTCGTACCAGCCGTTGCCGAAGTTTCCCTGGGCGAAGCCGATTTTTGTCGGCCCCGCCGCTCCGGAGGGCCCGGTGCCGCCTCCTGCGCAGGCGGTTGTCAGGAGGATCGGAATCGTAAGTAGGGCGATTTTTGTGCTCAGCCGGTTAGCCGCTCTTTTTCGGACGGACATTCTGACTCCTTCGTCATGTGTGTGGTCAGGTGTGCTGCAAGCAGGGACCTGCTTGCAGCCTTTGTTGGAGCAGGGCCGTGCGGGGAGACCGGCCCTGCTGCAAGGACAGGTGGTTCCGGATCAGAACCCCGGGGCGTCCGCGTTGCTGGGAGTCTTGTGCTGCCCGACGATTTCAGGGAAGCGGCGCTTGATGTACTCTGCGGCGCGTACGGCGACGGCCTGGAGCGTGCTGGTGGGGTTGACTGCGGCGCCGGTCGTCAGGGAGCTGGCGTCCGTGATGAACAGATTGGGTACGTCCCAGGTCTGGTTCCACTTGTTCGTGACGGAATCTTCCGGCGTGTTGCCCATGCGGCAGGTACCCATGATGTGCCAGCCCGGGGGAGGGCCGTCCACTCCTCCGATTCCGGTACTGGCACTGTCGATGACGGTGCCGGCAGCCTGAGCCGCTTCATGGGCGCGGGCGCGTCCCCATTCGATCAGTTTCCGGTCGTTCTCGTGGAGGTCATAGTGAACTTGAGGAACCGGGAGCCCGGATGAGTCGACGACGTCGTTGTCGAGTGTCACGCGGTTGGTGGCGACAGGAAGGTCCTCTCCCTGGACGTAAACAAGTGCATGCCGGGCAAAATGATTATTGAAGAATTCCCTGTGGTTCTCGCCCCATGGGGCCATGTTGCCTGTGTTGGTTCCCAATGCACTGTTGGCCGGACCCAGAGCGGTGCCGACTTGCAACGAAAAGCCGTTCACGAAGCCGCGATCGGTCTTCGTGTTATAGAACTCCTGGGAATATGAAACGGCCGGTTCCGGTCCCTTGAATCCGTCGAGGGGCTCGTCGAACCAGAAATCTTCGAAGGACCAGCTGTGGAACATCAGGTGCCGTCCGACCATGCCGTTGCTGTTTGCGAGACCGTCGGGGTGGCCGGCTTGTGCCGACATGAGAAGCAGCCTGGGGGTGCCGATGGCGTTGGCAGCCATGACGACGATCTTTGCCTTCACCTCATGACGTTCTCCGGTGAGGCGGTCGATGTAGGTCGCCCCGGTTGCCTTGCCGTCTTTTACATTGACCCGCTCGACGCGGGCGTTGGGGCGCAGGTCCACGCCGTTGCGGATGGCTTGGGGCCAGTAGGTGACATCGGTAGATGCGATGGACCCGCGGGGGCAGCCCCCGAGGCAGAATCCGCAGTCGTTACACGCAAGCCTGGTGTCTTTTTCCCTCGTCAGGATGGCGTTGTCGGCAGGCCACCAATGCCAACCCAGTTTGTCGAATCCGGCACCCATCTTGTTGCCGATTTTGCCGCCCTTGCTGGCGGGCCCCCAACCTTCGGGCCGTGGAGGGTTGCCGGGGTCGCCGGTTCGGCGGGCGACCCCGATCTCGGCGTCGTTGATGGCGTAGAAGGGCTCAAGGTCCTCGTAGCTGATGGGCCAGTCAATGGTGCCTTCAACTCCGTGCTCGGTGCCTTTGCGAAAGTCAACGGGCTTGAAGCGCGGCCAGGCTCCGGCATAATGCAGGGTCGACCCACCGACACCGTTCATCATCATCGGTGCCGCGTTTCCGGTGGTCGGGTAGTCCTCCGGAAATTTCCGGACGTTTGAATGCCAGTCCCAGGACCGGACCCGTTCCAGCTCCCATGAGTCGTACATGTGCGGATGGTCCAAAGGGTGCAGCCAGTCGCCCTGCTCAAGACAGATCACCTTAAAGCCGTCATCACTTAGGCGCTTACTGACTGCAGCACCGCCTGCACCGGCTCCGATCACCAGCACATCGGTTTCATTGCTTCTCTTCATGCTCAAACCTGGCTTTCCTGGAGGGGCGTTGCATCTGACTTCAGTAAGTCCGCCGGTACGTCCACCGGACGTACGTCTTCGGTTCGGGTGTAGGTGCCCTGGACGCGGCTAAGCAGCTGTTCATCCCAGTCATCCATCGTGTCCGAATAGCCAAACGGCTGCGGGGAGTTCCTCAGGTCCTTGCCCGCTTCGAGGTTCGCGTTGATGGCCGTGATGACAGCAGGACGAGAGTAGTAGGCGTAATACGTCAGGTCGCGGATCCTGGTAAAAAAGAACTCCTCCGTCTTCTCCAGTGTCTGGAGGGTCTCTACCTGCGCCTCCGGTGATGACCGGACAAATTCCTCACCGAGAGCGTCAAGGCGTGCCTGGAACTCCGACTCTCCGATGAAGGGAAACCACTTCGGTTCCTGGCCTTCGGGCGCGATATAGCGGCGGAAGAAGGAAACTACATCGACGTCGCTTGGCGCCGGAAATCCTTCCCCGCCGGGTATTAGTCGGTCAGTCATAGCGTTCAGTACTGAAGTCTGGGTTGGGGTGATGGAAATTCCCGGAAGCCAGCCTCCGATAGGTGGTTTCTCTGCCCGGAAGCGTGAACGCGGATCGCGGTCAGCACTTGGCGGTCGGTTGGTGTTCAAGATGATATCCATGTGTTGCATCCTTTCTCGGGTCGAAATCGCTAGACGGTGGGGAGCCCGGAAGCCGTGCACTCTCTTCAAGCGCGCGCACCGAGCAGACCTAAGATGCGCTGATTTTGGTCCTCAAGGCTTTCGCCAAACGAACAAAAGCTAAATGGTCTCGGAGGGGCTCCCTCGGGGACGCCACTTTTGAGGGAACGCGAGAACATCGTCGTCTCTCCTCTAAGCAAGCGTGTTCGCAGCTTCACACCGCAAGGAGGTCGGGCTACCTTGTGACCATTGTCACCGGGTCATCGGGTGGTCTGACTATCTCATGACTATTTTTTCCACGTCAAGGACCTCCCAGAGAATCTGCTGGCGGGGCGAGTCAAACCACACGAGATGCGGCCTACCAGCCCACTCAGCGCTACATGTCCTTCGGACGCGTCGTGGTTTGTGCTGTAAGGCCGGCTTGACCATGGAGGAAAAATCGTGGAATAGTCGCCAGTGGTCAGGACACCTGATAAGACAATGCCCTTCCCTAGACGCCGCTATCTGAGAGGTGGACCCCATTGAATAACCCGACGAGCACGCCCGACGTAAAGCCGCGGAGCCGGGTCGTAACGGACGGCATCCATGCCGCCCCCGCGCGAGGCATGTTCCGGGCCGTAGGCATGGGCGATGACGACTTCGCCAAGCCCCAAATCGGTGTCGCGAGCTCGTGGAACGAAATTACGCCGTGCAACCTCTCGCTGAACCGACTCGCCCAGGGCGCCAAGGAAGGCGTTCACGCCGGCGGTGGTTTCCCCATGCAGTTCGGCACCATCTCGGTTTCGGACGGCATTTCAATGGGCCACGAGGGCATGCACTTTTCCCTTGTTTCGCGTGAAGTCATTGCAGACTCCGTTGAAACCGTCATGCAGGCTGAGCGCATCGACGGCTCCGTTTTGCTGGCCGGCTGCGACAAGTCTCTCCCGGGCATGCTGATGGCCGCCGCGCGCCTGGACCTCGCCAGCGTGTTCCTTTACGCCGGCTCCATCATGCCGGGCTGGGTCAAGCTTGAGGACGGTTCGGAGAAGGAAGTCACCCTCATTGACGCCTTCGAAGCCGTCGGCGCGTGCGCTGCCGGCAAGATGAGCATGGAAGACCTCACCCGCATCGAGAAGGCCATCTGCCCGGGTGAAGGCGCCTGCGGTGGCATGTACACGGCCAACACCATGGCAGCCATCGGCGAAGCCCTCGGCATGTCGCTGCCGGGCTCGGCTGCCCCGCCCTCGGCAGACCGCCGTCGTGATGACTTTGCCCGCAAGTCCGGCGAGGCAGTGGTCAACCTGCTCCGCCTCGGCATCACCGCCCGGGACATCATGACCAAAAAGGCGTTCGAGAACGCCATCGCCGTCACCATGGCCTTCGGCGGGTCCACCAACGCCGTCCTGCACCTGCTTGCGATCGCCCGGGAAGCCGAGGTCGAACTGACCCTGGACGACTTCAACCGCATCGGCGACAAGATCCCGCACCTGGGCGACCTCAAGCCCTTCGGCCGCTACGTCATGACCGACGTCGACAAGATCGGCGGCGTGCCGGTCATCATGAAGGCACTGCTCGACGCCGGGCTGCTGCACGGCGACTGCCTGACGGTTACCGGCAAGACCCTTGCCGAGAACCTGGCCTCCATCAACCCGCCGGACCTCGACGGCAAGATCCTGCGCGCCCTGGACAACCCGATCCACAAGACCGGCGGCATCACCATCCTGCACGGCTCCATGGCGCCGGAAGGGGCCGTCGTCAAGAGCGCCGGCTTCGACGCCGATGTCTTCGAAGGCACCGCCCGAGTGTTTGAGCGCGAGCAGGGCGCCCTCGACGCGCTGGACAAGGGTGGAATCAAGGCCGGGGACGTCGTCGTGATCCGCTACGAAGGCCCCAAGGGCGGTCCGGGCATGCGTGAAATGCTCGCCATCACCGGCGCCATCAAGGGTGCGGGGCTCGGCAAGGACGTGCTCCTGCTCACAGATGGCCGCTTCTCCGGGGGCACCACCGGCCTGTGCATCGGCCACGTTGCGCCAGAAGCCGTCGACGGCGGCCCCATCGCCTTCGTCAAGGACGGCGACAAGATCCGTGTGGACATCGCCGCCCGTTCGTTCGACCTCCTGGTGGACGAAGCCGAGCTCGAAGCCCGCAAGGAAGGTTGGGTGCCGCCGCCGGCCAAGTTCACCAAGGGCGTCCTCGCCAAGTACGCCAAGCTCGTCCACAGCGCCTCCACCGGCGCATACTGCGGCTAGAAACCGAACCTGGAATTGACATTCGGCTGCTTTGACCAGACTGACCCATCTTCCTGTTGGCCCCCGTGCGCCGCTGCCGCGCTCTGAGTGGACCGCAGCCGGGGGTCGCGGAGCGAGGGTCGATTCTTAGCGCACACCCGCCACACAATCCAGCCAGCGGAAGGCTAAATCCATGAAAACTACTGAACTCACAATCGCGGTCATCGCGGCAGACCGTGCCGGCATGCAACGCGAGCTCGACGAAGCTGTGAATGTCGCGGTGGCCAAGGCAATGCAAGACCAGCGTTGTGGAATTCTCGTGACCCGACACGGTTTCAAGCGCTTCACGGTCACCCTCACTGATGCTGTTCCCTTCGGCCTGACGAGGGAACATCAGGACTGGTGAACCGACCGAGGCAGGCCGCGTTGGTAGGCCTTCGTCATCCCGAAAATCTAGGCCCCTGTCCTCACACGGCCTCAACTAACCTCTCTGGGCAGTACAACTAGCAATCAAGGCCTCGCGAAAGCTCGTCACCGCGCGGGGCACAGTTCAACAAGCCATAGAAAAGGCGCGGCGCTAAATGGAAAATCAACAGGTCTGCCTGGTCTTCGAAAATGATGACGACGTCCGCTTGCTGATCACGGTTGTGCTAAGTAGCGCCGGCCTCGAGGTCCACGCTGTCGGGTCAGGAACTTGCGGAATTGCTGCCGCTGCCTAAATTATGGAAACCTGCATTAGACGCAGGATACCTGCGGTGGCAGGCGATCCAAGGGACAAACTAACTTCTAGCGTTCTACGATCGTCATCGCCCTAAGGCCACTCTTACCTGCAAAAATGCCAATTTCCTTCATCCACGGAAGTTCTCGCAGCTACTGCTACCCCCGTACTTTTAAACGCCGATAATGGACGTTCTGTCAATCTTACTCTCGGAGGTATTGGCGGAGTCCGGGGATTGCGAAGTCCACTTTGCCGTAGCCTGCAGACTCGATCAGGCCCGCAGCGATGAGCCTGTTCCGGTACTTGGACACGACGTTGGGCTTGGCCTTGATTATGGCTCCGATCTGGCCGGCTGCAGAGGGGCCATCCTGGGCGGCCATCGCGTCGAGGAACTCGCGGTCTTTGTCAGAAATGTCCGAGAGTGCGGACTCGACGACCACCAAGGTGTTCCGTCTTTGGGCGGCAGCGATCGCATGCTGAACACTGCTCTGGCCCAGTTTCCATCCTGCCTTGTCGGCTTCGAGCCAGAGGTAGTAGCCCACCAGTTGGATCAGGAAGGGATACCCCTCGGTGGCCTCGGCTGCTTCGTTAATGAGGTCGGGGGAGATGCTGATGCCTCCCTGGCTGAAGAGCTCGCTGTACGAGGCGGTGACTTCGGTGATGGCTGCTTCGTGGAGATTGATCCTGTCAGCGCGCCGTAGGAAGGTGGCGACGCCTTCGTTGAGGAGGTCGGATACTGCTGATGGCAGGCCGGCGAAGATCAGGCCGATGGGCAGCCCTTCGCGGATGAAGTGCTGGACGTCGGCGGCCAGTTGCGATATCTCCGTCCTGTCGACGGCATGGATCTCGTCAATGGTGATGACCAGTCCTGTGCCTTGTGCGTCCAGCAGACGCAGCAGTTCATTCCCGATGCGGCGCCAGTCGGCCGCCCGTTCCGGAGGAAGCTGGGTTGTCAGGCCGAACCCTGCCGCGGAAAAGGCTGTAATTTTCCGGGCAGGAGGCCCGTCCCCGAGCTCCTCGAGGAGAGCGAGCATGTCGTCGCCGACTCCGGCCAGGAACCCGGGTGTGGCTGTCCGGGAGATGACGGCCCATCCGTGAGCCCGTGCGATCCCTTCGGCCGCGCTCAACATGACTGTCTTGCCGATACCTCTGGACCCCGTGATGATGGTCAGAAGGCCGGGCGCTCCGGAACCTTGCTGCAGGCCGTACTCGAACTCGTCCAAAAGCCCGGCCCGCCCTACCAATGCAGGGGGAGTCGCTCCGGCCGTCGGCTTGAAGGGGTTCTGCACCAGACCTCCTGGGGGAATGCAGGTGAAACTAGGTGAAAGTGGTGAAAGTGGTGAAACTTCTGCCACAATACGGCAGCGGTGTCGTCCCGGCAAGTCCATGTTCCGGGAGCCGCAGAGGTAAGACGGTAACATCGGGGCCATGACCGGGGAAGCGAATTATGTCGAGCACGCGCTGCAAGTCGGGGCGGGACTTAGGGGGGCCGCGTCATTTCTGGTCCGAGGTTTCCGCCAAGGTGTTCTCTGACAACAGGCTCGGAGTTCCACCGGGTGCACAGCGTGTGCCAAAGGACCCTTGATTCTGCCCACACCGAGGACAATAGTGTTGCATGAGCGACCTCGGTAAATGTTTCGAGGAGGAACGCATAATGTCGGGTTGGAACGCCGACAACGCTGCAGGTCCGGCAGGCGCCGGAGCCGTCACAGTCCTTGATGGGTCCTCGTTTTGTTTGACATCGTCCAACGGTGACATGCTTCCAGGGAGTCCCCACGGCGCATTTTTTCACGATACTCGGTACATAACCGAATGGAACATCAGCGTTGATGACGTCCCGCTCGAAGCGCTTGCGGCTACGGCCCCGGAACCCTTCCGAGCCCTGTTTATCGGCAGGGTAAGCGGCCATGTCGGCATTGCTGACACGCCGTTGCTGATAGAACGGGAAAGAATCATTGGTGCCGGACTTACCGAAACCATCACGATCGAGAATCACCTGGCGGTGCCGAACACCTTCAGGCTCGCACTGACCGTAAGCGCGGACTTCGCCGATCTCTTCGAGGTCAAGGATGGCAGACCTGCCAGCCCCGGGCGGCAGCGTGTCCGGCTGGAGGGCGATAGCCTTCTCCTTGAATGTGAAGGGACCGGCCGAAGTCAAGGGCTTGCCGTCCACGCACCAGGCGCCGCTCTCGAGGCCCACAGACTCATCTTTACTCCCACCATTCCTGCCCACGGGAAGTGGACCCAGACCTTCACAGCCACGCCTTACCTGAACGGGCAGGCGGTGATTTCAACGGCGGCATACGGCACTGCTGAAGTTTCCTCCGAGGCCCGGCAACGCCTCTTCTCCTGGCGGATGTCCATGCCCATCCCCAATCTCGGTGACGCGTCCGTCCAAAATACGATCCTGCGCAGTCAGGAGGATCTCGGTTCACTCCGGATCTTTGACCCGGACCATCCCGACCGCATAGTGGCCGCCGCCGGCGCCCCATGGTTCATGGCCCTGTTCGGGCGTGACAGCCTGATCTCATCCCTCATGTCCCTCCTGCTGGACCCCTCCTTGGCACTTGGCACCCTCCAGACGCTGGCCGACCACCAGGGCATGGAAGTGAACCACGCGACGGAAGAAGAGCCCGGCCGGATCCTCCATGAAGTGCGTCTGGGTACCAGCACTGAGTCCGTCCTGGGTGGCCGCAGTATCTACTATGGAACCGCCGATGCCACCCCGCTGTTCGTAGGCATCCTCAGCGAGCTGGGACGGTGGGGGCTGGAAACGGATGCCGTCCACGCCCTGCTGCCCGCCGCAGACCGCGCGCTTGCCTGGATCGAGAACTATGGGGACCGTGACGGTGACGGATTCGTTGAATACCAGCGGCAAACTGAACACGGGCTGATAAACCAGGGCTGGAAAGATTCGTGGGACGGGATCAATTTCGCCGACGGATCCCTCGCCCAGGGGCCCATAGCACTGTGCGAAGTGCAGGCCTACACATATGGGGCTTATGTGGGGCGAGCCCTCATGGCGCTGGACGACGGCGACACCGAGACCGCGGATCTCTGGACGGCCAAGGCGGTCCGCCTGAAGGAGGCGTTTAATGAGCGCTTCTGGCTGCCGGATCGGGGGTACTTCGCCATCGCCCTGGACGGGGACAAGAAACCTGTGGATGCTCTGGCCTCCAACATGGGTCATTGCCTCTGGATGGGCATCGTGGACACGGACAAGGCAGCACAGGTAGCGGAACGCCTGATGTCCCGGGAAATGTTCACCGGCTGGGGAATCCGCACTCTGGCCAGCACAATGGGTGCCTATAATCCCCTCAGTTATCACAACGGTTCCGTCTGGCCGCATGACAGCGCGCTGGTAGCCCATGGGCTGATGAGATACGGATTCATTAAGGAAGCCCAAAGAATCGCCTACGGACTCTTCGAAGCGGCCGAGCACTTCGGGGGCCGGCTTCCGGAGTTGTTTTGCGGACTGGACCGGACCAGGTTTCCACATCCGGTACCGTACCCTGCGGCTTGCTCACCGCAGGCGTGGGCCGCAGCGGCTCCGATCCACCTGATCCGAATGCTGATGCGCTTCGACCCAGCCCTTCCCTGGAATGAGCTATGGCTGGCACCGGAACTTCCCAACGGCTTCGGGCAGTTCCGAGTTGACAACGTCCCGTTTGCCGGAAGCAGGCTCGCCATCAACATCACCCAGGACTCCATCACAGTGGACGGGCTGCCGGACACCATAAAACTACGGCTCGAACCGCGCCCCGCCCTTCGGGAACTCTTGAACCTAACCAGGATAAAATAACTGCCGAATTGCACACCCAATAGAACAGCACTGATTCAAATCCCCGCCCGGATGACATTGACGTAGGGCTGCTGAAGGCAAGCACCTCACATAATCCACTGTCGGCAGTCTCGGCCGCTGGGGAGTGGCCGGGCCCCAGACCTCCTTAGTGCGATTAACGGGCTACGTTGTCGTGGAACTGAAGGCCGGCAAATTTAGACCGGAGCATCTGGGTCGGCTGAACTTCTACGTCGCCGCAGTCAACGACATGCTCCGGCTGCCCAGGCAGGCTCCAACTGTCGGGATCTGGTGTGCGGGTCCAGGAACGAGCGCACTGTGCGCTACGCTCTCGATGGTTCCGCTCAACCCCTAGCCGTAACGTCCTACACGTACGAGGCAATTCCGGCTGATGAGCAGGCTACCCTGCCGTCTCCGGCCGCCATCATCGCAGCGCTCGAGCAAGACCCGACGAGTGCTCTCGACGCGTGACGAGTTGAAAAATCAGCGCCCAAGCCGCCGTGCGGGCACGACGTCGACCCGGACAAGTCAGGACGAAGTCGCACAAGGTTAGTCGCACACGGCCCGGGCATCTCTCGGAAACGCCGCCGATAAGCGCCCATGTGTCGCCTTGGCCATGCTGGCAAAGGAACTTTTGGATTTAGCCGCCGCGGACGTGCAGCTGCCGCCCTTGGCCGCCAGGCAGAAGGGGTGATGGTGGAGGCAGTGGTGAGGGCGATCGCACTGAAATCTTCGTCACTCGGGCGAAGTAGGAAACCAGGCGCCGGCTAGTCCTCGGTTGAGCTTATTGTTCCGCAGGTAGGAGCAAGACGGTGAAGATTCCCAGTCCGGCGAGGACGACGACGCTCGCTGCGACGGCGGCGGTTGAAGCTATGTCCGGTGTGATGGCTTCCTGGTTGATGCCGTGGATGGCGCGGTGAAAACGTCGCTTGCGGGTGCGGTTGATGGCCAGGGCCGTGAGGACCGAGGCCGCTACGAGGGCGCCGACGAACCAGCCGTGGTGGGGCATCCAGCGAAGGAAGACGGCGGCCGCGGCCATCATGGACAGGGTGGTGCGCCCCCAGGCCAGCTCCGTGCGTTCCGGCTGTAGTCCGGCGTCGCCATGGGGTGGCGTGTAACGTCGCGAAGGCACGGATCAGAGGGGACGAGCGAGGACGAAGACCACCATCATGGCGGCGACGAGGGCTCCGCCGATCGCTAGGATCGGGGCAATCCAAGGCAGCGGAAGCGGGTCCTTGCGACGCATGGAGCGTTCAACATTCAGCCAGCGGAAGAACGACCCGCCGCCAACGAGGAGTGCGAGCACGAGCAGCAGAACGGCGACCGTTTTGCGCAGTTCGGGGCCGAAGAGGTCGGCCATGAAGGCTTCCACGGCGACCCCGCCGGCCAGCAATGCCAACGAGGTGCGGATCCATGCCAGGAACGTGCGTTCGTTTGCCAAAGTGAACCGAGGGTCAGGTTCGGTGCCGCCACGCAGGATCCGTCCCGAGACGCCGGTTCGTCCACCGCCGCTACTGGACTTAATATCCTCCATGGATGATTCCTTCCAAGGTCCATCGTGTGTTCTTCAGCTCAGGCGATGGTGCGGAGGCCGCACTTGTCGGAGGAAGATTCGGGTGTGTTTGATGTCCGGGTCGCAACGCGGTCGCCAAGTCCCTGCCGATGATCAGCAGGGGGTGTTTGCCGTCGAGGACGGCCGCCGGCCGGCTCGGGACCTACGCGCGGTCCGGACCGAGGGGCTCAGGCCCTGGTGCGTGCTTCCAAGTGTGCAGACTTCGCTTCGGCGGTCAGGGTGGGTGCAACAGGCGCGGGGACAACGGCTGCGTCAAGGCCAAGCCGGCGGCGGTCGCGCTGCTGGTTGACGAACACCAGGGCCAGGATGCCGAACGTCAGCATCAGGCCCCCGGCCAGGGCGAAGGCGGCGCGGTAGCCGTCAGCAGGGGTGGCCGCGCCGCCGATCAGGAAGCCCGAGACTGCCGGTGCGAACACGCCGCCGGTGGTGAGGACCGCGTTGGCGATCGAGAGGTTGGCGCCGCGCTGGCCAATGGTGGTCAGTTCTGCCACCACCAGGTATGTGATGGCGAAGAGCGCAGGGGCGGTGCCGAAGCCGAAGACCATGAGGGCGATGGACAGGACCGGGGAGGTGGTCATGGTTGCCCCCACGAGGCAGGCGCCGGCGAAGGCTCCGGAGGCGCCGAGGACCCAGCCGCGGGCCTTCCGCGTGGGAACGCCTTTCAGGTGCAGGCGCTGGGTCAGTGCGCTCAGGCCGACGGTGGCGATGGTGCCCCAGGCGGCGGGCAGGGCGATCATGGTGCCGGACTGCTGCCCGCTGAAGCCCAGGACGTTCTGGAAGTACGCCGGCCCCCAGGACATGGCCAGGGTGAAGGTCCAGTAGCCGAAGAAGGAGGCCAGGACTGCGAAGATCCAGCTCGGGGAGAGGATGGTGCGCCAGTAGCGGACTTTGGTCTCCGCCACCACAGGAGCTTCTTCCGGGGCGATGCCGTCGATGTCCTGCTCTGCCTTCCGGCTGGTGTAGGGGCCTTCCTTGCCCGCGATGAACCAGAAGACGGTCCAGACCAGCCCCACGACGGCGAGCACGGCGAAGGCGGTCTGCCAGCCGAACTGCCCGATCACCCAGGCCAGGACCGGGGCGAACGCCACGATGCCCAGCGTCACGCCGGAGGCCGCCAGTGCCGCGGGGGTAGCGCCCTTCTTCTCCGGGAACCACTTGTAGATGCCGTGCATCAGCACCGGCGCCAGCGGGCCTTCGCCGGCGCCCAGCAGGAGGCGGCTGGCCCAGAGGGCGGGCAGCGACGCGAACAGCAGGATGGGGGCCTGCGCCAGGGACCACAGCAGGCACAGCACCAGCAGGATCCACTTGCTGGACACCTTGTTGGCGATGGGTGCAGCCACGATCTGGGCAACGCCGAAGGTCAGGAACATGGCACTGCCCACCAGGCCGAACTGCTCGGGGGTGATGCCCAGCTGCTTCATCAGAGGCACGGCGGCGATGCCCAGGACTGCCTTGTCGGCCCAGCTGAGCATCATCAGGAAAAGCAGGGTAAAGGTGATGAACCAGCCGTAGCGGTTGCGTCTGGCCCGGGACCAGGTCCGGGGATCGCGGGAGTTCGCAGCGCCGGGCGCGACGCCGGGAAGTGGAGTTGCAGACACAGTATGCCCAATCGTTGATGCGGGAGCCTTTGCTGGATTGCAGCGGCGTTTCTTTGACTCTAGGCTCGTGTGACCAGCCTTACATTTTAGCTTTCCGTTGGCCGGAAAGTCACTTTCCGGGACGAGCCGCATGCCTCCCGGCGGGCCTGCCGTCGGCTCTTCCCAGGAACGCCAGCAGGGCCATCCCGAGGACGCTCAATCCGCACGTCAGCCACCAGGTGGTGCCCCAGCCGCCGGTGCGGGTAGCGAGCAGGGCGAACAGCATGGGCCCCAGGAAATTGCCCACGTTGAAGATCTGCTGGGTCAGCCCCAGCACGGCCGTGACGGACCCGTCCGCGGGGGCGATGTGCACCGAGTAGCTGGTCACGGCGGCGGGGATGAGGCCACCGACGGCGGAAAACACGGCGATGAGGGCGAACTGGACGAGGATGCCGTTCTGGATGCTTTCCCAGCCGACGGCGAACGTGGCCACGGACGCGGCGGACATCGCCAGGAAGGTCCAGAAGATAATCCTCCGCTCGGACAGGCCGCGCTGGATGAGCGGTCCTGCGCTGACTGCTCCGATCGCGTTGACCCCGCCCACGATGGCGCTGAGGATGCCGGGCCACGGGCCGTCCAGTCCGGCTGACCGGTAGATGGAAGGCAGGAATCCGAGCACGGCCATCCACTGCGCCGTGTAGCAGGCGAAGACCACCCCGGTGATCCATGGCTTGCGGGTGGCAACCGTGCGGCCCACCCGGCGGAGCGCGGGCCGGAGCCCGGCGTCGGCCAGGAGCACATCCCTGGGCACGTGGCGAAGCAGCACCGGCACCGGGAGCAGCGTGAGAACGGCCATCACCAGCCACCACTGGCGCCAGCCGGCGGCTTGGAGGAACAGCGCACCCGCGGACAGTCCGGTCAGCGTGGCCACGCCCTGAAATGTCGCCCAGCCCGCCAGCGCGACGTTGAGCCGCGGAGGCGGGGCCACTTTGCGGATGAGGGCGGGGGCGGGTACGACGACCAGCAGGAAGCCGACACCCTCCAGGGTGCGGGCCGCCATCAGTAGTTCGGTGCTGGCGGCGGCCGCGCCCAGCGCGGAGGCGGTGCTGAGCAGGATGAGTCCGGGGACCAGGAGGCGGCGCAGGCCCGCCATTTCCCCGCCCACGGCCGTGGCCAGGCCACCGAGCACGCTGGCCACCTGGATGATGCCCAGCAGCAGCCCGGCCTGCACCAGCGTGGTGCCCAGGTCCGCCTGGATGCCGGCCAGGGCGGCCGGCAGCTTCCAGATATGCATGGCTGCCGCGATGCCCGCGGCGACGACGGCAAGCCAGGCCCCGTCCGCCGTCGTCCTTCTGTCATCAAGCGCTGTGGTGGGCGACGGCAGTGCCAAGAGCTGTCCTTGTTGGAGGGTGACGGGAGGATTCCTCAGGCTGGATTCCTTCTTATGCGGGTGCCAGGACGGGGCTGCCGATGGCGAAGCGCTGGCCGCTGACGGCCACGTCCACGGGGCCGTCAAAGGCGGAGGCGGCACGGCTGCGCCACCACTGCGGCTCGGCGCGGCCGGCCAGATGGGAGAGCACCAGGCGCCCCACGCCGGCGGCGGCGGCCACGCGGCCGGCGCCCTCGGGCGGGGTGTGCGCGATCCGCTGGTGGTTCAGGAACTCCGGCGCGAAACCCTTGCCCGCGTAGAAGTCCAGGTTCACCGCTTCATGGACCAGGACGTCGGCACCGCTGGCGAGCACGGCAAGGGCATCACATTCGGCGGTGTCGCCGGAGAACACCACCGACCCGGCGTCGGTATCGAAGCGGAACGCCAGCGCGGGCCGGACTGGCGGATGCTCCACCAGGATGCCGGTGACCTTGACCCGGTCATCCTCGTAGACGTCAAACGGGCGGGCCGCGTCCGGCGTCCCATGCTCGGGCATGGTGAGGTCCACGGTGCGCAGGAGGGAGGCCAGGTCCGGGCGGGCCTCGTCATGGACCCGGATATCGATGTCGTAGGAGAAGGCCTGCAACGCGTGGGACACCAGCCCGCTGGTGCCCGAAAGCCCCGCGCCGCCGGGGCGGGTCGCGTCCTTGCCCGGGCCAACAATGGAAACAGGGCCGGTGAAGCCCTCCACGGGGTTCCCCCAGTTCCAAAGCAGGAAGCCGGGAAGTTCCACCACGTGGTCCGAATGCAGATGGGTGATGAAACCGGCCACGAAGTCCTTGCCGCGGAGTCCTGCCTCATGGGCGGCGCGGGAGCAGCCCATGCCGAAGTCCACCATGTAGAAGGCGTCGCCCACCACCAGCGCGCTGGAGATGCCGTTTTCCGGTCCGCGGATGGCCGGGCCGGCGGCGGTGCCAAGAGTGATCAGTTCGACGCTCACAGGAAGTCCTTCTGAAGTGTTGGTGCGGGATCAGGAGTGGGGGCGGGCATTGATCACGCGGGTTTCCAGGTATTCCTCCAGCCCCCAGCGGCCGCGCTCACGGCCTACGCCGGAGGCCTTCCAGCCGCCGAACGGGGCGTCCGGCTCCACCAGGGTGTGCTGGTTGACCCAGACCGTTCCGGCCTCGATCCGTGAGGCGGTCGCGTAGGCGCGCTCCTGGTCGGGGCTCCAGACGGAAGCGCCCAGGCCGAACTCCCCGCCATTAAGGCCCGCGATGGTTTCATCGAGGTCGTCGTAGGCCACGACCGGCAGCGCCGCGCCGAACTGTTCCTGTTCCACCAGGTCCATGCCCGGCTCGGCGTCGATCACCACGGTGGGAGAGAGGAAGTAGCCGGGCAGGTCGCAACCGGCGGTGCCGCCGGTGATGATGCGGGCGCCGGCGCCGACAGCAGAGTCAACCAGACCGCGGACGAGTTTGAGCTGGGCCTCGTTGTGCATGGGCCCCATGGTGGTGCCCTCGTGGATGCCATGGCCCAGCACATGACGGGACGCTTCGACGGCGATGGCCTCGGCCAGGTCCCTGCTGCGGCCGCGCGGCACATACACACGCTTAACCGCCATGCACACCTGGCCGGCGTTACGGAACGCGCTACCCACGATCCCGCGGGCTGTAACGGCGAGATCAGCGTCCTCCAGCACGATGGCAGGATCGTTGCCGCCAAGCTCCATGGTGACACGCTTGACCGTGGAAGCAGCCTGCTGGGCGATGGAGATGCCCACCTCCGTGGAGCCGGTGAAGGAGATCTTGCGGATGCCCGGAGAGGTGCTCAGGGCAACGTTGACCGTCCGCCGCGAACTGGTCCGGACCTGCAGCACCCCGGCCGGGAGGACCTCGTTGAGGAGGTTGACCAGCGCAAGGGTGGACAGGGGCGTGGACGGGGAGGGCTTGGCGATCACCGTGCAGCCGGCCAGCAGGGCAGGGGCGAGTTTCACGCAGAGCAGGGAGATGGGAAAGTTCCACGGCGTGATGGTGCCAACGATGCCTACCGGCCGGTACTGGACCTCAAGTGTCCTGTCGTCCCGTGGTGCCAGGGGCTCCGTCTCGTCCCACGCCAGGTTCGCGTAGTACTCAAAAAGTCCGGCCGCAACGGTGAATTCACCCGCGGCCTCCGTCTTCGGCTTGCCCTGCTCCCGGGAGAGCAACGTGGCAAGGGAATCCAGGTCGCGACGGATCAGGGCAGCACCGCTAAGCAGGGCGGCGCGGCGGGCTTCGCGGTCGGCGGCCCAGCGGGGTGCGGCCAGGTGGGCGTCGGCAACCGCCTGTTCGACATCTTGCTCGGTGTTTTCCGGAGCGTGCCCCACAAGCTCGAGCGTGGCCGGGTCCAGGACCTGGTAGTGGGCTGCCGTCATGGCCTGTCCTTTCGGCTAAAGGGGATTGCTCATCCCAGTCTCAAGGCACCGGTCACAATCCGCCCGGATCTTTCCGTCCAACGGAAAAGCTGTGACAATCGATTGGTTCTCCTTGCCACTATGGAGTGAAGCGCATCACGCACCAACGAGGAGTCTCCATGTCCCAAGAGCAGCTGCCCATCGTCCTCACCGGGGTATCCTCCGGCATCGGCGCCCGGACGGCGCAGATCCTGTCCGGGCGCGGGGTGCCGCTGATCGGCATCGACCGCAACGCGCCCACGCAGTTCAGCGGCACCTTCGTGCAGGCGGACCTCTCCAGCCAGGCCGGCCTCGACGCCGCCGCGGCAGCAGCAGCCGCCGCCGCTCCGCACGGCATCGCGGGCCTGGCCAACATTGCCGGCGTCCCCGGCACCGCACCCTGGCGGACGGTGCTGTCCGTCAACGTCTTCGGCGTCCGCGGACTGGTCCGCACCCTGGCCCCGCTGCTCGGCGAGGGGACCGCCGTCGTGAACCTGGCCTCCAGCGTTGCCGTGCAGTGGCGCGATGTAAAGGAACGGTGCTCCGCTTTCGCACTCGCCGCGGACCAGGCCGCCGCGCTGGATTCCGTTGCCAACGACAAAGAGATCACGGGCGAGTCCTACCTTTTCTCCAAGCAGTGCGTCCGGTTCCTCACCGAGCATCTGGCCGCTGAACTGCTGCCGCAGCGCATCCGCGTCAACAGCGTCAGCCCCGGCCCCGTGGCCACACCCATCCTGGAGGACTTCAAGAAGGACCACGGACGCGACAAGGTCGAGGGCGCCGGTGCGCTGCTGGGCCGCTTCGGCGAACCGGACGATATCGCCCCCGTCATCGACTTCCTGCTCCGCCCGGAGTCGGGCTGGGTGAACGGCTCCGACATCCGCGTAGACGGCGGCCTCGGCGCGTACCGCGGCTCGGCCCTCGCGTCCGTCGCTGGCTGAGCACCATCCTTTGACGCGCGACGCCGGAACCTCACCTTTCACAAGTAGGGAGGCGCCGGCGTCGGGCCTTAACATGGCAACAGACGGCATGACCTCAACGTGGGGCGCCGCCGTCCCTCAACGTTCCGCTCGGAAGGGGTGCTGCATGGCAAACGCTGCCCCGAACGGACCCACCGTCCGCCGGCCGGCTGCGACAGCCCGGTCCCGGACGCTTCCGGATGCCGCCGGCGCTGCCGCCGCCCGGCAGGCGGCGAGCGTGACGTCCCGCGCACTGGCCCTGCTGGGCACCTTCGACACTGAACATTCCGTCCAGAGCCTCAGCGCCATGGCCCGCCGTGCAGGCTTGCCGGTGGCCACCGCGCACCGGCTGGCCGGCGAACTGGTGGCCTGGGGCGGCCTGGAAAAGCTGCATGGCGAATACCGTGTGGGCCAGCGGATCTGGCGCCTTGGCCTGCTGGCCCCCGCGCAGCAGAACATCGCCGAGGTGGCTGCCCCGTTCATGCAGGATGTCCTCTTCGTCACCCACAACGTGGTGAACCTGTTCATCCTGGACGGGCAGGAGGTCCTACTGGTGGAGCGGATGTCCGGCACCGGCGCAGGACAGCCGTTCCGGCGGGTGGGCGCGCGCCTGCCGCTCCACGCCAGCGCCGCAGGCAAGATCATGCTGGCCTACGGGGCCAAGGACCTGTTTTCCTCCGCTGTCCAGCGGCTGGAGCCGCACACGCCCCGCACCATCACCAGTCCCGTGGTGCTGGCCGCCGAGATCGAGCGGGTCCGGGCCAGCGGCTACGCCACCACGGAAGAGGAGGCGGGGCCGGACAACTACGGCCTGGCCGTCCCGGTATTCCTGCCGAACAAGCAGGTGGTTGCCGCGCTGGGCATCGTCACCCGGGGCAGACCCGCGCCGGTGGGCACGGTGGTTCCGGTGCTCAACATCGCCGCGCGGGGCATCGCCCGGCGGCTGGGTGTGGAGCATCTGCCGCAGTAGTGCAGGCTTCGCCGACTTCCGCCTGGCCGGTCTTTCCGTTGGACGGAAAGATCTCCGCCTGATGTGTTGTGGAACACCTAACCTGAATTAAGCCCTCATTCAGGCCGGGCCGCCGGGCAGGCGAGCCTTTCCAAAGGAAGTGAAGACCCTCATGACTGCACCTGCAGGAGCCACCATCGACGCCGTCGTCGACCAGGTGGACATTGTGGCGGACCAGGTGGTCTCCCTGGTACTGCGGCGCGTGGACGGCCAGCCGTTCCAGCCCTGGCAGCCCGGCGCGCACATCGACGTCCATGTCGGCGACGGCTTGGTGCGCCAGTACTCACTGTGCTCCTCCCCGGAGGAGCTAGACCACCTGCGGATCGGTGTGCTACATGTGCCCGATTCCCGCGGCGGGTCAAAGGCGGTACATGCCCTGCTGGCCGGTACACCGCTCACCATCTCGGAGCCGCGCAACAACTTCCCCCTGCGCGAATCGCGCCGCTACCTTTTCCTCGCCGGCGGGATCGGCATCACCCCGCTGATCCCGATGCTTGAGGCGGCCGATGCTGCCGGCAAGGAATGGACCCTGATCTACGGCGGCCGAAGCCGGAAAACCATGGCGTTCGCCCAGCACCTGGAGGACCGGTACGGCACTGACCGTATCCGCATCCTCGCCGAGGACGAGGTTGGCCGGCTGGACCTTGACCGGATCCTCGGCATGCCCCGGGCCCACATGCTGGTGTACGCCTGCGGCCCCGGCGGACTGCTCGGCGCCGTGGAAGAACGCTGCATGGGCTGGCCCCCCGGTGCGCTGCACACCGAACGCTTCGTCGCGTCCACCCTCGGCGCCGCCGCGGCCAACGCACCGTTCGAAGTGGAACTGGCCCGGACCGGAACCACCGTGACGGTGCCGAACGACAAAACCATCCTCGAAGCCGTGGAAGAGGTGGGCGTGCGCGTCCTGTCCTCCTGCCGCGGCGGGTTGTGCGGCACCTGCGAAACCCAGATCATCTCCGGCGAGCCCGAGCACCGCGACGCCGTCCTCACCGAGGAAGACCGCGAAGCCGGGGAGATCATGCTGGTCTGCGTCTCCCGAGCCGCTGCCGGCTGCCCGCGCTTGGTCCTGGACCTCTAGCCGAGTCCTTCACCCCGTCTCCAGCCCACTCCTTCGGTCCGGCCGTTGACCAGTCCGCCCCCAGCCAAGTTTCGTCACCAGGAGCATTTCCCATGACCGTTACCACCCATGAAGCCAACGTCCTGGGCGAGGACCCCTTCGAGACCGCAAACCTCCTCGACCCGTACCCGTTCCTGGGGCGTCTCCGCGGCGCCGGCGCCGTCTCCTACCTGGAGAGCACCGGCAGCTACGCCGTGGCCGGGTACCAGGAGGTCTACGAGGTCCTCACCGACTTCGAAACCTACATCTCCTCCGGCGGCCTGGGCCCGCGGGACATCCGGAGGGACTCAGGATGGCGCCCGCCCAGCATCCTCGAATCGGACCCGCCCATCCACACCGTGATGCGCCGCGCGCTGACCGGCGTCATCAACCCCGGAACCGTCCGCGCCCTCCGGGAGCCGTTCACGCCGCCGGCCATTGAGCTGACGGAACAGCTGGCACGCCGCGAGCGATTCGACGCCATCACAGACCTCGCCGAAAAGTACCCCCTGCGTGTCTTCCCGGACGCAGTGGGGATCCCCGACGTCGGCCGTGAACACCTGCTGCCGTACGGCAACATGGTGTTCAACGCGTTCGGCCCGGAAAACTACATCTTCAAGCAGGCCTTCGCCCAAGGTGACGAGCACGCCGCCGCGGTGATGCGCAACTGCCAGCGCGAAAACCTGGACGACACCGGCTTCGGGGCCCAGATCTGGGAACGCGTGAAGGACGGACTGATCACTGAACAGCAGGCCACACTGCTGGTCCGGGCCCTGCTGTCCGCCGGCGTGGACACCACCATCTTCGGCATCGGCAACACGCTCTCGGTGCTGGCCCGCCACCCCGAGGCCTGGGCCCGGCTGCGGGAAAACCCCAAGATGGCCAAATTCGCCGTCGACGAGGCGCTGCGCCTGGAATCGCCGTTCCAAAAGTTTCACCGGACCGTAGCCGTGGACACCGTCCTGGGCGGCGTGCACCTCCCCGCCGGCGCGAAGGTGCTGGTATTCCTCGGGGCCGCGAACCGGGACCCCCGCAAATGGGGTGACAACGCCGACGAGTTCGACCTCGACCGCAACGCCTCCGGCCACGTCGCCTTCGGGATGGGCCTGCACCAATGCGTGGGCCAGCCCATCGCCCGGCTCGAAATGGAAATCGTACTGCAGCAGCTGCTCCAGCGGGTAGCTACCATCGAACCGGACGGCGCCCCGGTGCCGATCCTGCACAACGTACTCCGCGGGTTCGAGTCCCTGCCGGTGCGGATCACCGCCGGGTAGGCGGCCGTCGGTGGCCCATGCCCAGCCGCTCCAAGGCCCAGGGTTCCGGGCGGAATCCGACGCGCCAGACTCTTCCCGCGGCCGTGACCGCGGTCAGTTGTGCAAGAACCACCGGTCAGGAGTTCGCCTAGCGCGGCTGTAGACGTCGGAGCGGTGTTCGATGCGGTGGACGTACAGGATGTGCTCTTCGAAGTCGAGGGTGAACAGCACCCTGTAGTCGCCGCGCCGTGCGGTGCGGAGTCCGAGGATTTCGTTCGTGAGGGGTTTGCTGAGCCGGTGGGGGTTGTCAGCCAGTGCGCCGGTGACGAATTCGACGATCGCGGTTGCTGCTTTTTCCGGCAGTCGCCGGAAACCCTTCAGTGCCGGGCTGGTGACCTCGACGTTCCATGGGGCGGAACCGGTGGATTCTGTCCCGGTCACCGCGGCGGCAGCCCGAATTCACGGCGGAGGTCCGCGCCGCTGGTCGTGTTGCCCCCGACGATGTCCCGCCGGGCCTGGTCCAGGTCTTCACGGATGCCCGGCTGTGAGAGCCAGTGGATGGTTTCCTGGAGGGATTCCAGGTCATCGGCGGACATCAGCACCGCTGACGGGTGCCCGTGCCGGGTGATCTGGATGATCTCGTGCGTCGTGTCTGCTTCCTCCACGAGGGCGGACAGCTTGTCCTTGGCTTCGCTGAGCGGTACGGTTCTCATGCTGGGAATTATAGCCTGATATCAGGCCATCAACTAGCCTGACTTTTAGCCGATAACCTGCCTTATGTAAAGTAATTTAGTTGAAGCTTCAACTTTCCGTGGTGAGGCCGGGCAGCAAGCCGTACCTCGCCCCTGGCCGGCGGAAATATCCAACACCGGCAGATATGTTGCGTGGATCACATTTCGTCTATGGTTGTCCGGGGCGCCACAGCGTTGTGGCACCCAACTGAGAGCGGAGAAATTTTCGTGACGACAGACAAGCTTCGAGTGCTGGTCCGCGTGGACCTCGACTGCGCAAAGGCCCAGGTTGCCACCCAGGGCCGCGTGACGTCCAAAAGCGTCCACGGCCTGTATGACGTGATGAAGCGTGCCAACTCGCTCACCGCGGGCATGACGCTGGAGCTCGACATGACCCGGGCCTGGATCGAGCCCGACGCGCTGGAAGAACTCCGGACTTGCTCGCGGTCCCACCATCTGCCTGCACACGTAGATCCGCTCCAGTCCGAATACCGGCTGAGCATCCTCGCACCCGATTACGCTGCGAGCCTGGGACCAATAACTACCCAGGCGGCCTGACCCCCGACAGCAACCCCCACCATCAGGGTGGTAATCCACCAACGAGTCTCCGCCTGATTCGCCGAGACGGTCACCGCATGATGCCTCACTCCCGTATTTTTTGAGGATCGCCTTGGCGATCTGGTCGCCATCACTCGGGGCAGAACGGAGGCGGACGATCCGTTCGGGATCGCCCGCCCCAAGATGGACCGTGAGCTAGCTTAGGACGGGTGTTTCCGGGTCCAGCACAACGTCGGAGACGGTCTGTACAAACCGCTTAATGCGAGGGTCAGCGTTGAGGCCGAACACCGATTCTGGCGGCCCCTGCTGGCCCACTGCACCGTCTTCCATGAAAACGACCCAGTCTGCAACGTCGCGGGCCAACTTCATTTCGTGGGTCACGATCACCATGGTGATGCCCTCCTGCGCCAGGTCGGCGATGACGGACAATACCTCCTGGACAAGTTCCGGGTCCAGGGCGGAGGTAGGTTCGTCGAAGAGCATCACGGACGGCTTCATGGCCAGGGCTCGAGCGATGGCTACGCGCTGCTGCTGGCCGCCGGATAACTGGTGCGGATATTTCTTAGCGTGGGCCGCCATGCCCACTTTACCCAGCAGTTGCATGCCGAAGGCTTCGGCTTCTGCGGTGGACATCTGCCGCAGCTGGACAGGTGCCAGGGTCACGTTTTCCAAGGCTGTCTTGTGCGGGAAGAGATTGAAGCGCTGAAACACCATGCCCACGTTGCGCCGCTGGAGCGAGATGTCCTTGTCGGACAGGGCCACGATCCGCCCCTGGGCGCCGAGCCTGGTGCCCAGAAGCTGGCCGTTGACCTCGATCACGCCGCCGTCGGCCGGCTCGAGGTGGTTCAGTGTGCGGACCAATGTGGTCTTGCCGGAACCGGACGGGCCGATCACCACCACCACCTCGCCCGCGTGGACATCGACGTCGACGCCCTTGAGCACTTGGTTGCCGTGGAAGGATTTGGTGACGCCTTGTGCACGGACCAGCTTCTCGCCGTTGTGCGGCCGACGCTCGCGGCCCCGGATTACCCGGCAGTCCGGGGCGCAGTCCGGCTCTGTCTGGAGGGCGGGCCGGCGCCTGTTGACGTCGAGCTTGCGTTCCAGCAGGGCCCGGAGCTGGTCGAAGACCGTCACCAGCAGGACGTAGAAGACGGCCACGGCCAGTAGGGTTTCCAGCACGAGAAAGTTCTGCGTATAGAGGCGCTGGCCCACGAGCAGGATCTCCTGCAGCGAGATCACGCTTGCCAACGAGGTCAGCTTCAGGATGGAGACAAACTCGTTGCCGAGCGCCGGGAGCGCGATGCGGAAGGCTTGGGGGATCACCACGTGCCGCTGGACTTGCCCGTACGGCAGCCCCAGGGCCCGCGCCGCCTCGCGCTGGTCGATGGAGACCGAGAGCAGGCCGCCGCGGTGGATTTCGGCCATGTAGGCAGCCTCGCTCAGGACCAGTGCAATCAGCGCCGCGTTGAACGAGGAACCCAGGACCACCTGGGTGGCCGGGAAGACCTGCGGGATGTTGTACGCAAAGACCAGCAGCACCAGCAGCGGGAGCGACCGGAACAGCCAGACGTAGATGCCGGCAACCCGTGAGAGCAGTTTCGAGCGCGATTCCTTCATCAACGCCAGGAGGATGCCAGCGATGTTCGCAATGAACCAGGCGAGGATGCTTAGGACGACGACGACGCCGGCAGCCTTCCAGAGTTCGGGGTCGCCAAAGAGGGAAAAGGTGTAAGCCCAGTCGAAGGTCATTGCTAGCCCTGCTTCAGGGATTCGGCCAGCACCGCCGGGTCAACAGGTTCCAGGTTGTACTGTTTCAGGATTTTGGCGAACGAGCCGGAGGTCTTCAGGTTCTCCACGCTCTTGGTCAGGGCCTCCTGCAGCGCAGTGTTTCCCTTGCGTACGGCCAGACCGACGGCGACCGGGTAGATGAGGGCATCGGAGCTGATCCTTAGGCGAGCGTTGGATTTTTCGACCACCGTCTTGGCAACAGCGGCGTCCGTCATCTGTGCGTCCACCTGCCCGGACAGCAGGGCCTGGGTGGCTTCCGGATCGGTGGGAAATTCCTGAACGGTGATAGCGTCCTTGCCAGCGGCCTTGCACTTAGCGCTCTCGGTTGTCGGCATGATCTTGGCGATCACCGTGGCGGTGACCACCGATACTTTCTTGCCGCAGAGCGACTGAGCGCCGGTCAGCGCGGCGGCGTCCTTGGGGACGACGATCGAGTTTCCGGTTTGGAAGTACGGGACGAAGTCCACCTCTTTGCTGCGGGCCGAGGAGACGTACAGAGTGGAAGCAATGACGTCGTAGCGGTCGGCCTTGATGCCGGCGACGATCTGGGCAAACCGCGTGTCGGAATACTGCGGGTTGAGTCCCAAATCGGCGGAGATGGCGTTCATGACGTCCACGTCGAAACCGGCGGGCTTGCCGTCGGTCAGCATGTCGTAGGGCGGGTAGGTGAGATCGATGCCGACATTCAATATGCCGGAGGTCTTCGTGGCCACCATAGGGGCCTTGCTTCCGTCGGCTGCCGGGGCGGCGCCTCCGCAGCCGGCGAGGGCGAGCGTGGCGGCAACGGCCGCGCCAGTGAGGGCGGCGATTCGGTTGAGGTCTTTCATGGGGGCAAAGTTCCTTTCGCTAAGCGGGGCGTTTACTTGCACCAAAGGTTTACTGAGTTGGCATAGATGTCGATGATCTGCCGGTACTTGGCCAGTTCGACCCATTCGTCGGCCCAGCTGTACGGCGGGGTGCCGGGACCGATGTTGACGGCGGGGATGCCGAACTGCTTAAGCGGCACCATGTCTGTCCAGAACTGGATGCCCTGGTACACGGGGGCTGTGCCCGTCGCAGTGACGGCGGCCGCCACGGTGGTAGAGATGTCGGAGGAACGGTCGATCTCGTAGGGCAGGCGCGGGCCGCTGAGCCAGTGGTCGCTGAAGTCCACGGTGGCCTCGATGCGGGGATCGGTAGTCTTGAGGCTGCTGATCATTTGCTCGACCTGCAGTTTGACATCATAGGGATCCTGTGACGGCAGCAGGCGGATGTCGCAGGTCATTTCGCAACGGTCAGGCACCTGGTTGTGCTTGGTCCCGCCGTGGATGGTGCCGATGTTCAGGTTGGGGCCGCCCGGGAGGTCCGGGTGCGGGGTGTAGGGCATGACTCCCTCCAGTTCCCGCATCGCGGCCAGGACGGGTTCCATGGTTTCGATGGCGTTCAGGCCCATCTCCTTGGCGGAGGTGTGCGCCTGCTTGCCAAAGGTGGTGATCTTCAGGTAGGCGGCGCCGCGGTGCACGGTGCCAATGGTGTTGTCGGTGGGTTCGCCGCAGATGGCGGCATCGGCGGCGAAGCCGGCGTCCAGCAGCGAACGGGTGCCCACGCCGCCCTCAAAATGACACGACACACCCTGGAATATGACGTCCCCACGCGGACGCTCGTCGGACGTGGCGATGCGCCGGATGACGGCCAGGGCCGCTGTCGTCGCCGCCTTCATATCGGCAATGCCGGCCCCATACACCCGGCCGCTTTCAACCTCGGGACTGAAGGGGTCTCGGGTCCAGTCAGGTGAAGTTTCGTAGATGTCCAGGTGCCCGTTGAGGATCAGTGACTTTCCGCCGCCAGAACCGCGGATTCGCCCGCCAACACTGGGCCGGCCGGGCGCGGACTCGACCAGTTCTACGTCGTCCACCCCCCAGGAGCGCATCTGCTCGGCCATGAACTCGGCCAGCTCCCGCTCCCGTCCCCACGTCGAATCGATAGCGAGGGTGTCAAACAAAAGCTGAAGATCGGGATCGATCATGGACTCCTCCTTGAGTCAGGCGACTGCGATGGCGCTGAGAACGACTATGCAGTGGATCACACACCGTGTAAAACAGATGTATTCGAAGAAGGGTTTCGGTTAAATCGATGTCAAACGTCAGTTTGCGCCAACTGGAGTACCTGATCGCCGCGGCCGAAACCGGGAGCGTAACGGCAGCCGCGGCACGCGTCTACCTTTCCCAGTCGGCCGTTTCGACGGCGCTGGCGGACTTGGAAGAGGCGCTCGGCGTGCAGATCTTCATCCGCCATCCGCGCGGTCTGTCGCTGACCAACGTGGGCCAACAGGTCCTGACGGATGCCCGCAGGCTGGTGTCCGGTATGGAGGACCTTCGCAATTCCGCCCGGGAATCCAGCGAATCGCTCTCCGGAAAGCTGGTGGTGGGCTGCTACAGCACACTGGCGCCCATCCTGCTGCCGCGCATCATCGCCGACTTCACCAGGAACCATCCCGGAGTGGACCTGAGCTTCATCGAGGGGTCGCACACCCAGATGGAGGAGCAGCTGCGCGACGGATCTCTGGACCTGGCCATCCTGTACGACTACGACTTCGGCAAAGGCAGCCTTTCCAAGGACCTGACGGTCAATGTTGTCATCTCCACGCCGCCCTACGTCATCCTGCCCGAGCGCCATGAGCTGGCCGGTCGTGAAGCGCTTTCGCTCAAGGAATTAGCGCCGCAACCGTTGATTCTGTTCGACCTCCCGCCGGGCGGCGACTACTTCCTGTCCTTCTTCACGGACGAGAACCTCACCCCAAACATCCGCCACCGCACCACCAGCTTCGAAATGGTCAGGGCCCTCGTGGCCCGCGGCCTGGGCTACTCCATCCTGAGCCAGCGAACCAACATCAACATGAGCTACGAGGGGCTCGGATTCGTGACCAGACCACTGACCGGTGCGCTTCCCGGGCTAAACGTGGGTGCGGTGCATCTCAACGGCGTCCGCCTCACCCGGAGGGCCGTTGCCTTCATCGACCAGTGCAGGACCTCACTGGGCATCCGGGTATAGCCAGCCCACGGCGGACGCTTCTCCGTCACTCGCCTGCATCCCTATCCCCCTCGTGCTCAAGGTATCTAAAAAATCGAAGGCTATAGTCTGAAAGTTATGTTGGACACATATCTAACGTGCTCCGAATACTGATTGCAGACAACATCCGCAATCGGACAAAGGAGCCAACGATGACTGTTTCAGCCGAACGCACCTCCCCCGCCGCACCGCCGGAAGGCCGCCCTCGGGACCCATTCATTGCCGCGATGGCAGTCGTGGCGACCGGCGTCACGGTCGTGGCCACCGACGGCGAAACGGGCCGGTTTGCCCAGACAGTGAGCGCCATGTGTTCAGTCTCGGCGGACCCCCGCCTGGTGCTGGTGTGCATCAATGGGCGAAGCCCCATCAACGAGGCCATCAAGACCAACGGGAGCTTCACCGTCAACGTGCTGGGGAGCCGGCACGACCACGTAGCGGACACGTTCGCCGGACGTCCCTGGCCGGGTAAGGATCCGTGGGACTTCAGTTGCGGTGAATGGGAGCAGGCTCCCTCCGGTTCCCCGCGAATCCGTGACGCCGTCGCCAGTTTTGACTGCAGTATCCATCAGGTCGTTGAAGCCGGCACCCACCGGATCTATATCGGTCTCGTCACCGATATCGAATCGCACGGCGGGGAGCCCCTGATCTACAGCGCACAGACCTATGCCAAACCCATTCCCGTCCCGCCGTCTGTCTTCGACGACTATCCCGGATCGGGCCCAACATACCGCAAGAACACCAAGGAGAACGCCAAATGATCCGCACTGGAAATGAATATCGCGAGTCCATCCGCGACGGCCGCCAGGTTTGGATCAACGGGGAAAAGGTTGACGACGTCACCACGCACCCCATGTTCAAACCGATTGTCGATGTTCGAGCCCGCATTTATGACCTGGCCCATGAAGAAGCCACGCAAGAGGTGATGGCGTACACGGACGAGACCACCGGCGAACTGAACGCGATTGCCAACCGGCTGCCGAAAACCCATCAGGACTGGGCCGACAAGCGGGCTGCCGTGGACCTGGTCCAGCGCGAGGCCGGCGGCGTCGTCACCCGTGTGGGCGACGAGACAATCGGCGAAATGTGGTCCCTTTTCGACGGCCAAGACGTCCTCAATGAGGTAGACCCGCGGTTTTCCGAGAATATTCGCCGGCACATAGCGAAATCCATCACGGCCGACCCGTTCCACGTCTCTGCCAACACGGACCCCAAGGGCGATCGCTCCAAGGCCCCGCAGGACCAGGACCCGGACATGCTGCTGCACGTGGTCCGCGAGACCGACAACGGCATTGTGGTCCGCGGCGCCAAGTATGAGACGGCTGCCGCATACTCCAACCAGGCATTCACCAAGCCGACGATTGCCAACTGGGGCAACAGCGAACTCTCCGACTATGCCGTCGGATTTGTCATGGACATGGGCACGCCCGGGCTGAAGTTCATTTCGCGCAACGGCTTTGCCGGCAAAGGACCGTCGGCCGACTACCCGCTCTCGAACCGAGTGGACGAGGTGGAATCGCTGGTGGTGTTTGACGACGTCGAGATCCCCTGGGAGGACGTGCTCTTCTACCGACACACCAAGGCGGCTGCATTCATTCGCTCCACCCTGCACCGTTACAGCGCCTTCCCTTTTGTCCAGCGCACTCTGCACCTGGCCGACCTCATGATCGGTGCGGCGCTGTGGAACGTGAAGCAGACCGGGCTGGAAAAACAGCAGGCCGTCCAGGAGAAGCTGGCCCAGCTGGCCTGCTACCGCGAAAGCATCAACGCGCACCTCACGGCCGCCATCGCCAATGCCGAAACCAGCCCAGGCGGCCTGCTCATGCCCAACCAGTCACTGCTCTACGCAGGACGCGTGACTGCGCTGTCCCAGCTTCCGGCCATGATGCACATCGCCCGCGAACTGTGCGGTGGCCAGATCTGCATCACCCCGGATGCGGCCACCTTCAGCGACCCGGAGGTGTCCCCTTGGCTGGAGAAGTTCTACTCCATCAACGACAACTGGGTCTCTGAGGACCGGCGCAAGCTGCTGGCCTTTGCCCGCGACCTGCTCAACAGCGACTATGCCGGTCACCGCCTCACCTTCCAGCTCTTTGCGCAGTCTCCGCCCTTCGCCCAACTGGGCGCCGTGTACCGCAACTTCGACTTCGACGGGCCGCTGGGCCTGGTCAAAGCCTCCGCAGGACTATCCGACAAGATCCTGGGCGGGGTGCCGGACTGATGGCGCACACTAGGATCAGACCCTTCAACACCAAAGAAACCTACCCGGAGCAGAATCTGGACAACGATCTGTGCCAGGCAGTGGTCGCCAACGGCGTTGTCTACTTGCGCGGGCAGATCGGCCAGGACCTGGACTCGCGGCAGTCCGTCGGGATCGGCGACGTCGAGGCGCAGGCTGAGAAGGCCATGGCCAACATCAGGACGCTTCTGGAGGAGGCCGGCGGCAGCCTCCAGGACATAGTGAAGGTCACCGTTTACCTGATCGATCCGCGCCACCGGGAACCCGTCTACCGGACCATGGGCAAGTGGCTCAAAGGCGTCTACCCCGTCTCCACCGGCCTAGTCGTCAGCGCCCTGGCCCGCCCCGAATGGCTGGTGGAGATCGACGCCACCGCCGTCCTCGGCAATCCTGTCGCCTCAGCCAACTAGAAGGATTTACCATGACGTTTTCCCTTGTAGCCCGCGATCCGCATTCCGGTGCTTTCGGCATGGTGGTCACCTCGTCATCGCCCGCCGTGGCCGCGCGCTGCGTGCATCTGCGCCAAGGCGTGGGCGGCGCCGCATCTCAGAACATTACCGATCCGAGGCTTGGCGCACGGCTGCTTGACCTGCTCGAAGCCGGCACGCCGGCTGAAGAGGCCATGGCCAAGCTGGTGGCCGAAACGCCCGACGTCGCCTACCGCCAGCTCAGCGTGGTCGACGCCCATGGCGGCACCGGCTCCTTCAGCGGATCCGGGACCCTCGGCACCCACCGCACTGTGAAAGGCGACGGCGCCGTTGCGGCCGGAAACCTGCTCTCCTCCCCGGAAGTGGTGGACGCCATCATGGCCTGCTACCGCGCGGCCACCGGCGCCTTTGAGGACCGGCTTCTTGCGGGTCTGGCCGCCGGACGCGACGCCGGCGGCGAGGAGGGTCCGCAGCATTCGGCCGGCCTCGTCGTGGTCGACCAAGCGGCCTGGGCCGTCACGGACCTTCGGGTGGACTGGGACGAGGACGATCCGGTTGCCCGTCTCGCCGAGATCTGGCAGCTCTGGGAACCGCAAAAGGTGGATTATCTGACCCGCGCGGTCCGTCCGGACAGCGCACCGCGCTACGGTGTCCCGGGGGACCTATGAACAAGTTCAAGGACGTGGTCGGCACCCGGATCGATGCGTTGGAGAGCCGGCTGCTGGCCCTCTCGCACCGCATCCACGCCAATCCGGAAGTCGCCTGGGCGGAGGTCAACGCCTCCACCTGGGTGGCTGCAGAACTCGCCGGGGTGGGCTTCAGCGTCCGGAAAAACCTGTGCGGACTGCCGACGGCGTTTGCCGCCACAGTGGGCAGCGGCGGCCTGCACTTGGGAATTTGCGCTGAATACGATGCGCTGCCGGGGCTGGGGCATGCCTGCGGGCACAACATCATCGCCGCGGCCGCCGTCGGCGCAGCCTCGGCGCTGGCCCCCGTGGTCGATGCACTTGGCATCACTCTCACCGTCTTCGGCACGCCGGCGGAAGAGGGCGGTGGCGGGAAGATCGAACTGCTGGACGGTGGCGCGTTCGACGGCGTGCATGCGGCCATGATGGTACACCCGGGTCCGCTTGACGTGGCCCGGGCCGAGCCGTACGCCGTCTCCCACAGCAAGATCCGGTATCGGGGCCGGGCGAGCCATGCCGCCGCCTATCCCGAACGCGGAGTGAATGCGGCCGACGCCTTCACGGTCGCCCAGGTGGCCATCGGGCTGCTGCGCCAGCAGCTTGAGCCCGGGTTACGCATCCACGGCGTCGTCACTCGCGGAGGTGAGGCGCCCAATGCCATCCCTGAGGTGACCGAGGGCCGCTGGTACGTTCGGGCCGGTTCGCGGGCCGAACTTGCCGTCCTGGAGGACAAAGTGCGCCGCTGCTTCGAGGCCGGGGCCCTGTCCACCGGCTGCGAGCTCGAGATCGAGGCGGAAAGCAAGCCCTACGCCGAGTTCGCCACGGATGACGCCATGCTGGACCTCTACGTTGCAAACGCCACTGCACTGGGCCGGGAGTTCACCAATTCGGGACCGGACATGAGGATGAATCGCGCGTCCACAGACATGGGCAACGTCTCGCAGGTGCTGCCCGCCATCCACCCCTACATCGGCATTGGATCTCTGCCCTCCGTCAACCACCAGAAGGAATTTGCCGCCGCGGCTATCACCGCCGCCGCCGACCGCGCCGTCATCGACGCAGCCAAGGCCATGGCTCACACGTGCATCGACCTCGCCCAAAACGCCGGACTGCGCGAACGGCTGAGCAGACGGGGTGCCGTTCGGTTCCCTGTGGATGCTCCCGGAATCCCGCTGAATCTGGAGAGTTCAAATGTCAGGTGAGGTTCGGCGCGAACATGATTTGGTTGGCTGGCTGGACGTGCCGGCGGACGCCTATTACGGCGTCCACACCGTGCGCGCGAGCCTCAACTTTCCCATTTCCGGTGTCTCCGTCGGCCTTTACGCGCACTTGGTGGTAGCGCTGGCCTCGGTCAAGGAAGCCGCCGCCAGCACCAACTATGAGCTGGGGCTGCTGGACGGTCCGCGCTCCCGCGCGATCGTGGCTGCATGCCGCGAGATCCGCGCCGGCGAGCTGCACGACCACTTCATTGTCGACGTCGTTCAGGGCGGCGCAGGCACATCCACCAACATGAACGCGAACGAGGTGATCGCCAACCGGGCCCTGGAACTGATGGGCGCGGAGCGCGGCCAGTACGAATTGCTGGACCCGCTGGACCACGTGAACCTGGGCCAAAGCACGAACGATGTCTACCCGACAGCGCTGCGCGTGGGACTGCACCACGCGGCCGAGGACTTGCTGGCCGCAATGGCAGGTCTGCGCCGATCCTTCGCGGCCAAGGCGGAGGAATTCGTGGGCTACCTTAAGATGGGGCGCACCCAGCTCCAGGACGCCGTCCCGATGACCCTAGGCCAGGAATTCCGCACCTTCGCTGTCATGATGGCCGAGGACGAGCAGCGCCTGCGCGAGGCGATGGATCTGATCCGCGAGGTCAACCTTGGCGGCACGGCCATCGGCACAGGCCTGAACTCCCACGTCGACTATTCCCGGTTGGCCTGCCGGCAGCTGGCGGAGATAAGCGGTGTGGGCGTCGTTCCAGCCGGCGATCTGATCGAGGCAACGCAGGACGTGGGCGGCCTCGTCCAGCTGCACAGCGTACTCAAACGCATTGCGGTGAAGCTGTCCAAAGTAGCCAATGATCTTCGCCTGCTCTCCTCCGGCCCGCGCGCCGGTTTCGGCGAGATCCAGCTGCCTGCCGTCCAGGCCGGATCATCAATCATGCCGGGAAAGGTCAATCCGGTGATCCCCGAGGTGGTCAACCAGGTGGCCTATTCCGTGGTCGGCAACGACATCACCATCACCATGGCGGCCGAATCCGGCCAGCTGCAACTCAACGCATTTGAGCCGGTCATGGCCCGGGCACTCTTCTCCTCCCTACGGGAGCTTCGCGCAGCATGCGTTGTGCTCGCCGAGCGCTGCATCGACGGCATCACGGCCGATCCGCAGACGCTGCTGGCCACTGTGGAGCGCTCCATCGGTCTGGTCACGGCGCTGGTTCCATATCTGGGCTACAACACGTCCACGGAAGTGGCCCAGCAGGCCATGGCCACGGGCGCCAGTGTGGTGGACGTGGTCCGGGCACGGGCCCTGATGAGCGACGCCGAGCTGGCAGACGTCCTTGGCTCGGCGCAACTGCTCACATCAGCCGGGATAAGGGCGAATGCGTCCTGAGCTGAGCCTCCCAGCCAGGGCTACAGCGGTCTCCGCCGCTGCATGGAAGCCCGGAATCCAACAGGCATGAGCAGTGCACCTTGCGTCTCAGGACCTGCTGTTCAGAGGGTGAATCGGTTTTCTGGCATGGTGCGGCAGCCACACTTCGACTTCCTGGCACGCGTTGGGATGCCTTACCAACGATCGTCGCCGGATGCTTCGAGGTCCTGGCGCAGGATATTCGGCGGTTTCACAAGGCCACGCCTTCCCGCCCGGGCTAGCCGGGTTCCGCGACTCCCATAGTTTGTCGGCAGGCTTCCCTGACTTTGGCCACGAGGGGTGAGTCGGTCATGTCGTTGCTGTAGATCAGGCTGACGCGGGAGACGGCGCTGGCGTCCTTGATGTCCAGATAGGCGAGGCCGGGGATGGCGAAGGCGCGGAGGGATTCCGGGACAACCGCGATGCCCAGGTGGGCGGCCACCAGCCCGAGGATCGTGGGGAACTGGACGGCCTGCTGGGCTAGTTCGAAGTCGACGTCGGCGGCGTGAAGGAGTGCGGCGATGTGGTCGAAAAGCCGTGAGATCCGGTCCCGCGGGAATGCAATGAATCGCTCCCCCTTCAGTTCTCCAAGCCCGACCGCGGTGCGGTGCGCCAGGGGGTGGTCTGTGGCGACGGCCACCACGAGGCGTTCATTTTGCAGCAGCGTGGTACTGAGGCCCGGCACGGTCCGGACTTCCCGGGCGATTCCGGCATCCAGGGCTCCGGCGGTGATGAGGTCGATCTGGGCGTCGGTGGTCTCCTCGCGGAGCTCGAGGTCGATGCCGGGCCATCGGGACCGGAGTTCCCGCACCACGGGCGGAAGGGCCGAAATGGCTGCCGATGAGACGAAGCCCAGACGCAGCCTGCCGATTTCGCCGTCGCGGGCCTGCCGGAGTGCCGCGGTCATGGCCCCGTACTGGGTCAGGAGTTTCCTGGCGTGCTTCAGGAGCAGTTCGCCGTCGGCGGTGAGCTGGACATTGCGGGAGTTGCGCACGAAAAGCTGGGACTTGCATTCCTCTTCCAGTTTGCGGATCTGCTGGCTCAGAGGCGGCTGGGCCATGTGCAGCCGCTCGGCGGCACGGTTGAAGTGCAGCTCTTCCGCCACTGCGATGAAAAGCTCCAGGCGACGAAGGTTCATACAACCAAGACTAAACGAATATTGATCAGCGACAAATAGATACTTCATTGGAGCGGCCTCCGGGTCTACCGTTGATCGTGAGGACAGTCACAGATCTACAAACACTATGAGGTTCGAGAATGCCCGTCATGACCAAGGCCGCCAGCAGTTTCATCAACGGCAGTTGGATTGAAGGGACCGGGAACAAGACGTCCCGGTTCAACCCGTCCGCGCCGGACGAAGCGGTCACCACCTATCACCAGGCCGGTTCCGAAGAGCTGGCGCAGGCGATCAAGGCCGCTGCCGCCGCAGCCCCGCCGTGGGACAGGCTGGGGATTCTGGCCCGGGGCCGGATCCTGTCCGCTGCGGCCGCACTGATCCGGGAACGCGCCGAAGAGATAGCCCGGGTCATGACCGCAGAGCACGGCAAGACACTGACGGAGTCCAGGCTGGAGGTCGACGCTTCCGCGGACACGTTCGATTACCACGCGGGCTCGGCCCGGAACCCGGTCGGCACCGAATACCCCTCCAGCCACCCCGATGAGCGGATCGTCACGGTCCACAGGCCCCTGGGTATCGTCGGCGTGATCACGCCCTGGAATTTCCCGCTGCAGATCCCGGCGTGGAAGATCGCACCGGCTCTGCTGCACGGCAACACGGTGGTCTGGAAGTCTGCAAGCCATACCCCCGGAGTGTCGGTCCTGCTGATGGACATCCTGGGCGCGGCCGGTGTTCCGGCCGGGGTCGCGAACCTGCTCCTAGGCCCGGGTCCGCTGGGCTCTGAACTCGTGTCCCATCCGTCCGTGGCGGGGGTGACGTTTACCGGATCCGTCCCGGTGGGCCACCACATCCGCGGGATTGTCTGTGGACGCGGCGCGAAACTGCAGATGGAACTGGGCGGACACAACGCCACTCTCGTCCTGCCCGATGCCGACGTCGAACTGGCCGCGTCCAGCGCCGTCAACGCCGCCATGGGTTCCACCGGCCAGAAATGCACGGCCACCCGGCGGATCATCCTCGTGGGCGACGGGCACGAGGCGTTCCTGGAGAGGGTGAAGGAGAAAGTCTCCGGACTCGTCCTGGGCCCCGGGACGGACCCGTCGGTGCAGATCGGCCCCGTCGTGTCTGCCTCCGCCCGCGATGAAATCAACGCCGCGATCGCCCAGGCCATCACCGAAGGCGGGGAAATTCTTGCCCAAGCCCCCGCGCCCGCATCGGAGGGGCACTACGTCCGGCCCACCGTGCTGACCGGGCCGGCGACCATGACGATCTGCCGCGACGAGGTCTTCGGTCCTGTTGTCGTGATTCTCCGCGCAGCAACCCTTGACGAAGCCATAGCGTTGGCGAACAACACCGACTTCGGCCTCACCGCCGCGGTGTTCACCAGCGACGAGCGCGCCGCCCGGCGGTGCGTCACCTACCTGGACGCCGGCCTCGTGAAGGTCAATGCGCCCTCGACCGGTTCCGAACTTCACGCTCCCTTCGGCGGGATGAAGGATTCAACCTTTGCCGGTCCCCGGGAACAGAACAGTGCCGTCGCCGCGGCGTTCTTCACCCACGAAAAAACCGCCTACCTCCGCCTGGCACCAGAGAAGGCATGATCATGACAGTCCAGGACGAACGAACCGCACACCAGCTCCGCCCTCCGGAGGAAGTGCTCTCCGGCGCCGATATGAACGGCGCCTGGGCCACCCGCCACAGCTTCGCCCGCACCATGCTCCGCCGCGCCGCAGCCCGGAAATGGAGCGTGGCCCGGAGCCGCCTGGATCTCGACGCCGACGCCCGGGGCACCGCCGTCTACACCGTGGACGCCGAAGGCCGGCAGCTGAGCTTCATCGCTTTCTGCCGCACCCTGACGGAAAGCGAACGCACCGACCGTGTCATCGCCGATGCCTGGGACGTGACCGCGGCCCTCATCGAAGGGGACCTCACACCGGAGCGCGAAGCTGAATTGCGGCTCAACGTCCCCGTCCAGGAACGCGGCCGTGTCGACCCGGACACCATCATCCTGACCCGGGCGAACCGCAGCGCACGCTTCTTTGACTATGTCAGCGACTGTCTGGCCGCAGGGTCCCAGCCCGACGTCGACACCGTCGGCCCCAGCCCGTATCTGATCCGCAGCACCGCGTTCTACGGCAACGGGAAATTCGGGCTCAAGGAATTCGCGGACATCCCCGCCGACCACCCGCTGGCCGTGCCGTACCGGTCCCAGATGCTGACCGCTTGGCTGCTGCGTGAACTGAGCATGGACATGGTTGAACACGTCGCCCGCGCCAAAGCCTCGGACGCCGGCACGACCGCGGTCCCGCTGGACCCGGAGTGGAGCCGCTACCTTGGCCTGGGAAATGCCACCGGGCTGGGGATGGTCCCGTTCGTGATCAACCACCCGGATATTCTGGACGCCTGGTGTCGGCTGCGGGAAATTCCGCTCGCTGCCGGGCTCGGCCGGGACTATGCACCCGGGCATCCGGACCTTTCCCGTGTCGCGGAACTTCTTCTCAAGGCGGACCGCCACCTTGAGGAGAAGCATGCACTCCCCACGGCCCCGTTCCTGCCGACAGACGAGATCCGGCCCCAGCTGTGGCAACTCCTGGAGGAGCTGCAGACCCATATGGCCTCCGCGTCAGGGCCCGCGCCGGTCCTGGCACGCCTGCACGACAGGGCCGCAAGCCTCAGCCCGGAGGCCCGGGGGATCCTTGCCTCGATCGTCATTGAACTGCGCTCCGACTTCGACGAGGACGCCGAGTCCCTGCTTAGAGTTGACGGCACCGCACCGTTTGACGCGGCCATGCCCTGCTGGGAACTGAGGCAGTTACTGGAGACCAACTACGCCTGGGCCCGCGGCTACGACTTCACCGATCCGGAGAGGACGCGCTACTACTGGTTCTCCTCCGCAGCCAACGAAGAACCCCGCCGTGCGCTGCGCGCAGACCGGCCCGCCGGCACGGCCGAGCACTGCACAGACATTGCCCGCCGCATCAATGCCCTCGCCGCGGACCTCGAAGGGTTCCCGGCCCACCGCAGCATCGCGGAGTTCCTCCTGGCACACCCCGGTCACCGCTTCGCCGCGGCCCGGGTCCAGCAGACACGGCCCTATCTTTACGGGGAGCTGCAGGACAACCTCATCGACGGCGGATTCCTGCCCCTGAGCACACAGCGCTTCCAGCTGGCCTGTTACGGGATGAACAACTTCAGTCCACAGTCCACGGACTGGGTCCGCGTGACGTTGTTCAGCGGAGCCCCCCGCGCGGCGGATATCAACCACGGAAAGGACAAGGACGACTGGCTCTTCCCGACCGCACCCCGGGGGACGGAACAATGAGCCTCCACGAGCAGCTGACCGTCGTGGACGGGCTGCAGATCAGCAACTGGAGCCGCCCCGTCCTGGAAGAACTGCGCACCGGCGGCGTCAGCGCTGTCAACGCGACCTGCGCCGTCTGGGAAAACGCCGCGGACACCCTCCGGTCCGTTGGTGAGTGGCTGGACCTCGTCAACCGCAACCCGGACCTGGCGTTCCTCGCCGCAACCGGGGCAGACATCGAAGCCGCGAAGCAGCAGAACAGGATCGCAGTGTTCCTGGGATTCCAGAACGCCAGCCCCTTCGAAGACGACTACCGCTACGTTGAGCTCTTCCATCGGCTCGGGGTCCGGATCGCCCAGCTGACCTACAACAACCAGAACCTTCTCGGCAGCGGTTGCTTCGAAGCCGATGATGCCGGGCTGACCCGCTACGGACGGGTGATCGTGGAAGAGATGAACAGGGTGGGCATGCTGATCGACCTCTCCCATGTCGGATACCGGACCAGCCGCGACGCCATCGAAGCGTCCTCGGTGCCGGTCTCGGTCACCCACTCCAACCCGCTCTGGTTCTTTGACACCCCGAGGAACAAACCCCACGATGTCATCCAGCCACTCGTGGACCGCGGCGGGGTCATCGGCTGCTGCCTGTACCCCACCGTCAGTGGCGGCGAACACGTCACCATCGAGAGCTTCTGCACGATGGTTGCGCGAATGGCGGACCAGTATGGTCCCTCGAGCGTCGGTATCGGCAGCGACTGCACACGCGGCTGGGATCAGGAATTCGTCGGCTGGCTCCGCAACGGCCGCTGGCAGCCGACCGATCCCCGGAACACGCCGAGCTGGCCCCTGTGGCCGGACTGGTTCAAAGGCCCCCTGGACTTCCCCCGGCTCACCGACGGCCTCTCCGCAGCCGGGCTCACGGACCAGAGCATCGCTGCCGTGATGGGCGGCAACTGGGCCCGGCTGTTCACACAAGTCATGGACACAACAAAGGAACACGCGCATGTCTGACACCATCACCGGACCAGCCCCCGACCGGCAGCAGAAGGACCGCACCATCGCCGTCCAGCCCCGCGAAATCAAGGAAGCCGCCTTCCGGACCCTCTGCGCGGCCGGCGCCGACCCCCTCGAAGCCCAGGAAGGAGCCCTCGCCGTCCTCCGCGCCGAAGCCGACGCACACGCCGGTCTCCGCCTCCTCCAACAGCTGCTGGACGCAGACTGGGCTGCACCCGTCCGGCCGGCAGCGGTAACGGACGTCCCACGGGCCGCCGGCACCCTGCGCGAGCTTGACCCGGCCGGACAGCCGCCCCTGCGGACCGCACTCCAACTCCTCGACCTCGCCGCCGACACCCCGGAAGGCGGGACAGCCGCGACCCGCACAACGGACGCCGGAATCCCGGGACTTCTCTGGAATGACCTGGTACTCAGGCACACCGCATCCCTGCAACGCCGGATCGCCATCGCCACGACCAATCCCGGGGCGACACCGGATGACGGAGCCACCTGCTACCTCACCGTCCGGGACGGGGAGCTTTCGGCCACGCCGACGCCGGCGCCGGCGGCTGTCATCTTCATGCCACAGCCCGCCGGGGCCAGCACGACCGTCATGGTTTTGCCCGAACCGGTCCACACGACTCCGGAAACAACCAACATCGCGCCCAAACCACTGAAAGTGCGTGAGCAAGAATGGCAGACCATGTACCAGATGTCCCGGAAATACCTGGTGCCGGACGCATGAACGCCATCACCCGGACCCAGTTCACCGACGGCAAACCGCGGCCGTACTCCGCCGCCGCGGCAACCGGCGGCATCATCTACCTGTGCGGGCAGATACCGGCACGCGAAGACGGCACCGTCCCGGCCGACATCGCAGGCCAGGTAACACAGACCTTCGACAACCTCGAAGCGGTCCTCGGACAGGCAGGGTCCAGCCTGTCCCACCTGCTCAAGCTCACGGTCTTCCTGGCCGACCTTGACGAATTTGATGACTATAACGCCGCCTACCTCACCAGGCTCAGCGGCCACCCCCTGCCTCCCCGCACCACCGTGCAAGTTGCCCGGTTCAGAGGCGAAAAACGCATCGAGATCGATGCGGTCGCAGCCGTAACAGCCTGACCGCACCACGGCCATGGATCTGTCGGGTTACCAACGTTGCTTTCCCTCCTCCCAGATCGGAACCACCATGCTCTCCCACGCACAAGCACCGGCGTCTGAAATGACCATCGATTCAGCGCCGCTGAACTCCTTCCACAAACGCCTCACCCTCTTCAGCTCAGGGGGCCCCTTTTTGGACGGGTACATCCTGGCCATCATCGGCATCGCCTTGGTCCAGGTCATCCCGGCCTGGCAGATGAATGACTGGTGGAACGGTCTCATCGGCGCCTCCGCGCTGATCGGCGTGTTCCTCGGCGGGCTCATTTTCGGCAACCTGACCGACAAAATCGGGCGCAAGCTCATGTACACGATCGACCTCATGGCCATCATCGTGTTCTCGATCGCCCAGTTCTTCGTCCAGGACCCGTGGCAGCTGTTCGTTCTGCGACTTCTCATAGGCATCGCCGTGGGCGCCGACTATCCGATCGCAACTGCTCTGGTCGCCGAATTCGTGCCCAAGAACTGGCGTGCCCGCCTCCTCGGCGGCCTGAACGCCATGTGGTTCGTCGGCGCCACCGTCGCCGCCTTCGTCGGCTACTGGCTCCTCTCCCTCCAAGACGGCTGGCGCTGGATGCTGCTCTCCTCCGCCGTGCCCGCCATCCTGATCCTGATCGCCCGGGCCACCATCCCTGAATCCCCCCACTGGCTCGTCGGCAAAGGCCGCCACCAGGAGGCCCTGGACATCCTGAAGAAGACCATCGGCGAGGGCGCCACCCTCGAGGGCATTACCGCCCACGACCCCAACGCGGCCAAACTCAGCACCGCGAAGGCCTTCAAACTCGTCCTGACCGGCGGCTACCTCCACCGGGTCATCTTTATCTCGATCTTCTGGACCTGCACCATCGTCACCCTGTTCTCGATCTACGCCTTCGGCCCCCAGATCCTGGCCCTGTTCAACCTCCAGTCCGGCGACGAAGCCAACATCGGCTACGGCCTGATCAACTTGTTCTTCCTCGTCGGCAACGTCGTCGCCCTCCTTGTCGTGGACAAGCTCGGCCGCCGGCCCGTACTGATCTGGGGCTTCATCCTCTCCGGCATCGGACTGCTGTTCCTCGCGCTCTTCCCCACTGCACCCCTGGGCCTGATCGCCCTGGCCTTCGCCTTCTACGCCATCTTCAACGGCGGCCCGTCGATCCTGGAATGGATCTACCCCAACGAACTGTTCCCCACCAAAGTCCGGGCAACCGCCGTCGGACTATGCACCGGCACCAGCCGCATCGGCGCCGCCATCGGCACCTTCGCCACCCCGCTGGCCCTGACCCACCTCGGGCTCTCCGGCACCATGTGGATCGCCGCCGGCATCGCGCTCCTTGGCGCAGCCGTCAGCTTCTTCATGGCCCCCGAAACCAAAGGCCAGAACCTCGAAGAAGCAGCCGCCCTCCACGCCTGACCCCCACCACCACCCACCAACCGCAGCGGGAGCGGCCGGCCATCGAGGTCATGCTGCTCCCGCCAAGGCGCCACGTAAGTCCAGCATCCGCATCCGCCAACTGGCACTACTCATCAAAGGAGACCCGACTACGACCGGGTCCGAGAACTCCACACCTGCGCCAGCGGGCGTACAGCAGTACGGCGACATGCCACCTGTGTGCCCGCGCCGGAATGGCAACCGAAGACTATGAAGAGGCTGCTGGCTTCGAATCCGTTTTGCGGCTCATGGATAACTTGGGGTGAGATCCACACGATTGTCATGCGACAGAAAAGCGTTTTGTTGGGTTCCCCCTCCAGCATTGCCGCATCCCTCCACCGGATCGCTGACGGGGTGGCCCGGTCGTCCAGTGGTGCTCCGGGCCCTATCCGACCCTGTCGAGCTTGTTGAACAGCCTGAGCGCTGACCGCGGACCAAAATCAGGCAAGTCTGTCACTACGGGAGTCTGTGACTTCATTCCCGACTGCCTATAGTGGACGTTATGTAAAGTTGATAGGTTGTCATAATGACAGGATATGACTCATAGTTAGATTATCATTCCCCTTCCTCACGCGCTACTCTGGCTCACTTCGTATGCCAAGACGTTGAGAATACGAGTTATACCGTTGGCTCAGGCTTAGATGGGCTGTTTCCAGGATCTAATGAGCTGACTGGCCGGTCGGTCAACGAGGCATTGTTATCGGCGCGCCCCGAGCAGCGTGCCTTCGTTTTCCCGGATCTGGCGTTCGGCGGTCATATACTCGTTTGCCCAGAGGTCTGCGAGCATGCGGCAACCAACTGTCACGTCCCACGGATGGAGGGCGGACTTCTGGAACTGCGTGAACGGTCCGTCCGTTTCAAGGAGTACCCGGTTCCGGGGCATTTTGGCGACCAGGTTCTTGCCCTTGGCCCCGGCAAGCATTGCGGGCCCGACGCTGAACCAGCAGCCTAAGGCGACGGCGCGTCTTAGTTGGGCGTGCGTTCCGGAAAACCAGTGCAGGACCGGGGCTCGAAGTCCTTCGAACTTTTCGAGGGAATCCAGAACCGGATCGGCGGCCCGTCTGCTGTGGATCGATACGACCTTGTCTCCGGCCTCGTGGCAAACGCGAAGAATGTGCTCAAATACCTTGGTCTGGTCTGACCAGGAAGGGCGGTGCTCCGGCGAACCATCCAGTCCGACTTCTCCAACGAACTGGGTTTGCGGGAGATACCGGTCAAACAGCCTGAGTTCTTGTTTACGTTCCTTTGCGAGTTGAGGGTGGAGTCCGATGGCCGTCCGGATCACCGGTCGGCCAGCAGCGAGCCGTGATGTGCCGATCCACGCGGACGGTGTCGTTGTCACGGAAAGAACGCCGATTCCGCGGCGTTGAACGCCCTCAGCGATTTCTTGGGGATCCGGATAGAGGTCCAAGTGGCAGTGAAAATCGATCACGTTAGACCAAATTCGGTGTGAAGGGAGCCTAGTTCGTCGAGGCCCCGCTGGAGCATGTCCCGAAGTGCCGCCCGGTTCGTAATGAGCAGTGAACTCAGTGCAGGGCCCAGCCAACGATCCAAACCGTCCTCCTCAACGGTGAGCCGAGCGAACGCGACCGAACGGACATCGTCGAACGCGGCATGAGCCTCGTTTGGTTTGCCGAGGTCCGTGAAAACGTATTCGGTAGAGTCCTCTTGTTGCCAGGCCGTGAATGCAGCCCTACGGATCTGACATGGGACGCATCGACCGCAATGCCTGTAGTTGAACCGCTGGAACCTCCCGCAGCTCGTTGAGATTGGTGCTTCCCTCATCAAGAGCGTCTGATCAAGGCAGTTTTGCAGCATCTCTCCCTTGGTCTTCTCGGCGTAGGGGTTCTCGATCCGAACACGAAGCCCTGTTTCGTCCAGAAGTTTCTGCATCCTGCCCAGAAACTCGGGGTGCGCCGTTCGAGTGCTGAGACTCCCGATCCGGGCGTTGGTCAACGGAGGGTTGATTGCTATGAAACCGTTCTCGCATACATATAGCGGCACCGTTTCACCATCGACGTAGCGTTGAGTCGCCGTTGCCGCAAGGACCGCAAACGCGAGGAAGATCAGCGACCTGGATCGCTGAGAGGTCTCCTTCTCCCCGCGTCGGGTACTTGCGTTGTGGTTCACCTGCAGGTGTTCAAGAACCCCGCCGATGACTTTAGCGAAGCGCTCCTGCTTGTCTGCGTCGCCTCGAACGGTCTGGCTGACAGCGAACAGCTTTCGCCCATCCGCCGATAGATCGATGGCTCCGACCAGCGAATCCAGTCCGCCGGAGAGGAGCGCCACGGCGTCTGTGGCCGGGAAGAAAGGTTTCTTGGGCGCCTGAGGAAGGACGCCTCCTCCGCGGAATGACATCGTCCATAGATCGGTCGTGAGAAACCGCAGCGCTGCTGAAAAGGAGGGCGCAAGCGATTCCCAGCGGCTGGGATCGCGGAGGGCAATCTCTAACTCGAACTCCCGCGTCCAACCGTCGGGGCTGCCAGCACGGTTGTTCTCCCCATCAGCGACGACGACCGACAGGGCGATCGCCAGCAGGTCCCAGGCAGCAGGGTCCGGCTGAAGGCTGCGGCGTCGGACGGTGTTAGCGGCAGACCATCCCGCGGTCGGGATCTGACTCGAGGTTTCCTGCTCGAACAAGAGAATTGGCATCGTCGAGTCTTTGAGTTGTCCAAATGTCGAGCGGGGTCCGCTTGTATACCTCATGTCGTGTAGTCCTCGAAGACACCTAACGTTTCTCGCAGGGCCTCGCGAGTCAGGCGCGCAACACTTTTGGTCGTAGCGGACGCACCACGTTCGCGGACCGCCCGGAACGCGGCCGAGACATGCTGAACAATGAATTCTCGAATACTACTAAGCCGCCGAAGCCCTGTTGCCGGGTCAGCGGCCTTCTCCAGGACGGTCTTATGCAGATCCAGACAAAAACGCCCATAGACGTCCAGTGCAGCGTAACGCTCAATGACGAACACTCGCTGCGCGTCAGTAAGGGCGAGAAGGTCAGCGTCAGGAAACCGAACGAGAAGTTCTGAAAGAGCATCGCGGACTGCACGCCGAGACGACTCTTTGTCCTGTGACCCGTCGGCAGGGCTTGCGGCGTCGACGATGGCGTCGAGCACGACATTGACGTCATTACCGCTCGCGAGTACGGCATCGCGGAGGTCAGCGCCATCGGGCGTGCGTCCGGATTGGAGCACTCCGCCGAGGCGCCCTGCGGTTGCAGCAGTCCCGCCTAACCGGCGGGTCATCGTTGCACTTCCGCCATAGCCGGTCCGTACATAGTGACCCACGGCACGGCGCAGCTCTTGGCTGTTGCCAGTGCGGCAGAAAGCGCCGAGGGCCCGTCGGGTGCCACGGAATCTCGCGGGAGGCGCCAGAGGGGTCGGTTTAGCGTCGGACTGTTCGCCTTCGGCAGTTTCCTCATCCGTCGCCGTTTCCCCCTCATCGCCCATATCCATCGATCCGGTTTCATCCGCCCACGGGGGGACAAGGGCGACACCCGCTCCGGGGCCGGTGCTACTTTGCGATGTTCCCACTCTTGACCTGACTCTCGATGGCTCGCTTTACGGGATTTTCGACGTCCGATGACCCTTTCCAGTGTTTGAATACATCGCTAGCCCAGGTGTGGGATGCGATTTTCGGCACGATGGCAGCTTGAATTTGCTGGCCAGGGCGTTCGATGAGGAATCCGGCAAGGCCGTTGCCAAGGCTTGTGTCGATAGCGGCAACGCCGATGCAGGCATCCAGGATCGGCGGGGCGCCCCAGTGTTGTTCCTGCCGGGCCTGAGCCAACAAGCGATCCATGATTATGCTGAGTTCCGCACGAGGGAGTTCGACAAGGCGATCGGCAAGAGCATGTGCCTCCTGGGGGCTTTCCAGTAGTGCGCTAAGCAGCCCTGCTGCCTCGGAGGAAAGCCGGTCAGCGGCAGTGATCAGAGGGGCTTGTTCGCGGCCGACGTAAAGGGCCCCTCGCAAGTCGTGATTTGCCAAGGCCGGCGGAAGCGCAATCCACTCCCGAATGAATTCGCCATCCCATGGTTTTTCGAGCTGGAAGTCTGCGTCCTTGGCAGCTGACTCTTCCCATGCGGCCAGCACTCGCGGCTTACCCTCAGGGTCGGTGTTCACGGCGGTCGTCAACGCCGCGTAAGCAGCAGGCGAAGCGAGCCGTTCGAAAAGGAGAAGTTTCACCAACACCGCCTCGTCCACACCGACACCCTGTGCCTTCGAAATTGTCATCCTGATGGATAGCGCATTGAGGAACCGCTTGACGAGGCGCGGGTTGCCGGCAATTCGGTCGGAGCTTGCCATCAACGGGGCGAGACGTTCTGCGGTATCGAGCCGCGCGAGCAGCGCCGGCGGGAGCTCGATGCCACAACCGCTGATGAATGCGCGGTCGACTCGCTTTCCCTTCCACGATTCCCGAAGCCGGCCGGCGATGGCAGCGCGTAGATGGTCCTTGTCGGCCGCATCCAGCTCGCTATTGTCGATGAAGAGCATCATCAGGTAGGCACGAACCTCTTGAGTCCCCAAGGCTGGCACACGTATCGGGATCTGGACGAGCTTATCGAAGTAGTTGGTGACAAGTTCATCATCATCCAGGCCTTGGAAATGCTGTTTGACAGCGTGCTTGATCATGTTGTCATCAGCAGCAATGACGAAGGCTGTGTTCTTCAGAAACAAGAAAAGACGGATTGCCTCGAGGGTCGAGATCGTCGTCCCAGGCATGCACCGATCAAGATCGTCGATGAGCACGACGAGGGTTACGCCAATCTCATTCAATGCTTCTTCAAATGAGTCTCTTAGCGCCTGTATCTCTTTCGGCGGCGAGTACTCCGCCTTCGGGTTCAGGAGCGCTCGACCAGCGGCGGCGGCAGAGGATGCGAGTGTTCCAGCCTTCTCTAGGTCTTCGCCGTCTACCTTGCCCGCCATTCCGTCTTTTATGAGATTGGTAATTTCTCCAGGCAGTCCGATGGGTGGAATGCCAAGCGCCATCGATGCAGCGGGTAACGCGATCAGCTTGGCGAGCCTGAACCACTTCACACGTCCCAAGAACTCGCGGGCTTTGTCGAGGCCCGTCTCCCGTTTGGTTGCCTCGGCCTCCAACTTGTTCGCAATTACCTCGAGGAGTGCCGCACGAGCGTCGTCGTACCCTTGGTAGAGCCACGCGTTGAAGTCAACAAAGAGATACTTCTTCGGGCCATCGACCGGCTGATGCTTGGTCAGGGCTGTCCTGGTGAGCTTGATCATTGAAGACTTGCCGACGCCCCAAGCACCAGACACGCCAATCGAGACCGGCCGGCCGCCTGCGCTGACAATTACCTCCGCGATGGTGTCCGCAACACCTTCGAAGTTGAGGAAGTCCCGGTCCGTTTCGTTGTCGAGCCACATGATGAGATCGCCCTTCCGTTCCCCCTGCTCCGATCGGCGACCTGAGCCAGACTTCATCGAACTCAGATTGCCATGTGGACCCTTGCGAAGACGGAAGGCGCGCCCCCAGGCCTCGTTGTCGGCACGACACATGGACTTCCATGTCGCTGCGGTCAACGTTCTTGTGAAATCTGCCCCACGGTTGCTCAGCTCCCCGGGGTGTTGATCCTTCCGGCTAGACGACTCCTTACGGATACAGTGTGGCCAGGACGCGGATCGTGACGCGAAAAACTTAAGAACTTTTCCGCTGCTTGAGCAGCATGGACTCGGGCCTGAGACCAGCAGCGTTGGCCATCAGTTCTTTCGTGAGTGGGGAAGGGACCGTCATGCCTTCGTTGGACACCGAGTAAGTGGACCTGCGCGTACAGCTCAACGCGCAACGGACGCGACGACAACGAATGCGGAGCCAGGTGTTGCTGCAATCGAAACCGTCCAAGAACTCGTCCAAGTCCAAGGTCTCGAGAAGTGCTCCTGAACCTCGGCGTCTTCGACCGCGACGGGCTCAAGCCCACCACAGTCACGCCGCAGGGCCTCGCCTTCGCCCGCGCCGCCCTTAAGATCTGAACCACCTAGACCAGCGATGGACACGAGCAACGTGCGGCCCGCCTTGCGGACACCGACCGGGCCGTCTTCCCCTAAGAGTTGCTATTGCGCCCCAAAGCCGCTGCGCAGTTCTTCGAGCTTGTTCGAAAGTGTCACTAGGCTAAGGTCTAAGACCATCACGTTGCCGCTGACGGGCTCGAAGCCGATGTCACCCCAGACGCCCTTAAGCTTGGACTCGACTCGGCGCCGTTCGGTTCCTTCTGATTCATCCATTGGCGAGGCGTAGGTGGCAACGAAAGTACCGCCGTCGCTCAAGACTTCGATGACTTCGGCAGCGAACCAACGGCCGAGGCCCCTTCCGCGCCAGCCAGGCAGCATCTCGACGCGGTCAATGATCAAAAAGTTCTCACCGAAGCCTTGGAGCATGTCCTCCACGGGACCAGTGGGCTCCCCGGAAACCGGGTCCAAAACAACTGACGCTACCGCAGATAAGTCACCGTCCAGGGCGTCCAAAAGGTCGAAGACCCTTGGGTCACTAATTCGACACCGGACGATGTGCGCATTACCTATGATCTGCTCGTCATCATCTTCGCCGGATAAATAGAGCGCAGCGTTCCACTGCTCAACGAGGCGGTCTTCCGGCAAGCTCAACGCTCGCCGGAAATTCAGCCTAACGCTCAAGAAAGAGCCGATTTGGGAATCATCCACACCAGAAAGGTTCACACAAGAAAGCTACACCAGACACGATGGGGCAGGGCGGTGGAGAGGCCAGAGGGGTGGGACGGGGGTGGGCGCCACTCGTCCGACGGTACATGGACACCGATAAGCTCCAAACATGGATTCAACAACGGCCTTCGTGATGGCCCTCGTGGCCTTGACGCTCAGTCTGGTCAACACCTTGGTTTCGGTCATCATCTTCCGCAAAGCGGCGGGAAGAGTCGTTGTCCAGATGAATACTTCGCTGCTGAACCCTGGGCGCAGCCTACTGAGCAACGACAAAGGCACTTGGGGCTTAGATACCCACACCTACGACGAGAACGGCGTCGAACTGGCGAAGATCGTCATCGAGAATCCGGGACGAACTGCAGCTACTCTCACAATGGTTGAGTTACGAATCGAAGGTTCGAAAGACCCAGACTTGGCAATGGCTGTCAGACCTATAGAGGTGCGGCACATAGGCGGGGTCTCAAGTGTCCCTAATTTCAACTACCGACTGGAGCCATTCGACCAAGTCGTATATCTAGTCGACTTCTGGAGTGTGGTGAGCTACGTATTCAACGAAGAACCAGAACTCCGCCAGATCAATGTCTGTGCCTCCGTGAAAGTCGCGGGTCAGAACAATAGGTACGACTCAAAGAAACACGGGTACTGGACGATTCGAAGAGAGTGGGCGTCTCTTCGAGGCCCATACATGCGGCGTACAGCTCGGAGCGTCATCTTGGCTGAACTCGTGAATGTCTTCGACAACCCAGGTCATAACCCCTACCTCACGGACCTCTCGGTCAAACTCGAGAACCAACTATCTCATGCAAGCTCCCCAGCGGACATTACCGAGGCACTTCAACAAATCGCCCTTCTAGGCGGAGAGTATCGCGGCATACTCGGTGACGTGAACGTCTGGGCGCTAATCCGCTTTGGGTGGGACGTGAAGCATCGACTTCAAACTCTAGGGCAGCAAGTGATCTGGCCCAGGGCCACAGAACTCTCTGACGAGAACACAGCTGACCCACGGACCTAACCTTCGGTGAGGGATCCTCTGCCGGACAGTTACAAACACCGTTCGTCGTGTCTAGGTCTCTGATGGGGTGATACCTGAATCCGAAGACGGTTCTGGCTTGTTGGCTTGGATTCTCTCCATGAGGGACTTCACGCGTTCCACGTACTGCTGGCAATACCCACGGTGCCGTTCGTAGTATTGAAATTGGTCTGAATCGCCCGGGAGGGTGAAGTGCAGGCCGTGCTCCGGGATCGTCCCGCCATCATCAGTGACCTTCAGGAAATCGCGGCCTCTGGCCGCGGGGTCCATGGCCCCGAAGGACCTGGTTATGGCGAGTTCTCCGGGGATCTCATGGACGTCCTCAAGCGCCGAGACGTGTTCCACCCCGTCGTGAACTGATATGAAGACCCGGACCTCTCCCACACCTTCATGGCCGGGCGCCGGGAAACCCCGCACCACACGGGGATCTAAAAGAACGCTGTTTTCCGGAGGTTTGATGAAATCCCAGATCTGTTGTCGTGCAGCTCCGATTGAGGTTTCTGCCGATACGTAATGCACAACCGGAGCACCTTGAGGCGTGCGGACCCCGGGCCGGCAGCGCTCGAACCAAGGACTCATGGCCAGAGCCTTCCACCAGCCACTGCTCAAGGCAAGGAGCTGCTTCCCTTGACGTCCTCCGGATCAGCGTCCGGTTGCGCATCTGGTTCCGCCCATTCCAGTGCGGCCACGAGATGCCCTTCATCAGGCAACGCCCGCTGCTCGGCAGCCGGGAGTTTGTCGTAGGTGTAGGCCGCGACGGCCATAGGCGAGGTTGACCGTCCCAAGCTGTAGCGCACGCTTCGGTCGTTCTTGGTGCCGCAGATCAGGATGCCAACGGTTTCGTTGTGGTATTCCCGACGGAGCACGTCGTCGACCAGGGCCACGTAGAAATTGAGCTTGCCGGCATGCTCCGGCTGAAACCGGCCTGTCTTAAGTTCGATGACAACGTACCGAAGCTGTTCTATGTGGAAAAACAGCAAGTCGACAAAGTAGTCGTCACCGTCGACGTCGAAATGCACCTGCCGGCCGACGAAGGAAAAGCCTGGCCCGAGCTCCCGCAGGGTTTCGGTGATCCGGCTGGTGAGGGCATTTTCGAGATCGCGTTCGGCGACTTCACCGGACAGGCCCAGGAACTCAAAGTTGTACGGGTCCTTTGCCATTTGCTGTGCCAGTTCGGAATCCGGTGCGGCGAGCTGGCTGGTGAAGTTCGATGGTGCCGCACCGTTGCGTTCCATCGAACGGCTCATCATCATATTCAGCAGTACGTTCCGGGACCAGCCGTACTGGACGGCGGCGCCGGCGTACCAGTCGCGTTCCTCGGCGGTTCCGGACTTGTCCAGAATCGTCCTTATATGGCCCCAAGGCAAATGTGCCACAAGCTGTGGCACATTTGATTGCCCGCCCCAGGCCCGCACCATCGCGGTCATGTATTGCAGGTTGCGCGCAGAGAGCCCTTTCATGTCCGGAAAGGCCAGACGCAGGTCCGCAGCGAGCTGATTAATGACCCCGCTCCCCCACCCATGCTGGTCCTGGCGGGCCAGGATGTCTTTTCCGAGCGACCAGTAAAGTTCAATGACCAGCGTGTTGACGGTCCGCTGCGCTTGGACCCTGGCGCCACGGACGCGGCTCTTCAGCGAATCCAACAGTTCCGCGTAGTCTGCCGGCATGCCGATCTCTGAAGAGAAATTCATGACTCCACCCTATCGATTTCAAATAGTGCCACAGGCTGTAGCGCTATTGAGAGTTGCATCTTGATTGCGGCTTGGTTGACCCCGACGCCGCCCCATCCCGAGCCCAGCAACGCCAGTTTCAACAGACCAGGCCAAGCAGTAGCTGTGTGCACCCCCAAGGGGCAGATCTACGGGTTCTGTGGTGTCCGTTTCCCCACTTCGACAGCGTCGGGCCTCAAGGCGCCGGCCGGACTATGGCCGCAAAGGCATGTGGCAGCTGATCTTTGATCGGGCCAAGAATCGGTTCGCCCAAAGGCATGCTGCAATTAGACCATGACCGCCGAAAGCATCTATGACCTCCTTGACGAATGGGTTGGATCACGCTTTGACCAAGACTGCGTAGCTAGTTTCAGAAACTGGCCTAAAGACCACGTCGAGGAATTTCATGGCGCCTTGATTAATCTGAACCGGCGAAGGTGCGCTGGGGCAGGGCCGGTGGATGGGTGGTCTCCTTACTACCCAGTATCGTCCGCCATTGATTCACTTGCGGGACGAAGCCACACTAGGGTAACTGCGTCCCGGAAGCTTACTGATGACAGAAGTCTGAAAATTCTGATGTTGTACGCGAACAAAGTCGTACTTCCAACATATTTGGAACGTGCTTTCGACGTCAGAAGAGAACATTTGGATCAGTCGGACTATTATGGCTTTTCTGTTGGCGATTACATCGACCCAACATTCGGTCAGCTGGCCCGCGAGTACTATCTTTCTGCGCTGGCTGAACTCAGGCCACTTGCCGACGTCGGAGCAATTGAATGGTTCGACGTGTCACATCAAGCATCCGACAACGGGGCTCTTGGTAGAAAGCAAGCCGTAAGAGCTGACCGCCGAAACCTGGCACTTGAGTTTGATGGGTTCCCATTCGATCTGACAGGGCTGCAGCATTTGTCCGATGAGACCCGTGTCATCTATCGGTCCATCCTCGAGGGACGAGGCCATACGTGGGAGCAGTTCTTAGTAGAGGTCGTATACGATGAATTAGCCGTTTTGTCTCCTTCATTCCTTGGCTTCGGACAACCATATTTCCGCTATCCAATAGTTGAGCAGGTTGTTACGGCGCTATTATCCAAGGGTGCGTTTAGGAGGGATCTGCCATTTACTCGGAGCTACTCCAAAATGGATGTCGATGATCTATATATGCGTCGCCTTATTACACTTCAAATGCCTTCTTTTGACGACCTTGACGTTCCCACGATGGCTCAGCTTCGAACTAGCGAAGGCGGCATTGAACGCTGGCGTGTCGGGCTGCGTAAGGCTCTGAGCTCGGCCATGTCTGCCCCATCAAACTCGACTATGGATACTGTTCAGCGGCATTTTGAAGAGAACATGCTTGAGGAATGCCGCATCCTCCAAGACAAGACGAAGCGTGGTTCTATCGGAACATTCGGGTCTGCAGCGCTTCGGTCGATTACTTTCGGCTTCGTAGGCGGCATTGCAGGCGCGTCGATAGGTGGGGATCTAAGAACTTCAACGGCCTCCGGCATGGCCAGCGGCGTCACTCGTGCGGTCTATGAGTGGCAGGCGGCTCGGCGAGCGGATCGGACTGACAGGCTCCTACTTGCTCATTACGGAATTGCCCGCCCCCGCGCCTTATGATCTGACCTGAGTTTGGTCACCTCGTCTCGGTTTGAGGGGGTTCGGGGCGCTGATCTGCGGCGATGCCTCGGGGTTTGGCCCGTTTGAGGCACTAATTGGTGTCCTAGACTCGGGTTATGGCGTGGGTGAGGCGGGTGCGGACTGCCTCGGGCGCGACGGCTGTGCAGATCGCGGAGTACGTCGATGGGCGGCGGCGGATCGTGGCTCATCTCGGGTCAGCGCGTACGGAGGCCGAGCTTGGGCTCCTGCTGGAGCAGGCCCGTGGATGCTTCTCGATGCCGGCCAGGGCGAGTTCGATCTTGGTCTGGAAGCCACGCCGAGGAGGGCCCGGATGGTCGCGCCGACGGCGGTCCCGGCGCTGTTGGCCGATTCTGGTCTGGCTGGCCGGCCGGTCGAGCGGCCGAGGGTGGCCGCCCCGCAGGTGATCGGTACGTCGTCCCTGCTGTTGTATGAGGTGCTTGCCGAGGTCTATTCCGACCTGGGGTTCGCGGTGGTCGGGGACGAGACGTTCCGTGACTTGGTGATCGCCAGGATCGTGGAGCCGACTTCGATCCTGGACACCGGACGGGTTCTGAGCGACCTGGGTCAGAGTCCCTCCAGCGAGAAGACGATGCGCCGGACGCTGAGCCGGTGCGTCGGCCGTGGCTATCGGGACCTCATCGCGGCCGCTTGCTTCAACCATGCGGTGACCCGCGGGGACGTGTCGTTGTGTCTCTACGATGTCACCACCTTGTACTTCGAGGCCGAGAAGGAGGACGAACTGCGCAAGGTCGGGTACTCCAAGGAACGCCGGGTCGACCCCCAGGTCGTGGTCGGCCTGCTGGTCGACAGGCACGGCTTCCCGCTTGAGATCGGCTGTTTCGAGGGCAATAAGGCAGAAACCACCACCATCGTCCCGATCGTCAAGGCGTTCCAGGAACGGCACGGCCTGGCCGACATGGTCGTGGTGGCAGACGCTGGGATGCTGTCCGCATCCAACCTCAAAGAGCTCGATGAGGTGGGCTTGAGGTTCATCGCCGGGTCCCGGGTGACCAAGGCTCCCGTTGATCTGGAGTCCCATTTCCGCTGGCACGGAGACGCGTTCACCGACGGGCAGATCATCGACACCATCACCCCGCGCAGTAGCCGCGGCGGCGTCGCGAGCGACCCGTACGTGAAGGCCGAACCAGTCTGGGACCCCCAGCAGCACGCCGGGTCCTGGCGCGCGGTGTGGGCGTACTCGGCGAAACGGGCAGCGCGGGACAACACGACCCTCACACTGCAGGAAGACAAGGCCCGCGCGGTCATCGCAGGCGAGAAGACCGCCCGGGCGCCACGGTTCATCAAGACCAGCAACGGCAGCCGCTCACTCGATGAGGCATCGCTGGCGCGGGCCCGGCGCCTGGTCGGGCTGAAGGGCTACGTCACCAACATCCCTATCGGTGTGATGTCCGCCGGTGAGGTGATCTCCAGCTATCACGACCTGTGGCATGTGGAGCAGTCCTTCCGGATGTCCAAGACCGACCTGCGGGCCCGGCCTATGTTCCACCGCACCAAGGACGCGATCGAAGCCCACCTGACCATCGTGTTCACCGCGCTGGCACTCAGCCGCGAAGCACAGCACCGGACCGGGCTGGCGATCCGAAATCTGATCCGCCAACTACGGCCGCTTCGTTCAGCCACCATCGCGATCAACGGCACCGAGCAGACATTCCCGCCCGCCGTCCCCGCCGACAAACAAGCAGTCCTCAACGCTATCCGGAACCCACGGGCCAGGCACTAAGCCAAATGACCGAAGTCAGGCGGCTCGGCGAGCGGATCGGACTGACAGGCTCCTACTTGCTCATTACGGAATTGCCCGCCCCCGCGCCTTATGATCTGAGGCGAAACGCGGTGTACCTGATACTCGAATTCACAAAGTGCAAAACAAACGTCAGCCCTGACTTGGCTCATTCGATTATGACTGCGGAGTTGACGGTTCCTCATTTTGACTTCATGATCGGATTGGCGGAATGCTCCCCTCCCCTGAAGGCCGGCAGTGTATTAGACGTTCTCGCGTTCGCTGAGTCGATAACGCAAGCTAAATATCAGGGCTGAAACAAGGGCTGACAATCCACACGGCTATTTCACAATCTAAATCACAGGTGATGAACGCCGATAATGGAGACTATGTATGGTAGTTCTCTGCGTATCTCATCAGATGAATCAATTCGCCCCCGATCCCCCGAATCCGTCAGCATGCTCATCCAACCCCCGGGATTGCGCGGATTTTTGTACACGTGGACCCCTGGTGGGCAGCTTCGCAGGCAGTCCAGGCCGACGATCGCGGTGATGTGTGACGCCCGGAGAAGCGCCTCCGACCTGCGGTTTTGTCGAGATGATGCATTTAATGAATCATTGATTCAGATTCTGAGCATGACTTTGGCGTGATTTGGGGGCGAGAAATGGCGGTCGACGGGTCCGGGCGCGTGCTGCAACTGAGTGCTGTTCAACTTCTGCATCCCGAGGAGCAGACGCTCGAGGACATGCTCACGGGCTGGCGCAACCAGCAGCTCTCCAGGAACCTTCAGTTCGACACGATTGATAAAGGCATCGGATGTGTCCGAAGGTTCGTGAACCATGTGAACGAGTTCCCGTGGAACTGGTCACCGGCCCATGTCGAGGAGTATTTCGGGGACCTGCGCTCGATCCACCAACTGAAGCACTCCACGATCCGCGGTTACCAGTCCGGCCTCCGCCGGTTCACGTCCTACGTATCCAACCCCGATTATGGCTGGGACCGCGTCTGCGAGCAGCGCTTCGGCACGCACCCTGCCCAGGTCTTCTTCGACTGGAACACCGCTGCGCACACGCAAGAGTACGAGGGTCGGCCGTCCAAGCGACCCTTCACCAAGGCTGAGCTGCAGATGCTCTTCGACCACGCGGACGACCAGGTCGAACTCATTGCGGCCTCGGGCAATAAGGGGTGGAAGGCAGCATACCGTGATGCCGTCATGCTGAAGGTGGCCTACTGGTACGGTCTGAGGTTCAATGAGCTCCGCCATCTGCAGACCATCGATTTCGCGACCAATCCGCAGGCGCGAAGGTTCGGGAAAGCAGGGGTCTGCAAGGTCCGCTTTGGCAAGTCACGCAAGGGCTCCCCCCACAAACCCCGCAGCGTCCTGACGGTCTTCGACTGGACCGGCGGCGTCATCGAGGACTGGCTCGCCAACGGGCGGGGAACGCTTGAAACGCCCGACCTGTTCCCCAGCGAACGCGGCGGCCTGATCGTCGAGTCCACCCTGCTGCGCCGGCTCCGGCGTTACCTGGACGAGCTGGGATTGCCACTGGATGGCCTGGATCTGCACTCACTGCGCCGCTCCTACGCAACGCACCTTCTGGAGGACGGATGGGATCCTAGATTCGTGCAATATCAAATGGGCCACGAACACGCCTCCACAACCGGGATCTATCAATTCGTCAGCGATGACTTCCGCAACTCCACCCTCCGGTCGGCTCTGGACCGCACCATGGACGAAGTTCTGGGCGTGCAGATGCGGGGACAACGGTGAGACGCGAAGTTGAATATAGGTGGCGGCTTTCCGAGCTTATGGCGGCACGGGGACTTCACAACACCACCGACCTCATCCCCTTGCTGGCCGAGCGCGGCATCACATTGTCGCGGCCGCAGGTTTACCGGCTCGTCAACCGGAAGCCCGAACGCGTCGCGCTGCAGGTTATCGCCGCGATCTGTGACATCTTCTCCTGCGGACCCGAGGATCTCATCACCGTCACAGCCGCCGACGTCCGCGCCCGCAAAACGGGTACCAGCGCCGCTAATGTCGTCGACCTAAACCGCACGGTCCGCCCGCGCCGGGCCCGCATCATCGACGATGACCAATGAAAAACCCGAGGGCCTGAGTCCCCGCAACACCAGCCGCGGCCGGCCCCGCACCACAGGGGCCGCCACGTGCGCACGCTGCGGCCGCACCGCCGCCAGAACACGCGCCAGCTGGCCGGAAGGAAAAATCTGCGGCCCCTGCTTCACCACCGCCACCCGCACCCACGGAACCTGCCCCGGCTGCGGTCAACACCGGCTGCTGCCCGGCCCGCCCGAAACCAACGGAGGGTCCCGATGCGCACCCTGCGCCGGCATCCCCCACGACTTCCACTGCACCCGCTGCAATGTTGAAGGCGAGTTCTACCGACGGGGTATCTGCGCCCGCTGCGCTCTCCGGGACGACCTCAACGATCTACTGCCCACGGACCCTGCCGATCCAGGAACAGCGGGCAAAATCGTCGATGTCCTCTGCAAGGCAGACCGGCCCGAAAGCATCATCACCTGGAAGCGCTCCCCCACAGTCCAAGCCCTTCTGTCCGCTCTCTCGAGCGGGAAAACACCTTTGACCCACGAAGGACTCAACGCGCAGTCCGAGACAGCGGAACGAGAAGCCAACCACCTGCGTGCCCTGTTCGTCCACCACGGGCTCCTCCCCCACCGAGACCCCTATCTAGCCCGATTCGAATCCTGGATCAAAGACAAGCTCCGCCCCTTGCCGGACGCGGTCGCAAAACCCGTCGAGCATTTCGCCACATGGCACCACCTCCGGCGCATCCGGTCCATGACAACACCGGAGAAAAGCGCCCGCGGCCCGGTGCACTCCGCCAAACAAGAGATCACCGAAACCATCAAATTCCTGGACTGGCTCTGGGAAACCCACCAACGGACAGCCGCGAACTGCACCCAGCAGGACATCGAAACCTGGCTCGCCACCGGACCCACGACCAGAAAAGCCATCCGCACCTTCATCGTCTTCATCAACAACACCGGCACAAACCACCACGTGGAAATGGGCCACTACACCGCCAAAAACCGTCCCACGATCACCCAGGACCAACGACTGGCCTGGCTGCGCGAACTGCTCACCGGCACCAGCGAATCCTTGCCCTACAGGGTTGCCGGCATCCTGCTGCTGCTCTACGCCCAACCGCTCGTGCGGGTAGCCAAACTCCGGGTCGACGCCATCGAGACCAACGAAACCAGCGCGAACACGAGGATCACCTTCGGCACGCATCCGGTTCCCGTGCCCCTGCCCTTCGCAGAATTACTCCTAGAACACCTACGAGAGCGACCGAACCTCAGAACGGGATCGGACACCCAAAGCCCTTGGCTCTTCCCGGGAACCCGGGCAGGACAGCCCCTTCACCCAAACGGCATCATGGACAGGCTCCGCAGCCTCGGCATCGACCTGCGCGGCGCACGAAACACCGCCCTGGACGAACACCTCACCCTTTCACCGCCGCCACTGGTCGCCGACGCCCTCGGCTACAGCCACCAAGTCGCCTTCCTCCACGCCGACGCCGCAGGCGACGCATGGTCCCGCTACGTCAACCTCCGAACCAAACCGTGAAGGACAGGGATCTTAGCCCTCCATAGGGGAAGGCGGATGCAAACCATCGACACCGGGGCCTCTGTCAAAGAGACTTAGGCCAGAGCGCTGATCCTGAGCTGCAGCCTGCAGGCTGACGGCGCCATCCGGTAGCTACGTGAAATGAGGCGACTCATGGCCGAATTCTGGAACAAGGAAACTCCCAACGTGTCATTGATCCTCTTTGGGATCGTGGACATTTGCTTGTTCGTCGCGGCTACGGATGACACCCGGTTTGGTTATTGGCCGCCCGTGATCCTACTAGTCGCGATTCTCCTAACGATCCTCAACAACGTTCGAATTAGGCGACAAACGCAACCACTGAACCTAAGTGACAAAGACCGCGACAAGGCACCCTAGGCCCTCGGGTCCACCGGCACGTCCGGGTTACTTGGGCCGGCTGCTGAGCAGCGAATACGCCCACATTGAATCCGCAGGGATGCCAGTAAGTATGACAGGACAAAATATTTGCTGCAACCAGACTAGCATCCATGTCCTGTCTCAATTTTGTTGGCCATTTTCGCAACTTACCTGGCCACCTACGGATTTCTGGGGCTTGTCTCAGTTAATCTGGCCACTCCAGCCCGGGTTCCGTGCCCGTGAACGCCACGCCGTGAGCGTCAAAGCCACTACGGGGATCTTCCCGAGGCCGAGGACAACGAATCATGGCGCGTAGCCCACCGGATCACCACCATGTTCGACGCAATCGCCGAGAGATCGAGAGGAATCTCTCCCGCATGGCAGGCACTGCGCCATACAGCACGACACTGGCTCAAGCCTGGACAATCTGGGGGAGATAGCCCGTCGGCCACGTCACCCCACTCAGCGACACCGGGCCTCAGCCCGCTGCCACGGACGTCACCCCCGTGGGGCAAGGATGCCCACGGTCCATACGGAATGGCCAACTAAATTGAGGTCCGATGAAACGCACCCGCATTAACGGCGAAACCGCAGGCTGCCTTCCACCGCAGACCATAGGTCACCGCCTCGGCCGCCTCCCGGTCCGAGAGCCCGCTCAGCGCCCCAGAACCAGGACCGTCGCCGCGACGTCGGCCGGGATCGAAGGACGACCCGGCCCGACGGGAACAGGCCCTCAAACATGGATGTCGGGAACAGCCTGCCCCAGTATTCGGCCAGAAACGCGAATACACCGCCCGGAACAAGTAGATGCCCCGCCAGCGCCTCCACGTCCAGAATCTCGCGCTGCCCATCATCACGACCCTGCATAAACCCGGCCGTAACGATCCACAGACAGAATCCAGCAGGCGCGCCCTAAGCCCCAAATCATCCGGCGCCCTCGACGGGAACCAGGGCCTCTGATCTCCTCTTGAGGCCCGGCCAAGGCGGAGAGTGCCCGATGCTCGAGAACGTGATGGAGCCTTTGAATGTCGAGCGCTCCGGTTCCGGTCGGGCACGCACCGCCGGGACCCGGCGATGGCGATAAGGCCTGTTCCTCCAATGCCACCCGCAAGTACCCCCGGGAGCGCGGTGTCCAACGCGTCCGCCCCTATTCGGAGTCCATTGGTCTGGTTCCTCGTTTGATGTGGCCGTGCCGGCAATTCTAGGGCTCTGGTTCTGGCTACCAGCAGCGAAGCTCGTGAATCTCGCCACTTGGAACATCGGGGCTGAACTGCACGGTGTACGTTGCGGGTGAATGGCTTGTCACGAGTATGCCTTGGCGCCAGTCCGGCGCGCGTTGGGAGACCAACGACGCGACGGCTGTATCCAGTTCGGTTTCTAATGCAGCGTTCTCTGTGACTGAAATGGTGATGGCCTGTGGAGGCATGGAGGTTCCTCTGTACGATGCTCGTGCTTTGCTGCTGCCGGGCGCGCTGGCGGCAGCAAAGCACTCGTGCGGTGTAGTGCGTTGTTGTTAAGTCAGCACGGTTTTATGTCAGCGCGATGTTCCGCACCGGCACCTTGGCGTGCCACGGAGTGTGTTTTTCGTAGACATACGCGATGCGCAGGAGATCTGCGTCCGCGAATTCCCGTCCCAGGAAGTGCATCCCCACCGGTTGTCCTTCGGCAAATCCGCAAGGGATGCTCAGTCCGGGCATTCCTGTGAGGTTGGCCGGCGAGAGCATCATGAGCGCGCTGGAGAGGGAGTCCTTCCCCGTTGAGCCGGTCAGCGAATGGGACATGTCCGCTTCGATCGGCGCGATGGACGGCAGCGTCGGGGATACCAGCGCCTGGATCCCTGCGTTGTCCATGGCAGTCCCCAGGGAGGCACGAAGATACGAGCGCACCTGGCGTGCCAGCTGGACATCCGCGCGCGGCACCAGGGCACCGGTCTCGATCATGACCCGGGTGCCGGGGCGATACTTGTGAGCGCTTCCGGCCAGCAATTCGCGATGGTGCTCGACCGATTCGGATAGTGAAATCGCCAGGCTCGCCGGCAGTGCCATCTTCAGTTCGGGGAGGGAGACGTCGACGATTTCCACCCCCAGCTCATCCAGGGTAAGCAGGGCCCGTTCAAGGACTGCGGCCACTTCCCTCGTGACCTCCCATTCGGCCCAGGCGCCCCGATCCACCGCGACGCGGGTCGGGGCGGGCATCGCCTCGGGGAGCACCATCTCCTGTAGCCGAGGCGTCGTCTCGGGGCCGACCATGCCTTGGAGCATCGCCGCGCAATCGGCCACGCTTCGAGTGATGGGACCGATGTGGTCGAGGGTGTGGCTGACATTGAGCACGCCTGATCCGTCCACCAGTCCGGCGGTCGCTTTGAGGCCCACCAGCCCGTTGACCGCTGCCGGATTCCGCACGGATCCACCGGTATCCGTGCCCAGGGCGCCCGGCGCGCTCCCGACGGCCACGGCCACTCCCGAACCGATGCTGGAACCGCCCGCGTATCGCTCGGCTCCCCAGGGATTCTTCGACGGCGGGGTCCCCTGTCCGAAGGCGAACTCATGGGTCACCGTCTTGCCCAGGATCACTGCCCCGTTCCGCCGCAGGTGCCGGACCACGCCGGCGTCGTCGGAAGCAACGCGGCCCCTGAGCGCCAGGGACCCGCCCTCAGTAGGCATCCCGCGCACGTCGATGACGTCCTTCACGCCGAGCGGAATCCCGTGGAGCGATCCGAGGAACTCGCCGCGCTGCGCCCTATTGTCCGCGGCGCGCGCCTCATGTCGAGCGCCTTGACGGTCGACGAAGGCCCACGCACGCACTGAATCTTCAGTGGCTTCGAGCCGCCCGATGACGGATTCCACGAGTTCGGCTGTGGAGAGTTCGCCGCCGCGCAGCAGGCTGGACGCCTCCGCGATTCCCAGTTCCCATGGTTCAGTCATTCGCGCCACCTCCCGGGGCTTGCCGCAAACGTTGGGGGTCGAAATCGGCCCTCAACGCGGCCATGCCGCGCTGAAAGTCAGAAAATGAGCGTTCGACGGCGGCAGCGTCCTCCTGCTGGATGGCCTCGCCAACCAGCTCGATGAGTCGCGCGCGCTGCTCCGGAGTCAGCTGGCCGCTCACTGGCGCGCCGCCGGGGCCAGCCGACCGTCCCGCACCACGCAGACGCCACCGACGAAGACAAACCGTACGTCCCGGAAGTCTTCGGAGCTGGCCACGACGACGTCGGCATCCCGCCCCGCCTCGATCCGCCCGCCATTCGGCGCAATGCCCGGAATCAACCCGGTCACTGCCGACGTCGCCATGGCCACCGCTCCGGCCAAGGATCGATAGCCGTGCTCGGCGACATCCTGCACGGCCGAGATCAATTCATCGTGATGGCCCTCGTGGCCGTAGTCGGTGGCGAGGACGTCCACGAGCCCGGGCTCCTGCAGCAGAACATCCCAATGCTCCCGCGTGGTCACGGTCTGTTTGCGGTGCAGGAGGTCGAAAACGGAAACTTCGGCTGCCCAGCCGTGGTCCCTGCCGAGCTTGGCCAGTGCGAGGGCCTCCGCTGGAGTGTGCGAGGGATGGTTGGCGTGGGAGGCAATGACATTCGCCTTGGGCCCGGGTGTCTGGGGCCCAAGTGTCCCGTCCATGAGTTCGCGCATGACCCGTGCTGTCGCGGCTGCGCTGTGCAGGATCGCCGGCACGCCGAATCGAGCCGCGGCCTGGACGCCTTCCCGGATGCCGTTGAGTGCCGGCTCGACGGAGGGCAACACGGAATCCGCGATGATTTTCCGCAATTCGACGAGGGCGATTTGTCCTTCCAAGCCTGCCTCGGCGGCCGCGGCGCGCAGTTCGGCCATGTCGCAAGCGTCGGGGTCGATGAACCGGCCAAGCACGGCTTCCTTCATCCGCCGTGCCTGCGCGGAGTGCACGCGCACGCCGCTCGCCCTTTCGATGGCGCGAGGGATGTAGCTCAGGTCCTGGCCTCCCCCGCCGAGGGTCTGCCCGCCGCCGAGCTCGCCGATCGCGATCGCGCCGTCGTCGAGCATCTTTTCCACCGTGCTGTGGCCGGACTGCGCGGGCAGTCCCCTGCCGTCAGCCATGCGTGCGGCCCGCTCAGCTTCGGGCAAGTGCGTCGTGGCTCCCCGGACGTGGACCGCATGGCGGCGGTCCGCTTCCCGGACTTGGTCCATGGTGCAAAAACCGCAAAGGTTCAGCACCGTGGTGGTTCCCGCAAAGAGGTGGCGGTCAAGATTCGCGAGCCACTCGTCGTCGGGCAGCGCGGGGGCGCCGCTGGGCATGAGCGGGCCGGGAGTCACCCCGTGGACGTGGCTATTGATGAGGCCGGGCATCACGACGCATCCGCTCGCGTCGATCACCTCGCCGTCGAAGGTTTGATCCCGGTCCCAACGCTCGAGAACGTCGGCGACGCGCCCGTGGCGCAGGATGACTGCTCCTGATTCGAGCACGGTATTGCCTGTGCCTGGCACGACGGTGCCACCGTGGATGAGCGTAGACATTCGACTCCCTATCGATTACGTTCATGATATCGAAGTATCTTCACTATAACCACAGAGGAGACTCCACCGTGTCCGTGCCTTCCACTACCCGAGATTTCGTGGGCTACGGCGAGCATCCACCGGAGTTCCGCTGGCCCGGGGCTTCACGCGTCGCCGTGTCCCTGGTGATCAATGTCGAAGACGGAGCGGAGCGCAGCATCGCGCGCGGAGGCCCAGCGGACGATCTTGGAGCCCATTGGATCAAGCACCCCGTCCACCCTACGGTCCGGAATCTCACGCTGGAATCGGCGTTCGAATACGGATCCAGGGCAGGCATCTGGCGGGTGTTGCGGATTTTGAGGCGCCACAACGTGAGGGCAACAGCGTTCTGCTGTGCCACGGCGCTTGAGCAAAACGCCCAGATCGCGGCGGCGCTCGTCAGGGATGGCCACGAAATTGCCGACCACGGTTACAACTGGGACACCCACGCGGGACTCGCTCCGGACGAGGAACGCGCGCTGATTACGGCGTCCCGCGACTCGATCGCCGGGAGCACCGGCGTTCCGCCCACGAGCTGGTACTCCCGCGACGGGCTCAACCGGGGCACGCGGGACATTCTCGCGGCCGCTGGATTCATGTATGAGTCCAACAGCTTCAACGACGACTTGCCGCATTTTGGAACAGGGATGGGCGCAAGTGCGTTGCCGGTGCTGCCCTACGCCGGTGACACCAACGACTCGGGCCTCTTCACGCAGTTCCCGACGGCCACCGCATTCGCCGGCCACTTGTGCGGGACCCTGGACATGATGCTCACTGACAGCCGATCCGGCCCGTCCGTCATGAACGTGGGCCTCCACCCGCGCCTCATTGGCCGGCCCGCCTACGCAACCGCCCTGGACACGTTCCTGTCCCACGCGAGCAAGAATTCGGCGTGGATTGCGACGCGATCGCAGATCATCGAGGCTTGGCTGCTGAATACCCGGCAAGTGCCCGCGCCCGCCCGCAGTGGCGACTTAGGCACCCCCTGAAGTAACGCCGTCGAGCCCTATGCGGTAGCTAGGAGCATGCCCCATCCCGGGATCGGGCGGGCAGTTCCGGCCAGCCGGAGGAGGTGCCACAGGGTGGCTGTTGCGCTGTCGACGACAGGCACGCCGAATTCGGATTCGAAGCCGGCCGCCAGGTAGGCCGAGCGAAGGTTCGTCCCGATGCAAACGACCGCGTCGACGTCGGAGCCAAAGGCGGGCTTCATCAGCGCGCCGATTTCCGCGCCGGACATTCGCGAGATTTCCGGGTTGGACATTGAGGTCGCGGGCACCGAGGAGCGGGCGACTTCCAGGCCACGGGCGGAGTACTCGCGTTCGATCAACGCCATGATGCTTGCGGGGCCGGGAAAAACGACGGCGACCCGGCCGGCGTCGAGCGCCTCCAGGGCGGCAACAAGCGCCAGGGATGCGGTGGTGGCCGGTGCGCCGGTGGCTTCCGTCAAGGAGTCGGCGAGTGCCCGGTCGCCTTCGAGGCCGGTCCAGGATCCCGACGTTCCGTGGAACGCGATGGCATCCAGCTCAGCATCGCTGAGCAGTGATGGCGCGTCGCCGAGGACCTTTGCGTCGATTCGGTCATCGAGGTCCGCCGGGAGCCGGAAGCGGCTGTAGTGGACCCCGACGTCCGGTGATCCGGCCAGGATGTCAGCCGTCAGGGACTCCGCGTTGGAGTTCGACGACGGCACGAGTATTCCCAGGCGGGTAGAGGGGCCAGGCGGGCGGGTCGTCAATGGGACTTACCCAGCGACGGTGGCGTCGAGATCGCCACCATGACTGCCGCGGTGTCCGTGAGGTTGCTCCACCAATGCGGCAGGGTTGCGTCATACGTGAGGCTGTCTCCCTCGCCCAGGGTGAATTCCTGCCCGCCGACACTCGCCACGAGCGTGCCGGTCTGGACCACAACACATTCCTCACCTTCGTGGGAGTGCGGAATCTCTGCGCCGTCGAAGTGTGCGGGGATGGTCATGTTGATGACGCCCAGCTTCCGGTCCGCATCGGGCACGATCAGTTCCATGACGATTCCCTGGGAAGGAATCTCGATGCGGCGGCGATCGGCCCGGCGCACCAGCATGTGGTTCTGCGTCTCGCTGGGGTCGGTGAACATGCTCGCCAGCGGCACACCGAGGGAATTGGCCAGGCGGAGGAGCGTGGCGAATGACGGATTACCGATGCCGCGCTCGATCTGGCTGATCAGTCCGGCGCTCACACCGGCCCGGTCCGCCAACTCTTCCACCGTGAATCGCCCGGCACGCTGTTCCTTGAGCATGGCGCCCAAGTGGGTGATCCACAGGTTGCGGTGCAGAGTGTCATCGTCGTCGACTTTAACAATTTCCGTGCTTCCCAATACAGCTCCTCAGTGTTCCAGCACTCATCAGTATATCGAAGACTCGTCAACTAAACGAAGAATCCGGGTGGGATCCTCGGGCGTCGAGCCTGCGTTCATCGTCACAGCATGCCAGCATCGGCATCGCTGCAGAAGAACCACGCGGTTCATTTTCACAGGGAGTCACACCTCGTCACCCGGGTCTCCGGAGCGACGGCATCAGCCAGCTGCGCGATCATCGAGGCGAGCTCCCGCTCCCAGTACACCGCGGCGCGATCGGCACCCCGGGCGTGGACATCGCCGGCTCTGGCAATGTCGGCTGCAGGAAGGCCCACGCTTTGGCCGGCGGCGCCGAGGACGTCGACGACGCGCTGAACAGACTCCTCAAGAGCGACCGCCCCGGGCCTCCCCTGTTTCAGCAATTCGCCGGCAAGGTCCGTTGGGCCAACCCAGCCGCCGTCGAAACACTCCAACGCCGCGAAGTCTTCGACGGCGTGGACGGCTTCCACCGTCTCAAAAAGCACAGTCAGCCGGGGCTCCAGGGAATAGTCCGCACCAAACGCCGAGGCGAACGATGCTTGTTTCGGACGAAACCCATGGGGGCCGAACCTCGTCGCCCGGTAGGCGCGTTCAAGTTCCTTCGGATGCCGCACCCTGGGGAGCACAATCTCGTCCACGCCAGTGTTGGCGAACGCTACCAAGGTCATATCTTCAAGGTTAGGGACACGGACCGCCACCCGGGTATTGGCCCCTGAGAGCCTCTGGACCGCATCTGCGCATTGCTGGAGCGTCAACGTTGTCTGCTCTGCGTCGAGGACCACGAAATCCAGGTTTCGGTAGGCAACTAACGACAAGAGCGTTGGGGTCGGCTCGGCCGTGATGAGTCCAACCTGCCGGACCAGCGGCGACGTCGCCATCACTCGTCCGCCACGAACTGCCAGTCGGCGGGCTTGCTGACGCCGACAACCAGGTTGACGTCTTCGTCGCCGTCGTTGGTGATGCCATGGGTGGTGCCGCGGGGAATGTAGATGCCGTCACCGGGCTTGGCTCGGTAATCGGTGTCGCCCAGATGGACGAGGGGCGCGCCCGAAATGACCACGTAGAACTCGGAGGCATCGGGATGGTGATGGCATAGGTGATGTTGACCCGGGAGGATCCGGCCCCAACTGACGCATAGGTCGTCGGATCCGCTCAGGTCGCGCGAGATGAGCGTGGAGACGAGGCCTTGGTCCTGCTGTCCGCGAAGTCCCGTCTTCTCCAGCGCCGTGAAGCCCTGTTCGTTGACGTTGTGGACCAACCGCGAAATATCCGTGGGCATCAGAGTCCTTTCTCCCGGCATTGACGTAGTCACGCCCGGCCTTCGTACGCTGCTTCGAGCTGGCCGGCGGCAGGCGGGTTGGCGATCCACCACCGGGCAATTTCCTCCCTTGTGGCGAACCAGACGTCGTTCCGGGCGAGGGCATACTCGAGGAAGCGCCTGACCCCCAAGGCGACGCTGGGCCGCCCGCCGATGCGCAAGTGCACGCCTACTGACATCATCCTGGGTACGGTTTCCCCTTCGATCAGAAGGCAGTCGAGGCTGTCCTTCAGTACATTGAAGAAGTCATCTGCCGTCCCGAGGCTTCCCGGGCCCCAGAACCTCGCGTCGTTGGTGTCGCCCGCGTAAGGGAGCACAAGGTGGCGGGATTCTCCGGCAGACACAAAGTACGGCAGGTCGTCCGCATAGGAATTGGAGTCATAAAGAAAGCCCTCGCCCTTGAGGATCGCGCGGGTGTTCTCCGTGATTCCTTCGCGGACGTACCAACCCACAGGCCGGACACCCGAGACTCCCTCGATCGCCGCGACGCAGGCCCTGATTTCGGCCAGCTCTTCGGCCGGAGTCATTCCGACGGTTCCCCGCCATTTGTAGCCGTGCGCGCAAATCTCATGTCCATCGCGAACGATCGCATGGGCGGCTTCGGGGTTCCGTTCCAGGGCTACACCGCAAGCCATGAATGTGGCGGGCACGCCGTAGTCCCGGAGCAAAGCCAAAAAGCGCCAGATGCCTACCCTGCTGCCGTACTCGAAGAAGGATTCCTTCATCAAGCTCCGCCGTCCCGGATCCGAAGACCAGCCACCGAAAATCGTGACGTCTTCATCGCTTTCATCACCGGCCTCTATGGAGCTCTCCGCGCCTTCCTCGTAGTTGATGACCATGGAGATGGCCACCTTGGCACCATTCGGCCACGTCACGACCGGGGGATTTTCCCCGTATCCAATGAGGTCTCGCATTGACTCACTCCTTGCCGTTCGCCGCTCTCAATCGAAGCGTCGCATCTCGAATTCATTATATTGAATCAAACTTCACTATACAATCAGTGGCCTTCCGCGTAGACCTTCCTGTGCGCGGCCAGTGACGTCCTGAGCATGCCGTCGACGTCGTCAATCACGTTGCCGTGGGCCGGGCCGATCAGCTTCGTGGGAAGCGTGTCCAGTACCGCTTCAATGCCGCCGAAGGCATCGCTGACGTCCACGAACTTCGTCCAGTAGAGAGCCCGACCGGTGCCATACGCCGCTTGCTCCACGGTGGGAGGTTCCGGCATCTCGCCGGACAACAAGCGGCATTGGCCGGGAAGATGGACCGGTTCGTCGTCGTCCTCTGCCGATGCCCCGTCCGCTGCGGGAACATCGTGGATGAAGGAGAATCCGTCCGAAACGAACATCATCCGGGCGCCGTCGTCGTGGCCCCAGAGAGTGTTCTCCAGGTCCCGGATGAAGGCCGGAAGGAAGCGGAACTCCCGATCGCCAAGATCGATCCGGCTACCGACCGCCTGGGTCCTGAACCTGGAGCGGTACTCGGGGAAATGCAGGTGGTAATCACGGACGTCACCCACCACGAGCGCCCCGGGATACTTGTCCAGCAGGGCAGGCAGGTTCCCGGCGTGCGGGATCTCGGGATGGGTCGGGAAGACGTAATCCAGAGGACGTTCGCCGAGAACCAATTCCAGCTGGGCGAGAAGGAGGGCGCGATGAGCCGGATCCCCCGTGTCCACCAAGAGCGTCGCTTTGGAACCCATCACCAGGTAGGAGGAGACGTGATAGTGGACTTCCTGCCCCTGGGCGTTGGCCGACAGGCAGCCACCCAGCCAGTAGGTTCCGTCGGCAAGCCATCGGAGTTCGACTGCATCGTGCTTCACTGGACTCTCACTCTCTGGATCCCCACTTCCTCAATTGCCCGCGCCAGCTCCCCTGCCTGCTCAAGGCACAGGTCCCTGCCCACAAAGGGTGTCCCGTAGCCGGGCCCGACGGCGCGGACATCGCGGTCCCGGAAGATGTCGGCAACGTTCTTGGCGATCGGCCCGGTATCCGCCCCGGCGAACCAGCGGAATTTCCGGAGCCCCTCGCGGGTCTCCGGCTTGGCACTCCCGCCGTGCGTGAACGCATCCGAGGTCAGCAGCGCGCCCGATTCCGGATCGAACACCCAGAGCGTCGGCAGGAGCCGGAGGAGCGGCGACACGAGTTCGACGACGACGCCGTCCTGCACTTCTACGCGCATCGACGTCCCCGGATCCACGGCAATCCGCCTGGATTCGGCCTTCGAACGGGGCACGGTGATTCCGCCCGTGTACCAGACCGCGCCAACCGCAAAGTGTTCCTCGATGGCCGGGATGTTGAGGCAGCATTCCATTTCTGTCCTGGTCAGGACAATGGATAGGGGCTCTCCGGGTGACAGCAGCCGGTCAAGCTGTTCGATGATGTCTTCCTGGTGAAGGCGAATCCCGGTGTCCACCAGCACTGAACCGGACGGCCCCTTGATCAAGTAGCAGTTCACCGCTTGCGCACGCTGTACGCCAGGCGGGCACCAGCTCACCCGCTCATCCAGTTCAATATCCCCGCCGAGCCGGTGGATCCGGCCGCTCAGCGAACCGCCCATATTCACTCCTTCCTTTGGATCCGGATGGTTCAGGAGATGCTGGCTGTCTCCCAGACAGCAATAGCTTCATCGAGGGTGCAGACGTCGTGCCGGGCCCGCATGACGGTCAACGCGGCCTCGTGCACCACCGTGTCGTAGGCTCCCACCGCATCCTCGAGCAGCACGGCATAGAAGTCGTTGTGCACGGCATCGCGCAGGGTTGCCTCCACACAGCCACCCGTGGAAACGCCCACGAGCGCCACCGACTCGATCCCCTGGCTGCGCAGCAGCAAGGCGAGTTCGGTAGCGATGAAGGCGCTGGGGCGTCGCTTGGTAATCACGACTTCCCCGTCTTCGGGCATGCAGGGTTCGCAAAATTCCGTCGCGGGGTCCCCTTTGGCGCTCAGTTTGCCGAGGTCGATGGGACGGCCGTTCGCCGCGGTATAGAGGGCACGCAGCCACGCCGCCGGGGAACTCGCGCCGTCCGGAAGGTTCTCGACACGAATGTGGAAAACCGGCACCCCATTGGCACGTGCCGCGGCGATGGCGCGGCCGCACTTCTCGACGACCGACGGCATCATGGTCATGTCATGCCCGGAATCCCCAATTGCGCCACCGTGCGAAACAGCCCCCGCCTGCATGTCGATGACAACCAAGGCAGTGGTGGCAGGATCGAGCAGTTCCTGGAGGGTGTCGCGGACGGGTTTGCCGCAGATTTCGATCATTGGTTTGTTCCTTCGTCGAGATGTGACCGGCCGGCGGTTTCCCGCCGGCCGGCAGCGATGGTGGTTTCCCGGTTTTCTTACTTGCCCAGGGCGTTGAAGTAGACTTGGCCGTTGGAGAGGGGCACTGCTCCCGTCAGTCCTGTCTCCTTTGCCAGCGTGCCTTTGACTTGCACGAGGGAGAGGATGGGAACACCTTTGTCTTCGATTGCCGCCATGGTCTTGAGTAGTGCGGCACGCTCGGCGGTATTCGTTTGGGGCGTTGCGGCCAGCTTGGTGCGTGCAGCGTCGAATTCAGGATTGGACCATCCGGTGGTGTTGCTCGGTGCGCCGGTTGCGTAGAACGCGTAGGTGTAGAACGCCGGGTCGGCGATGACGATGGGCTCGGAGTACAGGACGGCTTGGAAGCGGCCTTCGATGAGCGCTGAAGAAAAGTCGGTGGGGCTGGCCACGTTCATGAGATCTACCTTGATGCCGATCTTGCCGAGCATGGATTGGATGAGCACGGCCGAACTTTTCGCGACGGGGCCCGGGCGGCTGACGCTGTAGCTGAGCGTGAGCGGGAATCCGTTGGCATACTGTGTCTGGCTCAGGAGTATCTTGGCGCCGTCGAGGTCAAACTTGTACGTCGATGCGGCGTCCCCGGTTGGGAAGATGGAGCCTGACGGGTCACCATATCCCGAGTAGGCTCCCTTGACCAGGGCGGCGCGGTCGATGGCCATCGAAATGGCCTGCCTGACCTTCTCATCTGCCAACGGGCCGGTCTTGGTGTTGAACATCATGGTGTCGCGGGTCTGGCTGGTGCATTTGAGCACGCTGACTCCGGAGGAGTCTGCCATGGACCCGTACTGCTCATACTCGAAGCCGTTGGCGATCTGCGCCTCACCGGTCTTGATCAGTTGTGCGCGGGTCGACGTATTCGGGACCGCCTTGACCACGACCCGCTTTACCGAGCCCCGCTCACCTTCCCACTTCGGATCTGCCGTCACGGTGAAGGACGTGCCGGGAGTAAACTCCTCAAGCTTCCAACCGCTGTAGTCGGCCAGATTCTTGGAGAGCCACTTGTTGGCCGTGGGGTCATCCGGCGTGATGTGGGTTTTCGCTTCCTTGCTGTCGTAGATCGAGAAGAGATTGTTCTGCAGAGACTCCACGGTGAAGGACGTCATCTGGAGAGTGTTAAGCTGCACGGTGTGGTCATCAATGACCGTGACGAGGTTGTCCACGTTGAATCCGCTGCTCTTGAGAGAGCCCTTCATGACAATCTGGCGCACCATCCCCGTTTCCAGGCTCCATTTCACGTCCTCGGCCGAGAGCGTGTTCCCGAACTGGCTTGTCAGCTTCCGCAGCTTGACGATGACCCCAGTGCCGTCCGCGGCGGGTACGGCACTCTCGGCGAGCCGGCCGGTCACCGCGGTAGACGGCGTCGAGCACGATTCGGCGTCCGTCGCCCCGGACTTGTACTGGAACAGCTGGGAACCGAGGCCGCTGAGCACCACATGTGATGCGCTGCCACCCCAAGGCGATGCAGTAAGGCTATCGGGGAGAGCACCCACAGCGATCACCACGGATTCCGGTTTGACTGCCTGCCCGGAAGATGGTTGCGCCTCCCCCGAAGGTCCCGAGCCGCAGCCGGTGATTGACAAAGCTGCCGCGGCTGCGACCCAGCCGAGCAATAAACGCGAATTCTTCATAAGCCTGGTTCCAATTTCTGTACAGAGGGAAAGGACATGTTACGAGTAGTGCGCTGCTGATGTGGGCAATGGATTAGTAACGGTAGGCGTGCTTGTGGCCGGCCCGGATGATGGGCGCCACCTCCGGAATATTGGTGATCACGTTGCCGTGGGTGGGCGCTACGATCTTGACCCCAAGGTCATCCATCAGCTTGCCGACGCGGTCGTAAACCTGGTCGGCGTCGTTGGCGAATCTGGCCCAATACAACGCGCTGCCGGTAAAGAAGGCTGCGTTCTCGACCGCGATGGGTGCCGAGAGTTCATCTGTTGTCAGGCCACATTCGCCGGGGAGGTGCACCGGATCCTCATCATCGAGTTCCGGGCGGTGCATGTAGCAAAAGCCGTCGGCCGTGAAAAGCACGCCCGACTTCGGCACAAAGCCCCACTGGGTATTTGGCAGGTCCCTGATCATCGCCTCGACAATCACGAATTCATATCCCCCGCCGAGATCCACCTTGTCCCCGGGAACCCGGGCATGAAGGTTGGGCACGATCTGCGGGTAAAAGAGGTGGTAATCCCGGATGTCCCCGACAACCTGGACGTCGGGGTACTTCTCGACGAGGCGCGGAAGGTTTCCCGTGTGCGGAAGCTCCGGGTGCGTCGGGAAGACGTAGCTCAGCGGCTTGTCCCCCAGCAACCCGTCAAGGGTTTCCGAGATGATGTTCCAGCTGGAGGGGTTGCCCGTATCAATGAGGATTGACGACTCGGTCCCTTGTGCGAGGTACGTGGAGGTGTGCCCGTGGATAACGCGGTCCTGGAGGTGGAACGGCAGGCACGAGCTCATCCAGGTGACGCCGTCGGCTACCTCGCGCGGAAGGTCGCGGCTCATAGTTTCTACTAGTTCTTCCATGGGGATTCTCCTAAGCCTTTTCCGGTGCCAATGCGGCGAGCATGAAATCAAGGTGACGGCGGATGAGTTCACGCCCGCGGATCACGCACCCGCGGGAAGGGGCGATGGTCTCAGGGGCCAGGGTCTCGAACTTGTCCGAGAGCCATTCCCGAAGCGGCTCGCACGTGGCCCGCGGGATCCACTCGTATTTCGCGTAAAGATGCTCGGCGACCTGCTTGGCGGTCGTGGTGTCCTGGGAAAGGGAGTCAATGATGCGGGAACCGTCCGGGCTCGTCATGGTGCCATGGGTGAAGGTATCGGAGGTGAAGATGGTTCCGGTATTCGCGTCCCAACCCCAGAAGGTCGGGAGGAGCCGCAGGAGCGGCGACTCGATCGTCAAGTGACGGCCGGGCGCGACCTCGATCTCGGGAGTGCGGGCCATGGAATCTCCGCCCTCTCCCTTCTGGTCGATCTGCTGCCGACGGCCTCGGAGCGCGAGGCGGCTGAGGTCATCGAAGGCATCGAATGGGTTGATGGCGCCGCCGGTGAAGAGGCGCTCGATGTCGAATTTCCCGGCGATAGGTTCCAGGTTCGAAACGCAGTCCATCTCGCTCCGCGTGAAAAACATGGAGAGCCGGCCGTCGTCGTCGAGCAGCTCAACCAGGTCATCGAGGATCTCCTGGCTGTGGACTGCGAGCCCGGTGTCGACCAGCAGCCGGCCGGACCCCTCGCTGAGGAGATAGCAATTCGACGGCTGGAAGCCGGTTGCTCCGGCAGGTACCCAGCTCACGCGGCCGTCGAGCGGAATGGTTCCACCGAGGGCGATAACTTTATCTTCATGAACTTTAGTGAACATATCTTCAATCTATTGAAGACGGGAGATGTCTGTCAAGACTTCTCAGGAAGAAATTGCCGTCTTCGCCTGCACTCTCCGGAGCTTCGGCTTCGTGATTCCGCTGCGACGTGTGCGCGGATCCAGGAGGGTTATCAAGGTGTCCAGCAATACGTAACCGAACAAGCTCGCGACACCCATGATGAGGACGAATCCCTGAATCACGGGAACATCGCTCTTGAGCACGCCATCGAGAGCCCAACCGCCTACGCCGGGCCAAGAGAAAACGCTCTCAATAATCGCAGCACCGCTAAGGGAGGCGGCGAAGAGAAATACTAAATAGGTCATGATGGAGCCCCGAATGTCACTGAGGGCATATCGGAACACTTGTATGGGCCGCAGGCCGCATGCCCGTGCAAACTCAATCTGGGGTGATTGGAGCACCTGCAGCAGGCCGGAACGAACGGTCTTGGCGAAGGGAGCGGCGAAAAAGAGACCAATGGTGACGATGGGAAGAAAGGCCCGGCTGAGGACTGACCCGATGATTCCCCACTGGCCGGCCAGTACCGCGTCGATCGGAATCGATCCCGTCACAGAGGGCGGTGTTATCTGAGTACTGGAGAGCATCCCAAGGGGGGCAGGGGCCATGTGCAGCTGCTGATAGAAAATAAACAGCAGAAGCAGGGCGAGTACGAACTCCGGCATGGCCATGAGGATCGAGATTCCGAACGCAAAAGACTTGTCGGTAACGCGCCCGAACCTGTATGCCGCTAACGTGCCGCCGCCCATGCCGATGAGGAGAGCCAGGCCCAACCCGGGAATCAGATAGATGAGCGTGTTGGGCAGCCGGATCAGAATTTCCGTGGACACAGATCGCGAGGTGAAGAAGGAGTGCCCGAGGTCACCGCTCAGTGTTCTTGTCATGTATTGCAAATAGCGTTCCCAAAAGGGGAGGTCCAGCCCCAATTGGGCATGGATCCTTGCAATATCACCAGGAGTCGCGTATTCACCCAGCAGCGCGACGGCGGGGTCACCTGGCAGCAGGGATACGAGCCCAAAGCTGAGTGTGATGAGTCCAAGCAGCAGCAAGAAAGCGGTCACCAACCGGGTAATGATGTAGCGGATCATGAAGTCTGCCCCTGGGAATTCGTGGTGGCAATGGCTGCGGCGTAGGGAACCACCGGCAGCGCGGCGGAAATAAGCGATTGCGTGTAGGGGTGCTGTGGCGCCATCAAGACATCCTGGGTGGGGCCGACTTCGACGATTTTTCCGCGATGCATGACAGCTACCGTGGAACAGAAATGCCGCACCGTTTCGATGTCATGCGAAATGAATACATAGGTCAGGCCCCGCGAAGCCCTGAGTCGCGCGAGGGTACGCAGGATCGAGGCCCGGATGGTCAGGTCCAGCGAGGACGTTGGCTCGTCCAGGACCACCAGGCTGGGATTCGTGACCAGGGCGCGTGCGATGCCTACGCGCTGTTGCTGTCCCCCGCTCAGGTTAGCCGGACGCCGGTCCATGAAATCGGCCGAGAGGCCAACCTCCTCCAAGGTCGCCAAGACCCGCAACCGCCTCTCGGCTCGGGTGCCCATCCGGGCGACGATGAGCGGCTCCTCGACGATCTGCCGGATCGTCAGGCGCGGGTTCAACGACGCGAAAGGTTCCTGGAAGACGATCTGCCAATGGCGCCGCTTCCGGCGGAGTTCGCCACGGCCCAGGGCCAACACATCTTGCCCTTCGATGACGACGGATCCGGAATCCGGCTCGATCAACCTCAGGACCAGGCGGCCGAGCGTTGATTTGCCGGAACCACTTTCGCCGATGATGCCGAGCGTCTCGCCAGCTTCCACGGACACGGTAATTCCATCCACGGCACGCGCTTCTCCATGGGGAGTACGGAAAATCTTCGTGACATCCACGAGTTCAAGGAGCGGCATTCTCAAGACCTCCGGGCTTCGGACAATTGGACCTTCGAGGGGTCTGGCGTTTCCGGCTCCGCGGTATCCGGTGCTTCCGCGCTCCCTGGGACGTATTGCGTCTCATCTTCGGGACGCACCACGGAGTTGAGCAGGGAGATCGTGTAAGGATGCTGCGGACGGACGAAAACGTCGTCAACGGGTCCTTGTTCCACGATATTTCCGCGATACATGACAAGCACGCGGTTGCAGTATGCGGCCACCACCCCGAGGTCATGGGTCACAATCAGCATCGAGCGGCCACTCTCGACCGTCAGGCGCCGAAGGGTGTCAAGAACCTGGCGCTGGACGGTGAGGTCGAGCGCCGTCGTCGGCTCATCAGCGATCACCAGCTGCGGATTGAGGTAAAGCGCCATGGCGATGACGACGCGCTGCGCCATGCCGCCGCTGAGTTCATGCGCGTAACCGCGCATGACGCGCTCCGGATCGCGGACTCCCGTCGATTCCAACAGCTGCAATGCACGGCTGCGCTCCGAGGGATCGACCTTCACCCCGTGTGCCTTTGCGATATTGGCAAACTGTTTTTCGATGCGGGTCACCGGGTTCAGGGCGCTGAACGGATTCTGGGCAATGAATCCGATGTCCTTTCCCCTGATTTGCCGCATCTCCCGTTCGGGCAGGTCCAAGAGGCTGCGCCCGGCGAAGGTAACGTTGCCCGCGGACACGTTGCCCGGCGGCATCAACAGCTTTGTGATCGAACGGACCACGGTCGATTTGCCGGATCCGGATTCACCGACGATCCCGACAATCTCGTTGTCCTGCACCTCAAAGGAAACGCCGTGCAATGCCCGGACCACGCCCAGGGGAGTGTGGAACTCGGTTTCGAGTTCCCGGACTTGGAGGGTCTTGTTCATCGGGTGTGCTCCACTCGTTCCATCTTGTTCTCAATGGCACCGGCAATGATGTTGAGCGAGGCGATGACCAGGAGGATGGCCAGCGCAGGAAAAGCCACGGCCCACCACTGTCCCCGGATGAGCATGCTGAAGCCGTCTTCGATCATCGCGCCCCAACTTGGCTGGGGAGGCCGGACACCGACGCCCACGAAGTTCAAAGCGGCAATCGTGCTCAGGGCTCCGGCAGTGGTCAGCGTGGCCTGCACGAGGACCACGCCGTAGGCGTTTCTGAAGATGTGGTTGAAGGCCACACGGAGGGGCGAACAGCCGATGGCCACCGCGGCCTCCACGTACCTGGAGGAGCGGAGCGAAATCGCCGCTGCCCTGGACAAGCGCACAAAGCGCGGTGCTCCAACGAGTGCAATGGCGATGACGACATTTCCTGCGCTGCCGCCCATGAGCTGGATGGAAACCACCGCAATCACGATGATGGGCAGAGCCGCAAACGCGTCTACGACCCGCATGATCGCCTCACCGGCCTTGCCTGTCGTGGCAAAGAGGCCCAGAGGTACGCCCACCAGTAGCGCAATGGCCGTGGCGACCAGTGCAATGGGCAGGTCAAGCCTCGCCGATTCAATCGTCCGGGAGAACACATCCATGCCGTTTCCGTCAGTGCCAAACCAATGGATACTATTGGGCGCCAGTGCGAGCGAGTTGACGTCAGGTTGCAGCGGGTCTTGCGGAAAGGCCCGGAGGACCGCGGCTAGTGGCAATCCGGCAAGGATGGCGGCGGCGACGATGGTAAGCGTCAGTTTCGGGCGCTTGCGCGAACGCGCCGCCCCCCTCCTGGCCCGACTCCAAAGGCTGACCGCGGGATCTTCTCCACCAGCCGCGGTCCGGGTTGTCGTGGTTTCACTCATTTGAACTCGAAATCTGCTTGGCGGACGGAGCCAGCGGTCTGGGGAAAGCTGTAGTTGATGCTGCTTTGCGGCTGTGGCATGTGAGCTCCAAGTCGTCGACATCCTTGTCGAGAAAGTGCATATCGAAGTTTCATCACTCTATTGAAGTCTTTGATCGAGTGTCAATGGTCACTGTTGACAGGACTATCCAACATCTTCATTATGGTGACAACAATGGAAGTAAGATGAAGACGGATGTCAACCTTGGTTTGAAGCCGAGCCCCTGATCTGTTTTCCGAACACGATTTGGAGACAACAATGACCAATCTGAGTAAATCCGCAACTGTGACCGACACCAAGGCGCCCGCATTCGAGCCCAGCGTTCGCTACCTGCTCCGTGACGGCGAACTGGTGGAGTACGCAGATGCCAAGCTCCATGTCCTGAGCACTACGTTGAAGTACGGCGTCGGCGTATTCGAAGGGTTCCGTGCCTACTGGAGCGATGAGGACCAGCAGCTCTACGCCTTCCGGGTGGCCGACCATATGCGCAGGTTGATTGACTCGATGCGGGTGGTGGAAATCGACGGACCGCGCGACATCGGCGTTCTGAGTGAACAATTGCTGGGCCTCGTGCGGGCCAACGAGCTGTGCGGGAACCTCCACATGCGCGCACAAGTATTCGTCGACTCGAGCGATGGCAAGCCGGAGGACACTGGGCCGGTCACCGTATTCATGGCGGCCATCCCGATGGGCAACTACTTCGGGGCCAGCGGACTGGACGTGCAGATCAGCAGCTGGGCCCGCTTGTCCGACCGCTCCATGCCGCCCAGGGTCAAATCGATCGCCAATTACCAAAACGGCCGCCTTGCCATGCTGGAGGCCCGACGCAACGGCTACGACGCAGCCCTTCTGCTGACCGAGGAGGGTCACGTTGCCGAAGGCGCCGGCTACAACGTGTTCATGGTTCGCCAAGGCCGGCTATGCACGCCTCCCGCAACGGACAGCATCCTGGAGGGAATAACCCGGGACACCGTCCTGCATCTGGCACGAAACGTCCTCGGCGTCGACGTCGACATCCGGGCAATCGACCGCACGGAACTCTACTCGGCCGACGAAATCTTCGTGTGCGGCAGCGCCGCCGAAATCAACCACGTCTCTTCCGTGGACCGCACGCCCATCGGCGAGGGAACTGCCGGCGAACTCACCCGCCAGCTGCAGCAGGCCTACCGGCAGGCCGTCGTCGGACGGGTAGCCGCCGATCAACAGTGGGCACAGCCCGTCTACCCCACCGCATAACTCCACCCCACCGCACACCACAAGCTCGGCACAGAACAAAGGGGCAGCATGCTGAACATTCTCCACGCAAGCCATGAATCGGCGTCGGGATCCTTTGACCGCGACGCCGCCCCCGTGATTGAAGTAAGCCAAGGCGAGCAGTTCTCCCTCGGCGCCCGGAGCCTACTGACAGGCGGCCTGTTCGAAAGCACCGGGGAGTACGAGAAGTTGTCGATCCCCGTGACCGGGCCGGTGGCAGTGCGCGGCGCCAATCCCGGGGACACGCTCCGTATTGACGTCCACGAGATCCGGATAGCGGACCGGGGCGCCATGGTGACGCTCCCCGGGCGCGGCGGTTTCACCGGCGGACTGGGGCGGTCCGGCCGGGTGGTCGACATTGTGGACGGGAGCGTCCGGTTCGACGACGACATCCGGATTCCCATCCGGCCCATGATCGGGAAAATCGGCGTGGCACCGGCCGATGGGAATCCCAACTCCAGCACCGTCGGGTCGCACGGCGGCAACATGGACTGCAAGGACGTCACCACCGGTTCCGCCGTCATCCTGCCCGTGCAGAGCGCGAACGCCTTGCTCTATGCCGGCGACCTTCATGCGGTACAGGGCGACGGCGAGTGCTCCCTTACCGCCGTCGAGGTCGAGGGCAGCGTTGTCCTCTCCTGCCACGTCCTGCCCGGGGTCACAGTCAAACGGCCCGTGGTCGTGTCCGGGGGTTCCGTCATCACGATCGGCGACGGCGAGACGCTCGACGACGCCGCGCGGCTTGCGCTCGACGACATGCTCGAACTCCTGCAGGCGGACCGGAAGTGGACCCGCGAGAAGACAGCGATGCTTATGAGCGCGGCCGCAGACGTTTCCGTGTCCCAGCTCGTCAACGCCCGTGCCTCGGTCAAAGTCTCCCTCGCCGCCCGCTACTTCACCTCCGCACCGTTTTCCCTTGAACCTCACCAACACTGAAAGGCGCGACCCCCTGATGCTTGATCTCGTTCTCACCAACGGCCTGGTCGTTACCCCCTCCGGCGCCAAAACCCTGGACATCGGCATAGCGGGGGGCAAGATTGTGTACTTACGCGAAACCGGCCTCGGACCCACGGAGGAGGCAACACGCACAGTCGATCTCCGCGGCCAATTGGTTGTCCCCGGCGGCGTGGACCCGCACGTCCACACCAACTCCGTCCTCCCGACGGCGGCCGAAAGCGGAATCAAGTGCTTTGGCCCCGACCGGGTGAGCGAGGGCGCCATCTACGGTGGCACCACCACGCTGGTGGACTTCGCGCATTGGCAACCCGGCGACGAGCTCTCGGAGTCCTTTGCCCGCAAATCGGCCGAGTGGGCCGGGTCAAGCTACACCGACTACGCCTTGCACGGCACGTTCAAGGAACCGGAGATTCCATTCGAAGTACTCGAACAGATTCCCGACGCCGTCGCGGCCGGCCACGGAAGCTACAAAGTCTGGATGACCAACACCACCCCGACGCGCCCCAAGCAGAAGACAGACCTCGGCAACATGTGGGGGCTCATGCAACAGACAGCCCAGGCCGGAGCAATGCTCGCGGTGCACGCCGAGGACGACGACATCGTCATGTACGCCTACAAGCAATTGCAGCGCGAAGGCAGGATCGGGCTGGAGAACATGCACCACGCCCACAACAACCTCTCGGAAAAGTTGTCCTTCCAGCGGGTCATCACCCTCGCAGAGCACGTCGGTGCGCCCATCTACCTCATGCACGTCAGCGCCCGCGAAGGCGTGGACGCCATCCGCGAGGCGAGGGGGCGCGGCCAAGCGGTCTACGGCGAGATCCTCCCCCACTACGCGTACTTCACCGCCGAGGACTACAAACAGAAGAACGGCGCGATCTATCACACCTACCCTTCCTTGAAGTCGGAAACCGACCGCGACTCCATGTGGGAATCGCTGCTCGAAGGCTCGCTCAGCACCCTGGCGACCGACGGAGTGTGCACGGACCTTGAGGTGAAGACCCGCGGCAAGACCATTCTTGACGCCACGGGCGGTCATGCCGGCGTCGAGATGCGCATGGCTGTCGCGTATACCGAGGGGGTGGCCAAGCGCGGTCTCGATCTGACCCGCTTTGTTGACATCACTTCCGCCAACGCGGCGAAGATCCTCGGGTTGTACCCGCAGAAGGGCGTGATCGCGGTGGGCAGTGACGCCGACTTGGCGGTCCTGGACACCACAGTGAAGCGGGCCATCCACGCTGAGGACCTGCACGAAGCCGACTACACTCCGTGGGACGGCTACGAGGTGGCCGCATGGCCCAGCATGACGGTCCTGCGCGGGCAGGTCATGGTTGAAAACCGGGAACTGAAGGCGGAAGCCGGAGGCTCTCTGCTCAAGCAGCATGTCTCGAGCGACGTTCGGAACCGCCCAGCCTGCTGACAAGAAACTTTCGACGCCAGTAACGCAAGATGCTCGAGGCCGGAACCGCCGACGACGGTTCCGGCCTCGAGCCTTTGTCGGCGGCCCCGTCAACATCAGCGGGCGACGTGCACGGTTTCATCAGCGGCGGCAAAGGAAATGACGTCAAGGTCATCAGGAATGTACAGTTTCCCCCCGAACGTGCGGGCGGCGGCATCCCAGGCAGCAGGGTCAGTGTTGCTGGGCACCAGATGATGAAGAGCGAGTGCCTTTGCACCGGCGGCGCTGGCAATGATACCGGCCTGTTCGGCGGAAGTGTGGGACTTTCTGTGATGATCCATGGACGCCTGCGCTGCCTGGTCGGAGCGGTTCCGGAAGCGCTGTTCGATCGCGTCGAAGTCAATGGCCTCGTGGCACAGCAGGTCCGTACGCCGGGCCAGCCTGACGAGGTTTTCGCATGGGGCAGTGTCGCCGGAAATGGTGACTGACCCATCATCTGTCTGGAACCGGAAGGCGAAAGCCGGGGCAATGGGCGGATGGCGCACCAATGTAGCCGTCACCGAGACGAGGTCGTCGGCGTAGATCTCGAATGGCTCCATCTCCGGCGTCGGGTTTTCGTTGGGGTGATAGCGGGCACCGTCCGGGATAACGATATCTTCCGCCATGAATGAGCCAAGCGGTGATGGGGCCAGAGCATCCAGGACGCGGTCATTAACATCGGTTGCGTGAGCCCGCAGGAGCAGATCCACCATCGTCGAGGTGCCCGGAGTGGGGTTATCCGGGAAGACCGGTTGCGGCGGCGTCTTGGCCCGTGGGGAAGCAGGCGGCAGTGCCCCTCGGTCACCGGGGCCGAGTATTCGAATCCGATGCCCGGGGCTGTCCTTCAGTGCCATCATGCCGAAAATGAGCAACGAACTCAGGTCAATGACGTGGTCCGAATGAAGGTGCGTGACAAAAAGTGCCCGCAGTTGGGAGACATTAAAACCCGCATTGACCAATTGCTGCGCGGCGTTTCGGCCACAGTCCACCAGATACACCGCATCGCCCACAGCAATAGCCGTTGCAATGCCGGACCGGGCATGCGGCCCAGCTGCTCTCCACCCCGGGCCGCCGGCTGTCCCGAGCATGACTACCCGAGGTCGGACGGCATTTCTTTCGCTACCGGAAATGACCATTGTTCTACTCCCTTTTCTGGTGGCGCTATGGAACCCTACGAATCAATGCTGGAAAGTGACGTTCCGGACGTTGGACCCTCTCCAAGCAGTTCGCCCGGCAATACGGCACCGCCAGAAACAAGCATCACGGTTCGCGATTGCCGCAAGGCTTTCATCATATCGAAACATCTTCATTATATCCAAGGCATGGGCGTATCAAATGAGTGGTCGGGTGATGCTCCTATACGATGCCGGTGATACGGAACGGGCGGATGAGCTCACGGATCGCGCGGCGCAGCTGACGGAAAGTTCAACGAACAGTTCTGGCTCCCCGAACGAGGATATTACGCTGTCGCTCTGGCCGGGAAGAAGCGGCAGGTCGACGAGTGCGCTTCCAACATGGGCCATTGCCTGTGGCTTGGCCTCGTGGACGAAGACAAGGCCACGCAGGTGGCCGAACGGCTGATGTCCACGGAGATGTTCAGCGGTTGGGGTGTCCCGTGGCCCCGAAAACACGAGGTTCGAGTTTGCGGGCGCGGCACATGGGAATCCAGCAGGCGTGTGGCGATTGCATCGCGCGAAGCGGCTGAGCGCCGACCAAGCGGCGCCTTGAGGGACCGGAACTCGGTCAGCGGCATCAATACGGAGCTGACACCTTCGATGAGACAGCCAAGGCGGTCCTTCGTCTCATCCAAGCTGTCAGCTCCCATGTCAGTTTTCTCATTGAATCGGTGAGTCTAGGGATGCCGGCGCGCGTCTTACCGAGACAGTCAGTCCCCAGCGCGCCGACAAGGGCGGGCAGGCGGTGAACGCGGTACCGCGTTTATACGGAACTGACAATCATGTTGAGATCGGACAGTATCTAAAGCCCTCCCCTCCCGCGGCCGGAGGCCTTGCGCGACACGTAGTTGGTGGGGGCAGGAGTCAGCCGAATAGATCATCCTTTCGGCCAAGAAAAGATCATTCCGTTGGACCCCCAAACGGCCGATGTGTCCCTTCTGGCACAAGGAAACAATTGAGTATGTACTCCAGAAGACCCGAAGGCCGGGCCCAAGACGACTCAACCAAACCTCTCAACAGGTCTGAAACACCAGGAAGCTTGCCATGAAACGGATAGCGTCAGTGAACAGTAGGTGGCATGCGTCGGCTAGGGAGTGCCCGCCGCCAGTACCGCCTGACCCGGAATTGAAAAACGAGGGCTTCCCTGGCTGCAGCTGCGACGCCCTTGACTGCCTCTTCTGCTGGCGATCCGAGCTAGAAACACGCATGACGCTGAGCTCCCCGGTGTCCGTGCATAGTTGAACAGGATGCGGACGGGCGGAACCACCGCGAGTCCCTGATTAGACAGAAATGCAGCGTCGTTGACGGCGGAAGAAACCTGATCACAGCCGCCATCCCCGCGATGGCCAGGAAAGCGAGACCCGGCCTCTGGGTACCATCGCACTCCAGCCCGGCGAGAAAATCGTGAAGCACGCTACCGGCCGTGGAGGCTATGGTCCGGCTTTCGAACGCGAGACTGAACCCGTCAGGCAGGACCTCTTGTCCGGATTTGTCTCCTTCACCGCTGACCAGACGATGACCGAATTGCAGATTGATGACGCCGAAACGTACCGCCTGCGCGCACGCCTCGCATCGGCCTGACCAAGAAGCAAAGTGTCACGGGTGTCTGAGGTGAATACAATCGCGTTAGGCACCCCTTGCCGAGGCGGCCGCGTCGTCGGCCCTGTCGGTGTATCGCGCCGTTGTGAAAGACTGTGACTGTGAGTTCCGCGGACGCCCCCGGCTGGCTGAAACAGGCCGCCTTCGATGCGGCACCGCTGGCAGCTGCCATCTTCCGCAATGAGCACGCCGGCGGGCTGGTTTTTCTTGAAGGCAACAAGGAATTTGATGCCCTCCTCCGTGGAAGTCCAATAACGGATTCAGAGGCGGCCCTCAGCCGCCTAGTGGCCGCCACCGTTTCCACGACCTCCGAACCTCAAACCGTCACCCTCCAACTGGGTGATCACCAGGTTGCCTACCGCTTCACGGCCCGGACCTTCAGCAGCCCTGGGGATCCGGGTGAATACCGCGTCGTTCAGCTGAGGACCCTGACCGATCAGGAATCCACAGAACGTGACCTGCACTCGACGATCCAGCAGCTCAAAGACCTCCTGGACAACTCGACCGCCCTGATGTACATAAAGGACCTCGACGGGCGGTACACCATCGTAAACGACTATTACGCCAGGCGTTTTGGCATGAGTGCGGAATCAATCATCGGTCTCACCGATCACGATCTTTTCGCAGGACCGATCGCTGATGTCTACCACGAGAACGACAACACAGTGATCAGAACCTGCAATTCCATTGAAGTCGAAGAACCGCTCGCGATAATCGGCGACCGAACCGCCCCCGACGAGGACAGCCGCTGGCTTTCCATCAAGTTCCCCCTCATCAGCGGCTCGGGGCGCCCATACGCGCTCGGGGCGATCTCCACCGACATTACCGACCGCAAACGCGCCGAGAGAGCGGCCCGGGACGCTATGCACGAAGCAGAACGCGCCAACCGGTCGAAGAGCGAATTTCTCTCCCGGATGAGCCACGAATTGCGCACACCGCTGAACGCCATCCTCGGCTTCGCCCAGTTGCTTCAGGATCTCCCGCTCAGCCCCAAGGCAGCCGAAAGCGCTCGTCACATCCTCGACGCTGGCAATCATCTGCTCTCGCTCGTCAACGACGTGCTTGACATCACCTGGATTGAAGCAGGCGCCCCTGGCATGATGACGACCCCCGTGCCAGCCATCGAAGCAATCCATCAGGCCCTCGAACTCATTCGCCCGCTCGCTGCCGCCCAGGATATTGAAATCGCCAGCGACTTACACGGGGCGTTGCACCGCTACGTTCTGGCCGACACCCAACGGCTCCGGCAGGTCTTCCTGAACCTGCTCGGAAACGCCGTGAAGTTCAACAGGGCACAGGGTGCTGTCCGTGTCCGGTGCGAGGTCCGAGAAGGTTCCCTTCGCTTCCTCATCACGGACACGGGCCCCGGTATGTCCGAAGACGACGCTCAACGGTTGTTTACTCCCTTCGTCCGTCTGGCCCAAGCCGCTGAGGTCGAGGGGTCGGGTCTGGGGCTGGCACTTTCCAGGAAGCTCGTCGGGGAAATGGGGGGCGTTCTGGGCATCGAACACACCGCCCCGGGAGAAGGATCGACCTTCTTCGTTGAGATGCCGCTGGCGCCCGATCCGGAAGATGAAGTCCCGCCCCTGGAATCGGAGATCGGCACCGTCGTCATCCCCGGCGGGGCAGGGGCGACCATTCTGCACATTGAGGATACTTACGCCAATATCCGCTTGGTCGAGAACATCATCGCCGGGATGGGCGACCTAAATCTTGTCTCCGCGACGAGCGGCAGATCCGGGATCGCCCTCGCACTCGAAATCTCTCCACAACTCATCCTCCTGGATCTGAACCTGGCTGACATGTCAGGGGTCGAGATCGTGAAGCAGTTGCAGAAGGATGAACGCACACGACGAATCCCGGTCATAATTCTCTCCGCCGATGCCACGCCCGCTCGCATCAATGAACTGCGCAGCATCGGAATCCGGGACTACCTCACCAAGCCCTTCGAAATCCACCACTTCGCCCGAACCGTCCGCACCGCACTGGCGCTGCCGTGAAGATCCTCACGGTCTTCATTGCCGACGACCACCCCGTGTACCGCGAGGGACTGGCCCGAAACTGGGAGGCTGTCCCGCAGATCAAAGTAGTTGGATCCGCCGGGGACGGCACGAGCGCACTGGCGGCCATCCGGAAACTGAAACCCGACGTGGCAGTCATGGATCTGAAGCTTCCCGAACTCGACGGCATGCGGGTTCTGGAATTGCTGTTCGCCGAAGGCTCGCCGACAAACGTGCTCGTGCTCACCGCCTATATGGACAGAACGACCGTCTACCGGGCCTTCACTCACGGGGCACGGGGGTTCCTGGAGAAAGCAGCGTCCTTTGGCGAGATCACCGACGCGGTCCTTCAGGTCGGCGCCGGCGGAACCGTCATCGCCCCCTTCGCCCAAGATATACTCGCCCGTGAGCTCCGTACCCGCCAGGACACCCCAGAGAAGCCGGTTCTTTCCTCCCGAGAAGTCGAGATTCTCCGCTTGGCAGCTGACGGACACTCTGGGCAGACAATCGCCAGCGAACTCCACATCTCACTGGCTACCGTCAAAACCCATCTGCAGCACATATACGAGAAACTTGACGTTTCCGACCGTGCCTCGGCAGTAGCGCAAGCCATCCGCCGCGGCTTCCTGCACTAACAATCACGGCCGCTAACCGTACGAAGCCCCACCAAGAAGCGGGTCCGCCTGCTTGCGTCGCACGGGGGCATGATGGCCGTGGCTTGTGAAAAAGTGGAATATCCGACGCTAAGGTTTTGCCGGCATCGAAGCGGCGTGTATTTGCCGGGTTTGATTTTTCCGCCTCGATATTAGTCCCCATGATGAAGCGTTCGACATCCGCCCAATCCATCCTTGTCACGAGAAAGGATCTCCTGATTGCCGCCAGCGCTCACACTTCATCGATCAGCCTGTGAAGAAGTACTACAGTCATGCAGCCGGCGGCCAGGCCAGCGCCCACAGCCCCGGGCAGGACCGGCGCAACCAGATAAGAAAGCCATCCAGAGATGACTCCGATGCTGACAGCAGCCTGCAGAACCACAGCGACCCGCATGCTGAACAGCGGTTGTGGTTTCTTCTTCTTAGCCATCGATGTTCCTTCCCTTTGTCCGGTGCATTGCCTTCACCTCTATTCAGCATTCGACGCGATGGGAGGGGGAGATCTTGGACGCTCTTTCTTGGGATGCTAAGCCCATCTAAACTGTCCAGACGCGCCCAAGCACTAGCTGACCTGCACAAATGGTTTTTTCGACCAAAGACTGGACCAAGATGTTTCCTAAAGAAGACGATGACACTTGGGGCCCGAGATGCCGTCTGGTCAGAACATTCACTGATCTTCGGAATCAGACTGCACACGGCCGTGTGCAGGTTGCGGGCATCGGCAGGCTGTACAACAGAATAAATGAGACATGGCGTGACAATGAGTCCATGCAGCTGTCAGCCCTAACAAAGGGCCGTATCGAGCAACTGCTTGACGGCGGGGGGCTTCCGCCGACTTGGGATGAGGCACGTACCCTTTACAAAACGCTTCATCGTATTGCGACGGAAGAATCTGGGGTAGAAGCTCAGACGCTTCCCGCTATAGACGACGAGAAGCTTCGCACCATTGTTGAGACCACTCACGTATTGCCTCCTTATAAACGTATGGCGGCTTCCCACTTCGCATCAAAAATCCTTCAATGGGGACAGGAACACGCGATCCAATACGTGCAACGACAACTAGAGGATCGGGAACTTTGGCTTAAAGACAACGGATATTTTCGCTACAACTCAACCGAAATTAAGAAAACCAAGGAAGAATTACAGAAGCACGAAAAACAACCCGACCTGGTCATTCAAGGTGCACTCGCAATTACGCATAACGATCCGACCCCGCCTCTCTACTACCAGGACGTCTTTGATCATAAAATGGTAAACGAGTTGAGAGAATACCAAGAGCAGAAGATTATGCGTCTCGATGGCCATTCTATTTCAGTCAAAATTGATTATCTCGAAACGGGCATTCGACTCACTTATTCGATATCCGGTAATGATTATGTAAAAGGGTTTGTAGCAATTGAGGTGTCATCCCTAGGAAGCGTGGCAGTTTACTTCCGTTGGATTCCGATACGAGATGATGAACAATTTCGGACTGCTCTGCGAGTGGGATGGGGACTAGTAGGGGCTGCTCAGCTCTGTCTCCACACTCATGCCATATTCGGAGCTTCGGGTGACGCGAACGCCTACTTCATGCTTCCCAAATACGCATCAGGCAATATTCAAAGTCTCCCCTTTTCGAAACCTGGATTGTACTCCTATCCCAGTACTTGGAATGTGGTGATCACGCACTTCGGAGATATTATCGAGCGCCTCACCGGCGCAAAAGACATCGAGGAATACTTAAACAACGCTAGAACAGAACTTTGGTCAGCCGGCTGAAGTGTTAGAGGTGGACCTTCTTATAGTTCCGCCGTGCGGTGACATTGCCTGCGGCCACAGGCGAATTACAGAAGCCTGCTCGCCTGCTTCGGTGGACACCAGGCGGTCGGGAGCGCAGTCCCGTGTGCCGTCGTTCCATTCCTAGGGAGCTATCGCGAGCCGCCAAGGGCCGTCAATGTTGTGTGCAGCAAGCCCGGTTGCCATTACATTGACGCGTACACGACAAGTGTTACATCGTGGGGTTGCGTGGTTCTGCGGTTCCAAGAGGAGAGTTGAAGTGTCTCGCCAACGATCGTTACCGAACATCATGAATTCTTAGCGTCGGATATTCTACTTTTTCACAAGCCACCCCAGTTGGATGTTTCTAAGAATCGCGCGATTCGTCCATGGTCTGGCTCAAAGCAACTATGTCGTCATGAAAGGCGAGGTAGAGGTTGGCAATTATGCGTGGGCTCGAAAGTGACCCGCTCACCAAGTTTTCAGCCTTCTTCAGACGGTACCGGACCGTGTTCGGATGGACGAACAACACACCGGCAACCTTCGCGACGTCCAAGTCGTTCACCAGATAGCAGATGACCGTCTGTTTCAGTTCGCTGTCGACGTTAAGGGCTTCAACAAACCTATTTAGCTTGTCCTTATCCTGTGGAGACTGCCGACGTGCAAGGAGCCATGTGGCAGGGTCCACCTCATCCAGCCGAACGATCCCCCGATATGCTCCGGAGGCGGTGGTCGGTGCGGCCTGGATTTGGCGGCGGGCAATTCCAGCTGCTGCTTCTGCTTCCCGGAAAGCTTCGGGGGTCCTTGCAAGATCGGAATAGGGTTCAGACAGGCCGACGAAAACGGACCTGTCCGTCAGTTCCAGCCAGGCGTCCAGGGCTGATGCGTCCGAGACCAGCGCATGAAAGCCCGGCGGGTGTTCGGGTGTCCGCCCGTTCTCTGCCAGCAAGAGCCCCAGGCCGCTGGTTTCGGCTCCTCGTAAAAGTCGTTCGGATAAGGACGGGTCCAATGGCTGCTGGGCGAGATTTGCAGCGACCACGGCCCGTATCGGTGCATAGGGTATGAACCTGAATGTGCGCATCCGTTCCCAGTGCCTGAACTCGCGGGCCACCGGCACGCCGTCTTGCAGCATGGTGAGCAACTGCGTGTTTTCGTGACGTTCTCTTGAATCTGAGAACTGAGCGATCCCATTCACTGCGGCCAGGAGCCGTTGTGTCGTTTCCAGCAGCACATCTCCGAGATCCTTCAGTACGCGGTGGTTTCTGCTGGCCACGGCCAGGGTGAAGCCATCGCCTCGAAGCACCAGTGGCCGCGCCATGACTTCCCACTGGCCTATCACTATGGGATCAGACTCGTTTTTGCGGTTACGCAACTCTTTCCAGATCAAGTGAGTCGGGCCGTCTCCGGAGGATTCGACAATTCGTCCGGAATCTTCGTAAAGCACCGCCGTACCCCGGCATGCTGTGGCGAGTCTGACGATAAGGGCTTTGACCGGGTCCTCAGCAGAAATGCTCTGCAGCAGTTCATTGCTGAGCCACAGTGCTCGCTTTTGCAGGTAAGCGTCAGGAGATGCCTGCGATTTGTTGATGAAGTTCTCGATGCGGTGGAAGGGAACATCGGGCGCCACGGTATACAACGGGAAACCTGCTTGTTTGCAGGCCGAGACCAACTTGGCGGGCACTTGGTCAAAATAGACCCCGACGCCGAAAAATAGAGCTGCCACCCGGGCTTTCCGTAGATCGTCTACGAGTCTTACAGCCAACAGTTCGTCCCGCTCGGCATTCACAAACCTCAGCCCGGTGGTCAGCAGAACAGTGTTCGGCTCCAGCCACATCGCCGGATTATCGATATCGCTGGTGTGGGCGCCCGCTATGACTGCTGCGGGGTTGCCCGGAACTATCGGGGACAAGCCTAAGGGAGCTTCGGAGACCACGTCATCAAGAGAGACGGGGGGTTTGTCGGGCATCTGTGGCTCCTGGTCGAAGGGGACGAGAGGCCAGGATGGAAGCTGATTGTAAATCTCACAACGGTCTCTCCCCTTTATTTTAGTTTCGCCAGTGACAGAGACTCACATCACAGCGGATGGTTGTTGGTACCTAATCAGCATCCTGGAGGAACATAGATGTCCAATCTCAGAGTCGCCGTCGACGTCGGAGGCACATTTACTGACGTCTGCATTTTCGATGAAGAAACACAACGCATGCGTGTCACCAAGGTCCCGTCGACCCCGGCGGACCCCATGCTGGCGATATTGAACGGTGTGGAACGTGCCGAGATCAATCTGGCGGACGTGTCGCTATTCTCACACGGCACCACGGTAGCAACGAACGCCCTGATTACCCGGAACTTCCCCCCCGCAGCCATGGTCACAACAAAGGGGTTCAGGGACGTCATCGAGATCCGCGACGGTACGAAAGACGATCTTTGGGACGCCTACAACGACGTAACCGGTCCCTACATCCGCCGCCGCGACAGGTTCGAGGTGACCGAGCGTATTGACTACGCCGGCAATATCGTCGCTCCCCTGGACGAAGAGGAAGCCCGCCGTCTGGCCGCGGTGCTCCGTAAGCGCGGCGTCACAACCATCGCCGTCTGCTTCATCAACTCCTACGCCAACGCCGAGCACGAAATCCGGATGCGAAAAATCCTGGAAGAGGAACTTCCGGAAGCCACGGTCTCCACCTCGGCCGAGATCCTGCCCGAAATCTTCGAGCACGACCGATTCAACACCGCCGTCTCCAACGCGGTACTGGGACCCCTGGTGTCCGGCTACGTCAGCCGCCTCGCCGATGAGCTCAAAACCGGCGGTTACGACGGCGACCTGCTCCTCTTGCACTCCGGCGGCGGTTCCATGACCCCGCGCATGGTCAAGCGCTACCCTGTGCGCCTCGCAGCGTCCGGAATCGCAGCCGGCGCCATCGCGGCGAAGCACATCGCCCAGCAGTGTGGCTTCGAAAACGCCGTGAGCCTTGACATGGGCGGCACGTCTACCGATATTGCCCTGGTCTCCGACGGTGAGCTCCGCATCACCAAGGAATGGCAGGTTGAATATGGCCACCCCATCGTCTTTCCCAGCATCGAGGTTCTCACCATCGGCGCCGGCGGCGGCTCGATTGCGCACATTGACATTGCGGGTTCGCTGCGCAACGGCCCGCAGTCCGCGGGTGCCGATCCGGGACCCGCCTGCTACAACATGGGCGGCGAAGAACCGACCAACTGCGACGCCAACGTGGTCCTGAACAGGCTCGGATCCACCCTGGCCGGCGGCGCGAAGACGCTGGACCGCGGGCTCTCGCAGGCCGTGATCAAGCGTGCCATCGCTGAACCGCTGGACATGAGCGAAGAGGAGGCCGCCCACGCTATCCTCCAAGTCGCGAACGCCAACATGGCTGACGCCGTCCGCCTGATCTCCATCCGCCGCGGCTATGACCCCCGCGACTTCGCGCTGCTCGCCTTCGGTGGCGCCGGCGCCCTGCACGGCGTAGAGGTTGCCAGAGAACTGAACATTCCCACCGTTGTCGTACCACCCAACCCCGGCGTCACGTCCGCACTGGGGTGCCTGCTGGTGGATATCAGGCACGACCTGTCCGCGATGTACACGGCCGTTGCCGCCGACGCCGATCCGGAAGACCTGGAGAGCAAGTACAAGACCCTCGAAACTGAGGCCACCGCCCGGCTCCGACACGAAGGCGTGTCCGCGGAGAATTCGATCCTGCAGCGGATCATCTCCATGCGCTACCAGGGACAGTGGCGTTCGCTGGCCGTGAATATGGGAACCGGCGCCGGTGCTCTGGAAGAAGCTATCCAGAGCTTCCACCAGCAGCACGAGCGCGAATTTGCGTTCCGCCAGGATGATCAGCCCGTGGAGATCTACCAGCTGCAGCTCTCCGCTGTCGGCAAGACGCCCAAGCCCTCCTTCGCTCCTGCGACGGAATGGGTCTCCGAGCCTGGCGAGCCCGATTCGGTCCGGCCGGTGTACTTCGGAAAGGACGGCTGGGTCGATACACCCGTCTACGACCGCACCAAACTCGGCGCCGGCGCGACGTTCCAAGGTCCCGCCATCATCGACCAGCTTGACTCCACGACGGTCGTGCCCCCCCGCACCACCGCCGAGATCGACGAGTGGCTCAACATCCGAATCCACCTCACAGAGTTCAAAGACGAGCAGGAAGCCTAATCATGACCGACGTGATCACCATGCCAGATCTCCATGTCGCCCACACCGATGCACGGCAGGCATCAGGCCTTGACCCCGTGACATTCGAGGTGCTGAAAAACGCCTTCGTCACCAGCGTGGACCTGATGAGCGAGCAGATCCTCCGGACCTGCTATTCCTTCGTCATTTACTCCCGCGACTTCTCCTCCGCCCTCTGTGACGCGAACGGAAACACCGTCATGCAGGGCAGTGGCGACATCGCCGTCCACGTCGGTACCCTGCACTTCCAGTGCAAGGCCGTCATCGAAGAATTCGGCAAAGACATTCATCCCGGGGACGTGTTCGCCATCAACGACCCCTACCGGGGCGGCACACACTTCAACGACGTTAGCTTCATCCGGCCGATCTTCTCCGACGGTGAGGTGATCGCCTTCGCCCAGAACAAGGGCCACTGGGCTGACATTGGCGGCAACGTTCCGGGTTCATTCGATGTCAACGCCAAGGAACATTTCGGCGAAGGCCTGCGGATCACTCCCGTGCGGATCTGGAGTAAGGGTGTCTTCCTTCACGACGTCGCCCAGCTCCTGGTGTCGAACACCCGGGCACCGCGCCAGGCGATGGGTGACCTCCATGCCCAGTCAGAAGCGACCGCCGTGTGCGAGCGTGAAGTCCTCCGCCTGGTGGACAAATACTCCAAATCGACGGTCGTCGCCGCGATGCAGGAAACCCAGGACTACGTTGAACGGATCGTCCTGCGCCGCCTGGAATCCCTGCCGCAGGGAGTGTGGGAGACCACCGATTACATCGACTTCGATCCGGGCAAGGGCGAGGGCCTGGTGCCCATCAAGATCAAGCTGACCCTGGACGGCAAAGGCATCCACTACGACCTGAACGGTTCCGCGCCCGCCGTCGAAACCTTCCTCAACTCCGGTTACGGCACCACCCACTCCGCCATCTACGCCGGCACCAAGACGTTCTTCCCGGACGTTCCTCTGAACTCCGGCTTTTACGCCGCCGTCGATGCGGAAATCGGACCGGAGGGCACCGTGGTCAACGCCGGGTGGCCCTTCGCGGTCACCGGGTTCTGCTCCGGTCCCTACGAAAAGCTGATGAACGGGATCTTCGAGCTGTGGTCCCGGATCATGCCCGAGCGCGCCATGGCATGTGCGTTCAACCTCGAATACCTCCTGGTGGGTGGCCGCGACGGCCGCACCGACGATAACCCCTACTTCATGTGGTACGACTGGATGGCCGGCGGCTGGGGTGGTCGAGCCTCCAAGGACGGGTCCAGCGCCACCGCTCCGGTCTTCGGCCCCGGTTTGGCCGTCCAGCCCATCGAGGGCCAGGAGCGGCTCTCACCCGTCCTGACCACCGTTCACCAAATCGGCACCGACTCCGGCGGCCCCGGTAGATTCCGAGGCGGCCTCGGCATCGAAAAGGGCGGCATCCTGGTCGACGCGACGAAGACCGTGGTGAGTTACTGCTGCGACCGTGCACGCTCCATCACTTGGGGTATCGAAGGTGGCCTGCCGTCGATCCCGCACGGTGTGTGGATGAACAAGGGCACCGACCAGGAAAAGTTCCTCGGGTCCAACTTCTCCGCGGTTCCGCTGCACTCCGGGGACTCGTTCACGCGCCCGTCCGCCGGTGGGGGCGGCTACGGCGATCCTCTGGAACGCCCGTTCGACGAAGTCCTCGAAGACGTGATCGACGAGTACGTGTCGATCGAACGGGCAGCGAAGGACTACGGCGTCATCATCCGCGAAATCGACCGCGAACTCGACCAGTTCGAGATCGACCACGCAGCCAGCAACGAGCTGCGCCAGCAGATCCGCACCGACCGCCCCGGCTGGCTGACCGCCGATCCGGTCGACGTGGCTGCGAAGTACGGCGCCGGAGAGGTGGACATGCTCGACGTGATCCGACGCCATGGCGTGATTCTGGATTGGGGCACCGGGGAACTTTTCCCCGAGACCACTTCGGAGTTTCGCAAGAGCATGGAGAAGCGCTCTTCGTCCCATTGGCACTAAGCGCCTTCTGACCAACAACGGGCCCGCCGACACTGATCGCATCGGCGGGCCCGGCACCTCATTGCCCTGCACTCGCAATGGATCCGTGACCAGGGCAGGGAAAGTACTCAGTTTTGCAGGAAGCGAACCCCGGCTCGAACTCCGCGTACCCAAGCCAAGTGCTGCTCCCTCGAGCGCTCCGAGGCTAAGCCTCACCCTCCCTAGTTACTTCAACTGCTGCGAAAGGTACGAAATGTCGTACTCAAATTATGTCCTACCAACAAGTAGGCGTGCCGGAAGATGGTCCCTCACGATGGCTTGGTGGGCGGTGTTCTCCGCCATGTTCTGGATATACGTCGCCGTCGCTTCAGCAGGAGCAGTCGGCGTCGTGAACACCCTCATCGGAATGGCGCTAACCGTTGTCACCTACGGTGCCATCAACAAGGTTCTCTCACGCTATGCGGCGCGGACAGGGCTCACAGTCAGCCTCTTCTCCCGTACCCTTTTCGGACTCGTCGGTTCCGCGCTGGCGTCTCTGATCTTCGCAGCCACGGCCATCTACTATGCGGTGTTCGAAGGATCCATCATTGCCGTCGCGTTCCACGAGTTCTTCGGTGGGAGCATCCTCATTTGGTATGCCGTGGTGGTTATCTACGCCATTCCCCTGGCTCTGGGTGGCGTGCAGAACTGGCTGGACAAACTCAACGGTGTCCTTCTCCCGCTTTATGTTGCCGGCCTGATCGCAGTGGTCGTCGCGGCTACCCTTATCAGGGGCGTCCCCACGGACTGGATTGGCCAGGCAGCCGTCTCGTCGGGGCTGCCGGGCTGGCTGACGTCATACCTTATCTACATGGGCGTCTACATCATGATGATGTATACCTTCGACTATGCCAGGATGGGACGCCAGCAAGACGAGAAGTTCCTGGGAACCGTGACATTCGGCTGGGTCTTCTACGCATTCACGTTCGGGCTGAACGGGCTGGTTGGCATTTACATCATGAGTGCATGGCGCATTGAAGCCTCAGAAACAGGGGTCGTACAGGCGTTTATCTCATCGCTGGGACTGGTCGGCCTACTTGTCATCCTCATTTCACAGACGCGCATCAACACGGCAAACTACTACCTCGCATCGGAAAATCTGTCGGCGTTTGCCAGCCGGGTATTCAGGCTGGACCTGCCCCGCTTTGTCTGGGTCATCGTGACCGGGGCCCTGGCCTTCTTGCTTATGCTCACGGACGTTTTGAGTTACCTCCTCAAGGCGCTGGCGTGGCAGGGCGTCTTTGTCACCGCCTGGGTTGCCATCGCACTGGTATTCATTGGCCTGAACTGGAAAGCGCAGGGTAAGGTCCCCGATATCCGGCCGGCCAATCTCAAGGGAATCAGTCCCGGGGCAGTAGCCTGGGTGTTTGCGTCAGCAGTGGGAATTGCACTCACCGAACAGACGGCGTGGCCGGTAGTTTCCCAACTCACTCCCCTGATCACCATGGCCTTGGCGGCGGGCGTGTACTACGGCGCCTACAAACTCTCACCGCCGCGTTTGATCAGTTCCGAACAGACCATCGACCCGGCCGATGAAGAGCTTGATCCTGCCCTCACACATTAGACATAAGGGCCTTGAACCCCGTGGGTCCGGCAGTTTTTGCTGCCGGACCCGCGTCATCGAGTAAACGTCATCGAGTAAACTAGGGACTTGTCCCCGGTGCTGTCGGATCCGAGTGTCTTTGGGCATATGATCATCGCGCCTTCCACATGGAGCGGATCAATTGCTTCAGACACCGAGGACCACACGGAGAACGGGTAGCGGACTCCCGATGTGTGAACTGGCCCCTAAGATAGGGATCGATTTTTGAGTTACCCTGGAGCGGTCCTAGCGAAATCGGATCATGCGCGTGTTGCGTCGGGTGTTGGGCTCCGCACGGGCGAGGTCCAGGAACACTACGCAACTGGGATGCTCAGCCAAGGATGCAGAGTAGGAATTACCTGGAAGATGTCGCCCATATCAGTTGATCCACCGCTCTTGAGGGCGGAGCTGGTTGTGTTGTCCTGCCATCAACGGCTCGTATGTGGGTTCTGTAGCCTCAATGGTTAGCGTTGTTCCGGTGGCCAGGGCGGCTTCTTCGAACCAGCGGCGGACGCGCTCAAGCAAGGCTTCATATCCGTTAGGGTGAATCCTCGGCACTCAAACTCGACTACCGCCCGTTCCGGAATGATGTTCGTTGCGTGCCCGGCCTCAGCTACAAATAGAGCCACTCAGTGGCCTCCAGGTATTTGTTGGCGCGGTAACCCTACGGCGACTTGGCTCAGCACAGCCGCATCTGCAGCGTTTATCCCCAGATGGGGTATTGCTGCCGCATGGGCGGCCTTTCCAACAAATGTCGCCTGATACCTGCCCATCGCTGGGCGCCGGTACCTGCTGGGTTATAGGCTAGTCCGTCCTGGACTGGATGGGCCATCAGGGTAAGGCCGGTACCGTCAAACGCTCCACGTTCAAGATGCACCTTCCCGCCGCCGCTCGGGCGGGAAGCACGTCGTAGTCCACGCACACTGCCACCTTCAGATCACCGCTCCCCACTGTGGCTGTAAAAGCTGCACGACGGCCACCAGTGCCATGCTCAGCTGTGAAAAACCGCCTTTGGCCAGCAGCGCCGCTACTGCCTCCGACGAACGGACCTCCTCGAAAGCCACCTCGGGGTTGGAGTGGATTCCGCGGGCCATTGCCTGAACCTGAGACTTCCACTCCTTGACGCATTTTGCGCACCACGGTGCGCCCTGGAACGAAGGCGCCGCATTGCTGACCTGCGCTTGAGATCAATACAGCGAAGATATCGGGCTCTGACCTCCGCGGTCCTCGTAGTCGCCCGAGGATATCTGTGTATATCTCAACTCTGCCATGAAGGGACTCTATTGATGGCAGGGAGAGCGATGATGAGCACTTTCGGCGATCAGTACAGACAAAAGCGGATGTTTTGACGAACTGTACGGTGACTCGTGTTTGGGGCTTCCCTACGATCGGGGGACAGCCTGATTCTCCAAAGCGGCATCCATGTTCAGGTGTTCGCAGTCGAAACCAGGCGAAAGAAGGGATATTCATGCTGCAGCCTCAGGTGAATCGTTCAGGTAGTTTGACCGTCAACGCAAAAACAGGGCATCACGCGCCTTCCAGTGGCTGGTGGCGCCCCGAAAATGTTCCCCTCCCCGTCCGTTACCTGCAGCAAGGAGAGATCATGCCTCCGCTGCATGGCTCACAGACTGTGTGGACGCTCGTTCGCAATGTGCCACCTTCGGTAAGAGCCAGCTCCCGAAGCACATACTCCTGACGTGCAACGTCTTGTCGTTCTCCCTTGCACCTACCAGATTGAGAGAAGAGAAAAGCTCATGAAAAGCAGAATTGTCGTTCAAAGCAAGAACACCTCCCGGCGTATCGGATCACCTGAAGAAGTGCTCGGTACTTCCTCGTCTGTTGCCGGCGCGCAGCAGCCCGGGTGGGTAGGCTTGGCAGGTAAGCAGGCGCACGCCGATCGGCGGCCAGCCGAATCGACGCACAGGGCCGCATACGGTGCTCAGAACCGCTAGCAGAACTGCGCCGGTTTCCTGCAGGCTTCACTTGTCGCCCGGCGCTTTTGCGGCTGGCAAGAACCCGACGAGCCAGCCGACTTGGTTCTGTCGTTGTCGTTCTCATCAGGAGCGACCGACGGTGTTTGTGCGCCGCCTTGTGGAGTGCCCACAAACCAAACGCCCTTTGTTTTCGGGGGCCGGCAAGGGCTGCTGCCGTATTTCGGTTCCATTGGGTCGCCACGCCCCTTCCCGTATCCAGTCAAGAAAACCGACGGAGATAGAAGTGGAGGCTGAAGCCACGCCGATGAGCACAGCTAACAGCCATGGAACCGTTGCGGGGATGGAGGCACGTGCCTCTAAGGCGAGGATTCCAAAAGGGTCCGCTCAGCTTGAAGTCCAGCCTGTCCGCGGCGAGCGATCCCGGCCCCGCCAAGAGTGTTTCGACGCCCACGAGCCACCAGGAATGGAGGCCACTAACCGACGGTGCCGATCATCACGCCGGTGGCGATCACAACGGCTGCCTGCAGTTGGTGTTGGAGACGGAGTTGGTGGGGTTCGGTCCTGCCATACATACCAGTCAGCGCGCCAAAAAGGGCGTAGATAACCAGCTGCGGGTGTCCGAACATCGTAGAGCCAACGGTGGGGCTGCTAGGCCTGTGCGGACCCGTAGGGGCCGAGCGGTGGTCCCTGCTTGGAGGCGCAAAGCTGTGGAGTGCTCGGACGTGATGTTTCACGGGCCCCTGCTCCTCACCAGGTCGCTGTTTGGCCGCTCTGCACTAGCCCCAAAGCACGTAGCCAAGATCCTTGTGGAAGTACTCCCGCCGATCAGTGGCATCGGCGGCCAACCATAGGCCTGAGCCGTCCGGCATTTCTTCTTCGACGATTCCCCGTCGAATAACGCGGTCGTTGGAGCGGATCTCTACGATGTCGCCCACATGGTCCTGCCAATCTACTGTCCGGCGGAGGTGTGTAGCGGTGCGCCACTGCTCGAACATCAGCGTTCCAGGAGCAACGCGTCGCCCTGGCCCCCGCCCCCACATAGTGCAACGGCGGCTCGGCCCGTTTCGCGGCGGATGAGTTCGTGCACGGCCGTGACAACCAGCCTGGCCCCTGAAGCACCGATTGGGTGTCCGATGGCAACTGCGCCACCGTGTACGTTGATCCGATCCTCGGGTACGCCGAGCAGTTCCCCGGAATGCAAAGCAACTGAAGCGAAGGCTTCATTGATCTCAACCAGGTCGAGTTCTTCGGCCGGCCAGCCTTCGCGCTTCAGCGCGGCGTGGATGGCTTTAGCGGGTTTGTCCGGCAGGGATGTGTCAGGACCGGCGATTTGTCCGTGGGCCCGAAGGACAGCGAGGACATCCCATCCGTGTCTCTGGGCGGTCTCCCGAGTGGTCAGCACAACTGCCGCGGCGCCGTCGGTCAAAGGTGAGGCGTTGCCCGCCGTCACAGTCCCGTCCGGAGAGAATGCGGGGCGCAGACGGGCCAGCGACTCCTGTGAAGCATCGGGGCGGATGCCTTCATCCTGAGTGATCTCGAGGATGCCAGTTCGTATGGGAACCTTCACTGGGATAATTTCCTGGGCCCACACTCCTGACTCTTGAGCGGCAGCCGCTCGCAAATGGGAGGTAACGGCGAGGGCGTCTTGGGCTGCACGTGATATTCCAAGTGCGGAGTTCGCGCGGTCAGTGGCCAGGCCCATTGCCTCGTGGTCGAATGCATCTGTTAAGCCGTCCTGGGTGGCTGCGTCCACCAGAGTAAGCGCCCCGTATGGATTCCCGGTCCGTGTTCCTGCGACAAGGCGGGGGGCGTGGCTCATCGACTCCTGGCCGCCGGCAACGACGACGGCTGCGTCGCCGAGGCGCAGCATTCGGGCGGCCTCAATGATGGCCGTCAGACCAGAGAGGCACACTTTGTTGACTGTCACTGCGGGTGCGCTCAGGGGAATCCCCGCGGCTACTGCGCTCTGCCGGGCAGGGTTTTGTCCGGCCCCCGACTGCAGGACTTGTCCCATGATGACGGCATCGACGGTGTCTGCCGGTACGCCGGCCCGTGCAAGGGCGCCAGCGATGGCTTCTCCGCCCAGTTCAGCGGCGGAAAGTGGTGCCAGTTGGCCCAGCAGGCGTCCCTGAGCGGTGCGGGCTGCGCCCACAATGACAACGTCCCTTTTGTTGGTTGGTCGCAAGTCAGATTCTGTTTTCAATTCAATGCTCCGGGTTTCGAACTTCGGTTGGCCGCTCTTCGTTCGGAACGGTTATGCGGGTCATGTAGCGAGGAGTCGGGTAAGACCGCCGGACGGGAAGTTGGCACCGAGAGTCATGCAGCGGTCGATGTCCCCCCACGTAGCGATGACGCCCTCGTCCAGCATGAGCTGGGCTTCTTGTGCCAGGGCATCGCGGACGCGACGCCGTACCCGGTCCGGGTCAACTTCGCGCGGCTCCGGTGGCAGGATCAGGGCTGCCGGTGGAACCTTGCCGGTTTCATCGAAGAAGCCCGGCAGTCCGGCTTCGACGACCGCCGTGAGAGCAGCTGACCGGCCGAAACGATCGGGGTAAGCGCGGTGCAATGTGTCGCAGATGTGCCGTTGCACCGCGGGACCGATGTAGCCGATCAGGTGCAGGGGCGTCATAGGCAAATCCCATGGTTCCAGGGAGCGGTCAACCGTAGCGGGCTCCCCGCCATTATCGATTTCGGCCAGTATTTCGCTAAACAGGCGCGTGAGTAGCCGATTGACGACAAAGCCAGGAGTGTCAGCGACGGGTACGGCTGTCTTGCCCAGACCTAAGGCGAGATCCGACGCGATGAAGAGAGCGGCGTCCGATGAGAACGGGGTCCGGACCAATTCGACGAGCGGGAGGACAGCGACCGGATTAAAGAAGTGGAACCCGAGCACCCTTTCGGGGTGCCTGAGGCCACGTGCCATGCCGGTGACCGGAAGCGAGGACGTATTGGTGAGCAGGAGGGCATCTGGCCCGATGGACTCCTCCAGCTGCCGGAATACATTGCGTTTGGTTTTTTGGTCTTCGAAGACGGCCTCGATGGCGGCGTCGCACCCCCTGAACTTCGAGGGATCGGTGGTGCCCCGGATCAAACCGGCGATTTCCGCTGCCTCGCCTGGTTGAAGCCTGCCTTGAGACTCCTGCCGATCAAGGTGTCCGCGCATCCTGTGGAGGGCTGCGGACACCCGGTCGGCGGAAAGATCGCTGATCAGGACCGGGATGCGGAGCTTGTCCGCGACCACAAGGCCGAGCTGAGTCGCCATGAGACCGGCGCCGACGACGCCGAAGGTTTCAATAGTTTTCGGACGCCCCGGGTTGTTGGCTGATACCGGCACGGGGTCAGCAGTTGAAGGAGTGTATGACATCTGAGCCTGTTTCTGTTCCTACCCGCGGAGGTAGACCGTTGTCGTGTGTGTGTAGAAGTCTTTGGCAGCGCCACCCTGTTCCTTAGGGCCGAGGCTGCTCTTCTTTGTTCCGCCGAACGGCACATGAGGATCCGAACCAGCAGATTCCGAGTTGAGGTGAAGGATGCCCACATCGAGGGCGTCGACTGCTTCCAGCACTGTCGCAAGGTCACGGGTGAACAATGCTGCGGACAGGCCGAAGTCGGACTCGTCGGCCAATCCGAATGCCTCCTCGGTCGTCGCGGCACGGCGGACTGCCAGGACGGGGCCGAAAAATTCTTCTCGCCAGGCGATGTTGGTAGACCCGGCCTGACCAGTGGGGAGCTCCAGTACGGTCGGTGCGATGAAGGCGCCGGGAGTACCGGCAAAGGGATTCTCGGCAGATGTTCCGGCGATGGCGACAGCACCGGCTTTTACGGCTGCGTTGATTCCGCTCGTGATGGACCTGCGTGCCGCCTCGTTGATCACGGGCCCCATCTGTATGTCTGGGTCAACAGGGTCCCCGGTCAGCCAGCCGCTGAGCCGGAGCGTGAGGCGCTCCAGGAATTCGTCGGCGATGGAGTCCGCGAGAATGAGCCGTGAAGTTGCGGTACATTTCTGTCCGGTGGAGCGGAACGCCCCGAACAGCACCTGCTCCGAGGCCAGATCCAGGTCAGCATCGTCCAGAACCAGCGCCGCGTTCTTGCCTCCCATTTCGCCTTGCATGGGAATTCCTCGGACGGCGGCTTGGGCCGCCAGTGCACGTCCGACCCCTGAGGAGCCGGTAAAGGACATGGCGTCCACGCCAGGGCTCTGAACAAGAGCAGTTCCGAGTGGGCCGGGACCAACGACGAGGTTAAGCAGCCCCGCGGGCAGCCCTGCGGCGACGAGTGCTTCGGCAAGGCGCATGGCGAGAAGCGGGACGGTGGAAGCCGGCTTCCACACCACCGCGTTACCGTGCACCAGTGCGGGAGCGATCTTCCATGCCGGGATGGCGATCGGAAAATTGAACGGGGTGATGATGCCGACTACGCCCAGCGGCTTGCGAGTTACGATAATACGTTCCCCGGCCCGCGGCGAAGCAAAGTGCTCCCCGGCCACGCGGTCGCCCTCTGCGGCGAAGTAGCGCAGGATTTGAGCTGCGCGCAGCACCTCTGCCCTTCCCTCGGTGAGGGTCTTGCCTTCTTCGCGGGAAACTTCGAGGCCAAGTGCGTCGGCTTGCGACTCGAGGGCTGCGGCGCCCCGCGACAGGACGGCGCCGCGTTCGTGGATCGGGGTGCGGTTCCATGCCCGTTGTGAGGCGCGCGCTGCCAGGACGGCCCTGTCGAGATGCGCAAGGACGGCGGTGCCGCCTTCGGCAACTACCTCGTCAGGGTTGCTGGGATTGACTGAGGTGAGGTGGTTGCCGTTGCCAGGCACCCAGTCTCCGTCTATGAGGAGGCGGAGCGGCACCGTCCCTGTCCCACCGGGGGCGGTGCCTGACGTGGCCGGCATCTCAAGGGCGGGACTCACCGAAAGGCTCCTATGCCTGTTAGCTTCTGGCCAAGGATGAGGGTGTGGACCTCGTCAGTGCCTTCGTAGGTACGAACGGATTCAAGGTTGTTCGCGTGGCGAAGGGGCGAGTGTTCGAGAGTTATCCCATTGCCGCCGAGGATAGTGCGTGCTTCACGGCAGATTTCGATCGCTTCGCGGCAGTTGTTCAGCTTGCCCACGCTAATCTGATGATTTTGCAGCTTGCCGGCATCCTTAAGCCGGCCCAGGTGCAAAGCAAGAAGGAAACCCTTGTTGATCTCGAGTGCCATGTTCACGAGCTTCTGCTGAGTCAACTGATAGCCCGCCAATGGCCGGTCGAACTGCAGCCGATGCCTGGAGTAGTCCAGGGCATCTTCGAAGGCGTCACGCGCGGCTCCCATGGTGCCCCAGGCAATGCCATAACGTGCCTCGTTGAGGCAGGCGAAAGGGCCGCGGAGGCCAGTGACATTCGGCAGGACCGCGTCGGCAGGCAGACGTACGTCATTCAGGGTGATTTCACACTGAACAGAAGCACGCATTGACAGCTTTGGCTCGATCGGTGTGGCGGTGAAGCCCGGAGTTTTGGTTGGTACGACGAAGCCGCATACGCCAGTGTCCGTTTGGGCCCAGATCACTGCCACCTGGGCCACGTTGGCGAGTCCGATCCACCGTTTGGTGCCGGTCAGTATCCAGTCCCTGCCGTCGCGGCGGGCAAACGTGGCCATGGCAGAGGGGTCCGAACCGGCTGTGGGTTCGGTGAGGCCAAAGCATCCGATGGCCGTACCGGCGGCCATCTGGGGAAGCCACTCCTGCTTCTGCTCCTCAGAGCCGTGCTTGGAGATGGCAGACATGGCCAGAGAGCCCTGGACAGAGACGAAGGTGCGTATGCCTGAGTCACCGGCCTCGAGTTCGGCAGCGGCCAGCCCGTAGTCCACTGCGGTTCCCCCGGCGCAGCCGTAACCCTTTAAATGCATTCCGAGCAGGCCGAGTTTCGCGAGATCAGGCACGATTTCCAACGGGAACCTGGCCTCTTCGTACCAGGTGGCGATGTTCGGCTTGATCTCCTCCCGAACGTAGCTCCGGACCCGGTTGCGCAGTGCGATTTCCTCGGCCGTGAGGAGAGTGTCGAAGGAGATCAGGTCCGAGGGGTCGGGCGTAGTCGTGGCCTCGGTGTCGACGGGACTAGGGGCGAGAGTCATGATGTGGTCCCTCCTGGGCATAAGTGTCTTTGGGAATGGGAGCGCTTTGAGGGGTGTATGTACACGTCTTGCTGTCGTCCTGGTGCAGCCACTCCAGCACCTCTTCGGTGTGCTCGCCGAGGGCGGGTGGGGCTTGGGTGCGCGGTGGCAGTGCCGGCGTCCAGGTGATCGGATGGCGGATTTGGCGGCCGGTAACGTTCCCGTCTCTGTCATGGACTTGGATTGTCGGTTCCAGACCCAATGTTTCGGCGTACGCAATGCCTTCTCCTATGCCGGCCACGCGGCCGGCGGGTACTCCCGCAGAAACGAGCCGGTCCTGCCATTCCGTCGCTCCGGCGCGTGCGAGCCCGTCCTCCAGCAGCTGGACAAGTTCCCGGCGGTGCTTGACCCGCGCTGAGTTGGTGACAAACCGGGGATCAGCGGCCAGTTCCGGATTGCCGATCGCGAGGCAGAGCCTGGCGAACTGTGAGTCGTTTCCCACGGCAACGGCCAGCGGGCCATCACTTGTGGCAAGAAGCTGGTACGGGACGATGGACGGGTGATCGTTGCCCAGTCGCGTAGGAGTAACACCGGCTCCGAGGTACGCCTGAGCTTGGTTGGCTAGAGCGCCCTGCAGGCTTGAGAGGAGATTGACCTCGACCCGCCTGCCGCGACCCGTTGACTTGCGCTCTGAAAGGGCGGCGAGGATACCGATCGTGGCATCTTTCGCTGTCAGTACATCGACCAAGGCGACGCCTACTTTGTAAGCGTCGCCTTGCGGGTCGCCGGTAATACTCATCAGTCCGCCGACAGCCTGGACTATGAAGTCGTACCCGGGCAGATCACGGCCGCCTTCGGCGCCGAAGCCCGAAATTGATGCGTACACCAGGCCGGGGTTCTCCTCGGCCAGCACCTCATATCCCAGGCCCAGTTTGGCGAGCCCGCCGGGTTTGAAGTTCTCCACCAAGACGTCGGAGCGGCGTGCCAGTTCCCGGGCAAGCTCCAGGTCCCCGGGGTCCGTCAGATCGAGGGTGACTGATTCCTTATTCCGGTTAACGCTTTCGAAGTAAGTCGCGCCTGTCTTTGACGACGGTGGCGCCCACGCCCGGGTGTCATCCCCGGTTCCGGGCCGCTCCACCTTGATGACCCGGGCACCGAGATCAGCCAGGGTCATGGTCGCGAGCGGACCGGCAAGCACGCGCGAGAAGTCGGCGACGACAATCCCATCAAGTGGCGCGCCCGATTCCGCACCCCACCTCATGGCTGACCCCGACCGGTCCACCGTCCCCGGAAAATCATGACAATACCGACCGAATGGATGCCTCCAGCACCGCAAGGCCCTCGCCAAGGACGCCGGCTTCGATTCCGAGCGGAGGGAGCAGCCGGATGATATTCCCGTTGGTTCCGCAGGTAAGGGTCAGGACACCATGGGCATTGGCTGCCTTCGCTGCTGTGGTGGCGAGGTCTTTGCGGGGTCCGGAGGCGTCGCTGAACTCGATCGCCATCATTGCACCCCTGCCTCGAACGTCTGCGACGCCGTCCAGTGCGACGAGTGGTTCCAGACGGTGACGCACCGCGGCTTCGATGGCAACGGCATTCTCCAAAAGGGTGCCGTCTTCTAGAATTTCGAACACGGCCAGAGCGGCCTCACAGGCGACGGGGTTGCCGGCATAGGTTCCGCCAAGGCCGCCGGTGTGGACAGCGTTCATAAGCTCGGCACGGCCAGTGGCGGCCGAAAGCGGCAGGCCGCCGCCAAGGGCCTTAGCGGTCAGTGTGATGTCCCCGGCGATTCCGTCGTGCTCGGACGCGAACAGCGTTCCAGTCCGGCCCATGCCGGCCTGGATCTCGTCGATGACCAGCACGATGCCGTGGCGGGTAGCGATTTCACGAAGACCTTTTAGGAACCCGGGGGCCTGGACTATAAACCCGCCCTCGCCCTGGATCGGTTCGATGACCATGGCCGCGAAGGTTTCCGCGCCGTTTTCGGCGAGAAGCGCCTCGATCTGCTCAAGCGCCTTCCCCGGCCCGTCAGGGGAGGTGTGGGCGGGGGCGGTCGGTCCGCGGAAAACAGAGCCCGGCAGTGGTCCAAAGTTGAGTCGGTACGGGTTTTCCTTGGCCGTCATCGCCATCGTGAGCTGCGTGCGTCCGTGGTATGCCTCGTCGAAGACGAGAATGTTGGGGCGACGAGTGGCTGCCCGGGCGACTTTGATCGCGTTTTCAACCGCCTCCGCACCGGTGGTGAACAGTGCGGTCCGCTTCTCGAAGTCGCCAGGGGTGTGCTCATTTAGCCACCGGCAGACCTCGACGAAGGAGGAGTATTCGGTCACCATGAAGCAGGTGTGGGTGAAGCGCTCGAGCTGGGCGGCGGCGCGCTTGGCCACCTTCGGGTTCGCGGCGCCAACGCTAGTTACGGCAATGCCTGAGGCGAAGTCGATGAGATGGTTTCCATCAACGTCTACGAGCAGCGCGTCCTGCGCGTGGTCGATGAATACGGGCAGGGTGACACCAAATGCGTCGGTGACGTGCTGGCGGCGTTCGGTCTCCAGCTCACGGGAACGCGGTCCGGGGAGCTCGGTGAGCAGGCGGCGTGCTGTGGCTTTAACGCTGGCCGGATCGTTGGCCTGGTTTGCTGTGAGTTCTGGTGTGACAGTCATAGGTCCTCCTCGTGTGGTGAAATCCACCATAGGGACAGTCCGATGACGTGTCTTTGGATAATCCATCCAAAGATATTCCTTGTACCGTCTCAGCGTACAAAACCGGTCGCCTATGATTTATCCATGATTACCCTCGCAAGGCTTGTCGAGGCTGCAAAGCGTGACCTGGCGCCCTACTGGCCCATACCGCTCCCCCGGGTGGAACTCACTGGCGTGCATGTCTCTGAGCTGGAGGATCCCACGATGTTCCTCTATGGAGGCGAGCTTCTCCTCACGGTCGGATTGCAGCTCACCGGCCTGGACGGAGACGCACGTCGAGACGCCGCTAAAATCTATGTGCAACGCTTGGTGGAAGGTCGCGTCGCTGCCCTGGGTCTTGGCCTGGGCTCAGGCCATGCCATGGTGCCGGACGAACTGCGGGCCGCCTGCGTTGAGGCCGGCCTTCCCCTTCTGACCATTCCCCGTGAGTCCCCCTTCCTGGCCGTATCTCGCGCCTATTGGGAACTGGTCAGGCAAGGGGGCGAAGCTGAACTCACTGCTCTGCTAGGACTTCAGGTGGCGTTGACGCGGGCCGCGGCCCAGGATGACGCGGAACCGGAGATCGTGCGCGAATTGTCGCGCGCCCTGGGAACCTGGGTTGCATACCTGCCTGAAGGTGACGGGACCCCATCGTCCGCCGCCAGCGGTGCTGAGTTTCCACCCGGGCTGCTGGCGGAACTGACACGGGAATCTGCCATCCTGCGGAACGCGCGCCGAGGCGCCACGGGCAATATACAACTGGCATCCGGTGTTGCTTCCCTCTACCCGGTATCTGACGGTCCGGCGGCCTCCGGGTATCTTGCGTTGGGCAGAAGCGGTCAACTGGCAGCTGCCGAGCGGCACTTGTTCCTCACCGCATCCACGCTCCTGGCCGCCAGGGCAGCCGGACAGCGACACGCTGCGGCCGAGCGTCGGCGTGCCGAGGGCATGCTCGCGGCGCTGGTCCTGGAGGGACATGACGACGCAGCACGCCTCCTCGCAAAGCAGATGGACTCCGGTCCACTACCGGAAACAGCATTCGTCGCCGTCCTGCCCGACGCCGAACAACTGACCATGCAGCCCGCCCTGTCCGGCCTGGTACTCGAACGTTCCGGTGTCACATTTGTGCTGCAGTCAGCGTCAAGCGCATATCCAAGGCTGCCGAAAGGTGTCCGCGGTGCATGGGGTGGCCCGATGCCTCTCCGGCGCCTGCACGAAATCGGAGCGCAAGTCGCCGAAGTCGCCGCCTCAGCGCCCGCCGGACAGCTGATACGCGTTGGTCACGGCCTCGACCTGCCAGCCGATGAGTGGGTGGATGAATTGGCGGCACGCCCCGGCCATCTCCTTGAAACGGTCCGCGCGTACCTTGCCCACCGCGGTCAGTGGGAGGCCGCCGGTCGCGAACTAGGCGTACACCGCAACTCGGTGCGCTACCGAATCGCCCAGGCGAAGGAATTGTTGGGGGCTGACCTGGATGACCCCGACGTGGCAGCCCAACTCTGGCTCGCCCTCAGAGGCCGCTTCCAAGCGACCCATAAAGACTAGAGCACATATCTAGCCCGCGGGACGGTTGACCGCTTCCAGCGGATCCCCGCCTCTGATGCCAGGTGCTCTCCCTATTCCGCCTCCATGATCCATAAAACCCAATGGCACAACCGTGCCCGCACGATTTTTGACGTTTCGTACAAAGGAAAGCGTATATATCGACCTTCCGCACCGTGACGCGGGCGCCCAGCCTGCCTACTCTCAATGGACAGTCCGTCGTCGGAGGAACACTCCCGTCGGGAATGAGCACGCCCGTTGCAGGAGGAACGATGAGAGCACCACGAGCCAGCACGCATGTGTTGCTGAGCGCCAAACGCTCCCTCCCCCTGCACAGCCTTACTGCACCACCTGAGAGGACAACCGTGACGATCGAAGATACGAACACCATCGCAAAGGCACCCACCACCAGGACCATACGCGGGGCGGTACTTGAGGCGATCGGAGCAGAGCGGCCCTACGCTGACACCCGGCCCATCCATGTGGAAAACCTTGAGCTCGAAGGTCCAGGCAAGGGCGAGATCCTGGTCCGCATCGAGGCGGCTGGCGTATGCCACTCCGATCTTTCCGTAGTCAACGGAAACCGGCCGCGACCGGTCCCGATGCTGCTCGGCCACGAGGCAGCCGGCATCGTGGAGGAACTGGGCGAGGGCGTCCACGATATCTCCCTGGGCCAGCGCGTCGTCATGACCTTCCTCCCCCGCTGCGGTGAATGCGCCGGATGCAACTCCAACGGCAAAACGCCTTGCGAGCAGGGCAGCGCTTCCAATACGGAAGGTACGCTGCTGGGCGGCAACCGTAGACTTTCCCGCGAAGGTCAGCCCATCCAACACCACCTCGGAGTCTCCGCATTCGCCACCCATGCCGTGGTCTCCCGGCGTTCCGTGGTGCCCGTGGGATCGGACGTCCCGGCGCACATAGCCGCCTTGCTCGGGTGCGCACTGCTCACCGGCGGAGGAGCTATCCTCAACGTCGCCAAGCCTGCACCTTCGGCCCGCGTAGCCATCGTGGGGCTCGGCGGAGTAGGCATGGCGGCACTCATTACTGCCATCGCCACCGGGGTCGAACACGTCGTCGGGATTGATACCTTACCGGCAAAACTGGAAGCCGCCCGAAACCTCGGTGCCGCTGACGCCTTGACCTCCGCTGATGCCTTGGAACGCGGTGAAAAGTTTGACGCCGTCATCGAAGCGGCGGGACACCCGCGCGCTCTGGAAGCCGCCATCGCCCTTACAAAGCCCGGGGGAATCACCGTTACGGTCGGCCTGCCGGCGCCTGGCCAGCCGGCCTCCATCGATCCGCTCGCTCTTACGGCCGAGGGACGTTCCATCGTCGGTAGTTATCTCGGTTCTGCCGTTCCGGAACACGACATCCCGATCTACGAACAGCTCTGGCGATCCGGCCAGCTGGCCGTTGAAGGACTGGTTTCAGACACCATCACGCTAGAAGAGATCAACCGCGCCATGGACACGCTCGACGGCGGCCACGCACTGCGTCAAATCATTACCTTTTCCTGACACCCACATTCCAGCTCCGAAGAGAGAACATCATGACCTCCACAAATGACCACATTTATAGCGCGATCATCATCGGCGCCGGCTTCGGCGGCCTAGGCCAGGGAGCCCAGTTCGTCCAGGAAGGCATCGATGACTTCCTGATTCTCGAGCGCGGCAACGATGTGGGAGGTGTATGGCGCGAGAACACCTATCCCGGGGCCGCATGCGACACGCAGGCGCTTGTCTACTGCTACAGCTACTTCCTGAACCTCAAGGTTTCCCGGATGTTTGCCGGCCAGGAGGAGCTCCAGGGCTACCTACGTTCCATGGTTGAGGAATTCGGACTCGGCAAGCACATCCACTTCGGCCAGAACATCACTGCAACTGAATGGGACCAGGACCGCCGCCTTTGGACCGTGCACACTGCCGATGGCTCGGAGTTCCTGACCCGTTCCGTGGTGGCTGCCTGGGGCCAGTTGAACGAACCGAACATCCCCGATTTCCCCGGTGCCGAAACATTCGAAGGCGTGGTGTTCCATTCCTCCCAGTGGCGGCACGACCTTGACCTGACCGGCAAGCGCGTCGCGTCCATCGGGTCCGCCGCAACTGCGGTTCAGTATGTGCCCGAGGTCGCCAAGATCGCATCGAACTTGACCGTGTTCCAGCGCTCAGCCAACTACATCCTTCCCCGGGACCAGTACATCTTCACGGAGGAAGAGAGCGCCCGTTTCCAGGAAAACCCGGACACCTACCGTCAGCTGCGCCAGCAAATCCACGAATTCCGTGAAGCCGGATTCGAACGCACCCGCCGTCACACCGCAGCTTCCGACGAAGGAGTCGAGCTCGCCCGCCAGCACCTCGAGACCCAAGTGTCCGACCCTGAGCTGCGGGTCAAGCTCACCCCCGACTATGACTTCGGCTGCAAGCGCATCCTGCGGAGCGATGATTTCTACCCGGCCCTGACCCGCGAGAACGTCGAACTCGTGACAGAGGCAATCACGGAGTTCACTCCCCGTGGCCTCCGCACGGCTGACGGTGTCGAGCACGAGTTTGATGTCATCATCTATGCCACCGGGTTCAAGAGCCACGCCTTCATGGGATCCATGCGTGTTTCAGGACGTGATGGGATCGGTTTGGACGAACGATGGGGCAATGCGCCGGAAGCATATCTGGGCATCGCCGTCGATAACTTCCCCAACCTCTTCCTGGTTTACGGGCCCAACACCAACCTCAACCACAACTCGGTTGTGTCCATGCTGGAGGCCCAGCACCGCTATATCGCACAAGCTGTGCAGTACATCGCAGCCGATGAATCAAGGTTCCTGGAGGTGGACCGTGCGGTAGTCGAGAAGTTCAACGCACACGTTCAGGAAGAACTCCAGAAGTCCGCGTTCTCCTCCGAATGTTCCTCCTGGTACAAGAACGAGGACGGCCGCGTCATCAACAACTGGTCCGGAACCGTCGAAGAATACCGGTCCCACACCCACGACCTTCAGCTCGAGGATTACCTGCAGCTGGCCGAATCGGGATCCGAAAAGTGACCAGAACCGACCGGTTCAGCGGGAGGCCCATAGCACCGGACGCTGCAGAGGTGCTGCAGAAATTCCGCGCCGCCGGTGGGCGCCCGTTTCACTCCTACTCCGTGAAGCAGGTGCGCGAGCTCTACGAGAGCGGTTGCGCTGCCAACGGTCTGAGCGGTGATCCGCTGGCGTCGGTCACAGACTTCAGCCTGGATGGGTTCAAGGTGCGGGTCTATGACCCCCGCTCCATCGGAGGCCCCACCCCCGCTGTGCTGTTTTTCCACGGCGGGGGGTGGGTCATGGGCAGCCTCTCAACTCATGACGGGCTGTGCCGGCGTCTGGCTGCCCTCACGGGTCTGCCGGTCGTTGCGGTGGACTATCGGCTCGCCCCGGAGTACCGCTATCCAGCAGCGATTGACGACAGCCGCACTGCGCTGGACTGGTTGTTCAGCGCAGCTCCGGTCCACGGCCTGGACGTAACCAAGGCCGTCTTGGTCGGTGACAGTGCAGGCGGCCAGCTGGCCGCGGTATTGGCAATCGAGAACGCCACCACGATTGATCCGCTGCCGGTCGTGGCCCAAGTCCTCATCTACCCCATGGTGGACTTGACCATGTCGTCGCCCTCGTATGCACGTGTCACCGAGGGGTTCCCCCTGGTTGCCGACACCATCGCATGGTTCGCGGACCACTACCTGCCGGAGACCGTTGACCGCTCGGCCTCCCACGTCAGTCCCGCCTTAGCCAAGCTCCCGGCAGGGCTTCCACCGGCATACATCATCACGGTGGACAACGACCCGCTGGTTGATGAGGGAGCAAGCTACGCCGCAGCCCTAGCTCGGGCAGGCACGGAGGTCCGATACCAGCATCTCCCCGGATACGCCCACGGACTGCTCACCTCAGCAGGACGTATCCCCCGCGGAGAACAAACAATCGATGACATTGCCGGCTTTATCAGGGACCGCGCAACCTGACTGAGATGGGATTCGCCCCGCACCCACGCAGGACCATCGCGCTCGGCCCCCGGTGCTGGGGCCATCGACCTGATCAATCGAAGGATGATGATGGCCCGTCAATTGCTTGCCGGGCCATCACCATCACCCACGTTCCTTAGGAAAACCAATGACTGCTTCCCTCGTAGACTCGCTAAACGTCTCGCGCCAGCGTGAGGCCGCGCTCCTCGCCACCGTACCCACTGGCCTGCTCATCGGCGGGCAGTGGCGGGAGGCGTCCGATGGCGCCACGTTTGACGTCCATGACCCCGCCACCGGCGAAGTGCTTGCCACCCTCGCCTCGGCAACCAGCGAGGACGCTCTCGCTGCGCTTGACTCGGCCGCCGCCGTCCAGGCTTCCTGGGCCCGGACAGCGCCACGGGAACGTGCAGATATCCTGCGCCGCGCTTTTGACCTGGTCACCGAACGCGCCGGGGACTTTGCCCTGCTCATGACCCTGGAAATGGGCAAACCCCTGGCGGAGTCACGCGGCGAGGTAATCTACGGAGCGGAGTTCCTGCGCTGGTTCTCCGAGGAATCCGTCCGCAACTACGGCCGCTACTTCACCACCCCCGAAGGCAAGAACAAAATCCTGGTCCAACACAAACCCGTGGGCCCGTGCCTGCTCATCACTCCCTGGAACTTCCCGCTGGCCATGGCCACCCGCAAAGTCGCCCCCGCACTCGCTGCCGGCTGCACCATGGTCCTTAAACCAGCCAAACTCACCCCGCTCACCTCCCAGCTGTTCGCCCAGACCATGTTGGATGCCGGCCTGCCCGCAGGGGTCCTCAATGTCGTTCCCTCCGCCAGCGCCTCAGGCATCTCCGCCCCGCTGCTGGCCGATCCGCGGCTGCGCAAGGTCTCCTTCACCGGCTCCACCCCTGTAGGCAAAAGCCTCATGGCCGCCGCCGCAGCCAACGTCCTCCGCACTTCCATGGAACTGGGCGGCAACGCACCGTTCATCGTGTTCGAGGACGCCGACCTGGACAAGGCCGTCGAAGGCGCCATGGCCGCCAAGATGCGCAACATGGGCGAGGCCTGCACCGCGGCCAACCGCTTCCTAGTCCAGGATTCCGTGGCCGACGAGTTCACCCGGAAGTTCGCCGCCGCCATGGGTGCCCTCGCCACCGGCCGCGGCACCGAACCCGGCACCCAGGTCGGTCCACTCATCAACGCCGGTGCCCGCGACGACGTCCACGCCCTCGTGACCGCCGCCGTCGCTGCTGGAGCCACCGCGCTTAGCGGCGGCTCACCGGTGGACGGCCCCGGATATTTCTACCCGCCCACGGTGCTGGCCAACGTGCCCAATGACGCGGACATCCTGCGCCAGGAAATCTTCGGACCCGTCGCCCCGGTTACTACTTTCACCACTGAGGCGGACGCCATCCGGCTGGCCAACGCGAGCGAATACGGTCTGGCCTCCTACCTCTATAGCCGCAACTTCAACAAGTTGCTGCGCGTTGCCGAACAGATCGAGTGCGGCATGGTCGGCTTTAACGCGGGGGTCATTTCCAATGCGGCAGCACCCTTTGGCGGAGTGAAGCAATCCGGCCTGGGCCGCGAAGGTGGCTCTGAGGGCATCGCCGAATACACCACCACGCAGTACATCGGCATTGCCAACCCCTACGCCAACATATAGACGGGCTGGTCCGGTCGAATTCGGAAGAAGACAGCTCCCCGGCCGAGGTTCCCTCGTCGGTATCCGGCCCGGACCGGCCCGGTGGTGCCCGAAACCATGCAGCGCCGAATCGACCCTCGTCCCCGGCAATCCCACCGTGTGTTCGTCACATGAAAAAGGAATCATGATGAAAAGCATTGGTCATCAGCAGGCAACGGCCCATGGGCGTGTCGAAGCAATCCGAAAAAGGACACGTGACTGCCCTGGCGTCGGTCGTGGAGGTCCCGCCACTGAACCGGCCAGTCAGATCGTGCGCCTGGGAAGCGTCGCGCTCGTCAATTGGACTACAGCCGCCAACTGGAGGGTGGATGCAGCCTCGTTCGGCGCTCCCACATTCGGGCATCACGGTCGCGCGCTGGTTGCCGACCGTGATGCCTTTCATCTGATCCCTGCGTCGTTTTCTGCTGACTGCCTCGAGCAGACCGATCAGGCACATCCGAGAGCAACCCTCGCGGTCCAGGACAGCGTCGACCCGCAGGAGGGCTGCGAGGAAGGCTGCTTCTACTGCAACGGGCCCGAAACGGACTGAGTCAGGAAAGAGGCCGAGAAAACGTCGGCCACCGGTTTCCGGCAGTGGGCAACGCGAATTGACCCAGCCATAGGCTTAAAGTCACCCTTGCTAATCGCGTCTATGAGGTCTGTTCCTCGCGCCGCCGTATGGACGTATGGCAGGCCAGGCCCCCGCCGAGGTCCAGTTTGATGTGTGCCAATTACGACGCCGTGTCTCCAATCCTGAGCCGCTCTATTAATTTGGTAGCATCCGCGCGTCTGGGAACCAGCCTTCCGGTGCGCGCTTGGGTTCGAGGTGTTCGGGGTCGCGGTGTTTTTGCATGTCGCATTTGTAGAACGGGCCGCGGGGGTCCAGGAGGACGTTCATGTGGTGGTCGGCGTGATCTTTCCACCAGACGCTGATGCCTGTGGCGCCGTCGAGTCTGAGGTGTTCCCATGCCCGCCAGAGGGCTTCCACGCGGGAGAGGGCTTCGGGGTGGAAGTACCATTCGAGGCACCATTTGGCGGCGCGGCCGTCGACGTCGCGGACGTAGGTCGGCAGCAGCTGTTCGTGGAGGAACTCCTCGGCTGAGCCGTAGACCAGTTCCGGTGGCTTCAGCTCTTCCGCCGGCCTTTCGGCAGCTGCCTCCGTGTCGCCGATGTCGGGGGCCGCGCTGAATCGTCCGATATTAGTGTCCATGACAGAGCCCCTTACGTCGTGACCCAGGGATTGGCCGCCGGCCCGGCCGTGGCCGGTACGGCCGGTTCTTCGGGCCGGGGGCTGTGGGTCTTGATGGACGCTTCGACGGCTTCCTTGTGGGGACCGGAGTACCAGGGCAGGGTCCGGACGAGGGTGGCTGGTGCGCCGGAGGCGAGCACGACGGCGCGGCCGCGGTCGAGTTCGGCGAGGTTGGAGACGTCGAAGATGCGTTCCTTGGCTTCCTGCCGGGAGCGGCTGGAGCCTGTTTTGCCGGAGGAGATGGAGATGTTGGTGTAGCTGTAGTCCCCGATGAGGTCCGAGAGTGCCCGGAGGAAGCCCTCTTCGGCGACGCCGCCGCCGTAGACCTTGACGTTGGCGGCGGACCAGATTTTGCGCATGTTTGCCTCGCCCCAGAGTTCGACGCCTTGTGACCAGGACTGCAGGATGGCCATGACGATCAGCCCTTTGGAGCCGTAGTGGCTGAACTGGTCCGGCAGTCCGGCCCAGCGGACGACGTTGGCCAGCTCATCGAGGGCGAACAGCGCGGGTTTGGGCAGGCGGCCGCCGCTGCGTTCGGCTCGTTCCTCCATGGCCTCGGCGATGGCCACGGTCAGGGCGGTGGTGAGCGGGGCTGCCGAGCCGGCACCTTCCTTGGAGAGGATGTAGATCGTCTCCCGTGAGGCGGCGAAGTCGTGCGGGTTGAACCGGCGGCGGGGATCCGTGGTCACGGAGGCGCCGCGTGCGGGGGCGACCCAGCGCAGTGTGTTTCTGGACTTGAGGCACTGGATCATTTTCTCGGCGGTGCCGAAGATCCCGTCGCGTTGCTTGTCGGCGAGCTTCAGGGTGGACTCCAGGCCCTTGTATTGCAGCTCGTAGTCGTGGTCTTTGAGGATTTCGATGGGTTCCTGGCTGACCTGCTCGGTCACCCACAGATACACCTGGGTGATGGGCAGCTCCCCCAGGGCGGCGGCGAGGAAGTAGGAGGAGAGGATGTCTTCGGCCTTCGGGTCGAAGTAGGCATCAGGTTTGGACCCGGGGAGGCGCGAGCCGACGGCGAAGTGCTGGGTGAGTTTGTAGGCCTTCTCTTCGTCCGTGACGTAGGAGAGCGGGTTCCACCACCAGTCCGGTTCTTCCTGGGCGATCTTCTGCGGATCGAACACCCACACCGGGGCCGTCAGGACCCGGACGCCGCGGGTGCCGTCGACGACGTCGCGCTTGTTCGAGGTCGAGACCACGGCACCGGGTGCGTCCAGGATCGCGGGCATGACCCGTGAGGTGGACTTACCGGTCCGGGGCCCCCAGATGTCGATGCTGAGGTCTTCCCAGGATTGGATGAACGTCTGGCCGGTGGAGACGACTTTGCCCACGACGATGCCGGGGGTGTCTTTCACGCCGAGGCGCTCGGCGGTGGCTTGTGCGCCTTTCGGGGAGAACGCGGCCAGGGATTTCCCGCGCCCCAGGTACCGCGCGGCCTTATCGACCCTGGCGCGCTTGGACGCGCCTTTCTTCCAGGCCAAGAGTACGACGACGGCCAGGACCAGGACGGTGCCGGCCATGAGGGCGGCGGCGACGGTGGACTGGACGGGCCAGGGCACGCGGCCCTTGACCAGCCCGGCGATCAGATCGATGGGTTGGGCTGGGGGTGCGGCGATGCCGGCCATCCAGGAGCCCAGGTGCACGGCGGCGTAGGTGCCGCCGCCGAAGACGACGATGAAGCCAATGGCAAACCAGACCAGCAGGGCATCTCCGAGGCCCATTCCTTTGCGGTTTGGTGCACTCACGGTGTTCCTCCTTCCACGGGCGGCTGCGGAGCGGCAGGCTCCATGAGCGTTTGGGCGGGTTTGTTCCAGCGGGTATTCGTGTCGTTGAGGCCTTCGGAGCCTTGTTCGATGGAGGTGAGTCCGATCTGGACGGGGATTCCCGGGCGGCCGCCGACCTTGATGAGGAATTTCCCCCGGCCCGGGGGTTCGACGTCGAGGCCGCGGGAGTCCCAGGCGGGCGGGTCCTGCCAGGAGATGAGTTTCTGCTGCTCCTGCCGGGAGAGGGGAATCGCGGAGGTCAGCTGCGGCATCTCCGAGGCGGGCAGGCCACCGCAGATCACCATGCCGGAGCGTTCGACGAATCCGCGGGCCTTCATCCGGTCCTCTTCTGCCGGAAGTGCCATCAGGTCGGACATGGTGTGGGAAATCATGATCTGCCCGACACCGACCGAGCGGTTCAAACGGGTCAGGGCGTCCACCCGGTCCACCATGCCCTTGCCGGAGCGCAGCGCCCGCCAGAGCTCATCCAGGACCACGAAGTAGTTCCTGCGCGGTTCCAGGCCGGCGTCTGCCAGGGCGTTGGCGACATTGACGGTTCCGAAGCCGTAGGACCAACACGCGAGCAGCACGGCGGCCTGCAGGTCCGTCTCGGTCTCGTCGATGCTGGAGACATCGAAGACCACGGCGCGGTCACGTTTCATGGGGTTGGTGGTCTGGGCGGAGAAGATTTCTCCCAGCTTCCCTCCCCCGGTCAGGCCCAGCAGGGTGGCCTCCAGCGCCCGGGTTTCCTGCAGGTAGACGGCGATGTCGCCGCGGTCCAGGGCGACCTGGCGCAGCTCATCCGGGGCGGAGACGATGACGTCCAGGAGGTCCTTCAGGACCGGGATGCCCTCGAACGTGTCATCGAGGACCCGCAGGGCCCGGTCCAGGATTGTCTGTTCCTGATCGGTGGGCGGGTTGTTCCGGCTGATCGTGATGAGGGAGACGACCATGTTCAGGCGGCGTCCGTGGGCGTCGGCGCGGACCCGGGCGGCGTCCTCATGGTGGCCGCTGTCTTCGAGCAGCTGCGCGGCTTCGACGGCCTGGCCGGGATCAAGAATGTTCAGGTACCCCACGCCGCGGCCCAGGGAAATGACCTGCCCGCCGAGGGCCTTGACCGCCTTGACGTGCTCGCCCTTCAGGTCACCCAGGACCAGGGGACGGACGCCCTGGGCGGACAGGCCCAGGAACATGCGCCGGACCAGGGTGGACTTGCCCAGCCCCGGCTTGCCCAGGATGAACGCGGAGGGGTTGGAAATGAGCCGTGCCCGCTGGAACCAGCTGATCGGGTCACAGCAGACCGTGGCCTGGGTTTCCTCGTGGCGTCCGAGCGGGACGCCGATCATGGGCGAGGACGCCCCGGAGGAGAACGGCCACAGCCCGCAGACCTGCACCGTCGTTCCCCGGTACTCCGTCACGGACGGGACCAGGGCGGCCATGCCCCCGCCGCGCCCGGCCCAGCCCCGGGAACCCGGCCCGGCCTCCCGGGGCTGCCGCCCGGTCTTCGCCGGATCAGCGTTCACCGGCGCCGCCGTGACCGCTGCCGGATCAGCTGCTTTCCTGGACGGGCGGGTGAAGAGTTTCATGCGGGCCATTAGAGGGCGTCCTTGATTTCGGAGGGCAGCATGCTGTGCCTGGGCAGGACCAGCCCCAATGGCAGGGAGGCCGCGAACGCGGTGTCCTGCGCACCGTAAGCGCGTCGCAAGAGCACCCGGGCGGTCCCGGAAGTCTGTTCAATGGCCGCGACGGCATCGGGGAGGCGTTCCTTATCGGTGACGGTGGCCGTGACGACCATCCCGAAGTTCACCAGCCCGGCGCCCTGGGCTTCCTCCTGGGCGGTCTGCACGGCGGAACGGGCATCGACCAGGGCACGGGCGGAGGGCCGGGTCCCGGAGGTGATGCGGACGTTGGCGTTGTTCTGGTCCCGCTCGACCACGGCAGCGGCCCGGGCAGAATCCATCGGACGGTACAGCAGCGAGATCCGCTTCCGGTCAATGTCCCCGTGCGGGGCCAGCAACCGGGACAGGACCGAGGAGTTCACCGACCCCCGGGGCGCGCCGGACATGGTCCAGGAGGCCGAGAAGGCGCTGTCGTGCCGGTAGTCGTCCCAGCCTGCCTGGGTCGCGGTCGGGCCGACCTCGCCCCAGGCCAGGGACACCGGGGACCCGGCGGCGTGGGCTTCGTCGATGATCAGCGCTGCGGGCGGGTCGTAGGCGATCCGCACGACCTCGCAGAGTTCCTGCGCTGACATCGGGCGGGCGATGCCGGCGCCGGTGGACTGCAGCCGGGCCGAGAGGCCCGGGATCCGGGAGGCGAGGTCCCGGGCAACATCTTCGGGTGTGCGCTTCTTGGACCCTGCCCGGAGGGAGGCGTTGAACGTCAGGGACACCCAGGCCCGGACGGTGGCGGATCCTTCCGGGTACGTGTTGACGACCTCGCGCAGAATCGCCTGGGCAAAGGCCGGCGCGTCGGGGTCGATGTTCATTTCCACTTCGTTCCGCAGCCGGTACCCGGAATCCGGGGCAGTCTCCACCGTCACGGCGGCGGCGTCCAGGCCGGCCTCGTCCGCCAGCCCGGCGAGCCAGCCGCCCCAGTTCGCCACCCACGCATCAACCTGCTCCGGGTCCACCAGCGAGGCCCCGTCGGGTTCGGTGGAGAAAATCACGGTGAAGTGGCTGGTGGCCGGCACATGCAGCAGCGCGAACGGACGCTTGTAGGAGTCCGTGAACTCGTACAGGGTCGACGTCGCCGCAAGCCCCGGCAGCTGGTACATGCCCCAGTCCGTCACGCCCAGGGGGCCGGAACGGTAGAGATTCGTTCCGGAGGACCTGGAGATCCGGAAGCTCATCCGTGTGGCGAAGCGGTCCACAACGGACTGGCCGTGCTTGTCCTTGACCGTCAGCAGGAGGGCGCTGGCCCCGGCCACGGCCAGGACGGCCAGGCCCGGGAACAGACCCCAGATGGCGAAGCTGATGATCCCGGCCAACAGCCCGGCCATGACAATCCCGGTGCCGATAGCGCCGAGGTTGCCCAGCCCGGCGGAACGCGGGACCCGCCAGTTGCCGTAGGACGGTTCCTTGTACTCGGTATTAATTGCTGCCACTGGGGCCCTCCCCGGTTGAATCCTGCGCGGTCTGCTGTGCGGCCTGCGAAACCTGGCCGGCTATCTGTGTTCCTGCAAGGACTGCGACTCCTACGGGACCAGCTGCTGCTGCTCCCTTGCCCGCTCCCGTGGCCGCTCCTGCGGTGCGCGCGGTTGTGGTGGCTCCACCAGGGCCAACTGGACTTGTCGACGCTGGCGTCGGTTGGCCGCGGTTTCCCTTCGGGCCAGGTGTTCCGTTGCTGCCCTTGGGAGGCGTGTCTTGCTGGTTGGGGTGCGTGCTCGCCGGCGTTGGTGCGGCATTGCCTCTGCCGCTGCCGCCCGCGCCCAGGGACACGGCACCTGTGGCCATGGCAGCAACTGCCGCGCCTGCCCCTTCTCCTCTGCCGGAGGCGACGGCATCGACCATCGGGGTCACGAACCGCATGAGTGCCGGCAACGCGAACAAGGCAACGATCATCAGCGTGAAGCCCGTGATGGAACCGGTCAGGACGTCCTTCCCGTTGTTGTTTCCCATGAGGAGGAACGCGACCGAGTAGACAATGGCCGCGGCGGGTTTGTAGAGGATGAAGGCAATGGTCCAGCCGACAGCTTTCTGGAACCACTGCTTGCCCATCTCCGTGTTTGTGAACGCGGCAGTGGTGGGCAGGATGCCCGCGAGGATCACCAGCATGCCGCTGCGCACCACCATGAGGACAATCTGCACGAGGGAGGCAAGCAACCCGATCAGGCCCAGGACAATGAGGATGAACACGCCGACCCCCGTCTGGCCGGTCAGAACCAGGAGCTTCATCGACTCAGCGAAACCCTTACCGTCCGTGGAGCGCTCGATGATGGCGGCCGAGAAAGCATCTGCCGCGATCACCAGAATCGAGATGACACCCAGACCCAAACCCGTGACCAGGGCGAGCGTGACCAGGGACCGCAGCAGGTCCTTCAGCGGTGCTCCGCGCTGTTCCCAGATCATCCGGATGCCACCGAGAATGACGGCGAGGACCGCCAGCGTCAGAGTCCAGACCATCAGCTCGCTGTTCACCATGGAGACGACCGGGCCCGGCGACGTTCCATCCTGGCTGGCCAGATTCACGGCGGGCATCGACACCCAGAAGGTAGACAGCGTTGTCACCATCTGGCTCATGCCCTCCATGATTGCTTTTGCAAGACTGTTGATAGCGTCGTCTGCAATCCCCGCCGCCACATTGCCTGCACCTTGTGCGGTCCAACAGGCCACGTCCCAGACTTCACATGCTTTATCAGCCATGTCAGACGCCGGCCCAAGGAATGAAGGAGCTCAGGTCTCTGATCTGTCGCACTGCGCCCCCACCTGCGGCTGGCATGTCCAGTTTCCAGTCGCCTCCCTCCCAAAGCAGTGACGTCGAGATGGCACCGTATCCGCCATCGGCGCTCTTGAAAGCCACCTCCACAACTGCTGCCGTGGGCGTGTACGAATGGATGATGAAGCCAGCGAATTGAACCTTCGGCGAGGTCCCGCCGACGTCCTTGCCTTCCTGTATCGCTTGTACAGCCTTGTCCCGAGTGGGGCTGTCAGCGGCAAGCTTCAGGTACACCTGCCTTGCATAGCCGTTGAATGACGCCGCCCAGATGTTTGCCGTCGCATAGAGAGCTCCCGTCGGCGACTGGGCAAAGCATGACCTCAGACCATCCGTGCCTACCGTTCCAGGACCTGCCGTTGACGGGTCGGTCGGGACAGCCATGGATCCGAGCAGCTCCCACTTGGATTTAGGCGCGGCTCCGAGCGCGGTTTCTTTGCTGCCAGGCAGTCCGCAAACGCTCTTCCCAGCCATAGCCGAGGCGCTGGGGCTCGATGTGGCCGGGCTGCCGGACTCTGCCGGGGTCGAGGCGGCGTGGGTGTTGTCCTGCCCTTTGGGGAGCAGGAAGATGACGAGGGCTGCTGCGATCAGCGCGACCACCAGCGCGGCAGCAAGGATGAAACCGGGTTTGGTGAACGGATTGCTTTCGGTGGTGCTCTCTGTTGACTGGCTCATGGTGAACCTCCCGTTGTTGGTGCTGGTTTAGACGAAGGCGCGGACGATACCGGCGGAGCTGGTGATGATGATGCAGCCAAGGAGGACCCAGCCGAGTTTGGCGATGGCTTGGGCGCCCTCGCCGCGCTGGAGCTGGATGACCATGCCGATGCCGACGATGATGACGCCCAGGACGCCCAGGACGAGGCCGATGCCGGAGGCCCAGTTCAGGATCGTGAGGAGTCCGCCGGCCTCGGTCGGGACGACCGGGGTGGGGTTGGGGATGACGCTTCCGTCAAAGACGACGAAGGGGTTCATGCTGAGACCTTTCGGTTGATGGTGCGTGGTGCGGTGTCGGTAGCCAGGACGGCCAGGTCGGTGATGAATCGTTGGTACTCGCGGACCGGCGGTGGTGTTATGGAGTCCCCGTGCCGCCAGGCCTCTACCCAGGGCAGGATCCAGAGCCGGGGCGCTCCCCCGCCGACGATTGCGGCGAAGTCGCGGAGTCCTTTGGGAGTCTTTCCCGGCGCGTCTGCAAGGACGGCGAGGCCGAGCAGATCCAGTGTCGGTGCCGCCCCTGATGCCCATTGGGTCAGGGCGTTCCTGGCGGTTGTCAGGCCGTGCATGTCTGCCCGGCAGGCCAGCAGGACCCGTGGTGTGCTTCCGTCCTGCAGGACGGGCCAGCAGTGATCGGTGACGCGTGCCCCGTCGAGGAGGGCGGCGATCCGGCTTTCACCGGCTCCCCCGTGGGCGCCGGTGATCCACACCGTTGCGGAGCCTGGCATGGTGCGGCGGCCCAGGCGGTCTGCTGCGTCCGGTTCGATCATTCCCTTCAGGGGCGCAGTGATCACCGGCTCCGGGGGCAGGTGCGTGCCCGGTGTTTCCTCGTCCGTACTGTCGGCGGCGTCTGTGGTGATCCAGGGGTTCAGGGACTGGTGCATGGTTCCTCCTTCCAGGGGCTGGGGGTGTCTTAGAAGCCGGCGGCGACGGCGGCTGCTGCTGCCAGCCATGCCCGCCGGGTGGCGGGCTGGAGGGCTTCGTAGCGGATCGGACCGTTGACCAGGGCCGGGTCGTAGGGAATCCGGACGACGGCCCGGACGAACGGTTCAAAGCCGTCCGCGATCCGCTGCGCCTCGTCCTTGGCCCGCTTGAGGGCTTCCCCGGTCATGCTGCGCTTGGCGTCGGTGGATTCGGAGACGATGACGACGGCGTTGCGGGCCAGTTCCGCGTCGTGACCGCCACGGGATTCCAGGGTCTGCAGTGTCAGCCGGGCGGCTTCGGCGCGGTCTTCGATGGCCGTGACGGGGACGACGAGCTGGTTGGTGTGGTCGATCATCCGGCGCCAGTTCGCTGCCCTGGCGGTGTTGCCCGAATCCATGACCACCAGCCGGTAGTAACGGGTGAGGACCTGGTGGGCGATATCGACTTCCTCGGCCGTGACTTCGTGGTCGCCTTCTTCGTTCTCGTCCGAGCGCAGGACATCGAACTTGTCGGCGGTCTGGTGATGGACGAACTTGGCGATTTCCGCGGCGTTCGTTGCCGGTGAGAGAAGCTCGGTCGATGAATCGATCAGGTCCAGGACACTCCGGTCGTGGGAACCCTTTTCAGTGCGCCAGCCCAGGGTGCCCTGGGATTCGTTGTTGTCCCAGGCGACGGTGGCGGCCCCGCTGTAGCGGGCGAGGATCGCCGAGAGCATGACCACGGTGGGGGTCTTGTTCGCCCCGCCTTTGCGGTTGACCACGGCGATGGTGCGGGGACCGGGCCAGTGCTGGGAGACGGTGCGGATGTCCTCTCGCTCGGAGAGTTCTTCCGCTGAGGGGTCCATCCGGAATCCCAGGCGCGTGAGTGTCCCCCGCCAGCCCTGGGTGGCCGGTTCCAGTACCGGGGCGCTGACCAGGAACGAGGTCTCTTTCAGGGTCCGCCGGGTCGGAGGCGCTTCCCCGGCGAGAGTGGCGGTCTGCGGTTCCACAGGGTGGGCCGGTGCCGGCGTTGTGCCGGATTCGACGGGGACGGGCGGCGACGGTTGCCTGTCCGGCGCCGCAGCATCGGGGACTGCTGCGGGCTCGGTCGGGGTGGCTGCGGGCCGGGGTGCACGAGCCGGGGCCGTATCGGTCGCGGCCGGGGCGAGCGTCCCGGGCGTGGTTCCGGGAGCTTCCGCCCGGCGGCGGGCGGGGCGGGCTTCATAGGAGACAGATTCGATCTTGTTGTCCGGGTGCACGATCAGTTCACCGTGCCCTTCGGGATCCTCGATCCGGACTCTGACGGGGCGCTGGAGTGTTTGCGCCTCGCCCACCACGAGGGCCAGGGCGTTGTTGCGCAGTTCCTGCAGGGACTCCCCGGCCGGAACGATCCGGGAGTTCCCGGCGACGATGACCTCGGCGGTCCGGTTTTCGCGGACGATGGCGCTGATCTTTGGAAAGGCCAGGACCTCGGTTGGTGCAGTACCCATGAACTTCTTCCTTTACGTGTGTGCGGTGGCAGAGGTGCGGCGTTTAGGACGTTGGCGGTGTGAGCCGGTTGACCTTCCACGGGGCGTCCTTGCCCGTGCGGAGCAGCTGGACCGTGTAGGTCCCGGCGTTGGTCGGGACGGCGGCTGTGACGCCGTAGCCGTTGGCGTCATCGACGGACAAGGTGGCGGCCCCGGTGACGCGGCTGGCCGGGATGTTGGCCGGGTCGACCGCCGAGTAGTCGGCGGTGGCCTGTGGTGTCAGCCAGCGGGCCAGGTCGTCGGCCCATTGCTTTTCCTCCACGGCGGGGCGGGCGAAGTCGGCCATTGCGTTCCGGGCGGTTTCGACGGCTTTGTCTTTGCTTACCTGGTCCCAGGTGATGCCGGTGGCGGCCGGGGCTGTTCCTCCGGGCGCCTGGGGACCGCTGCCGGCACTCAACGAAACGGGCGCGGACGCCGCGATCGTGGAGCCGGCTGATTTTGCCGGTGCCGTGTCCGCTGCCGGTGCGCAGGAAACGCAGAGCAGGGCCACGGCAGGCAGGGCGGCCGTGAGCAGAGGCACTGTCAGTAGGGTCGGCGGCTTTTTCACTTGTTCTCCTCTTGGGCGGGCAGGTACAGAAAGGCTGAGGGGACAGTGTTGGTGACTGTCCGGGTGTAGTAGCTGTGGTCGTTCGGGGGCGGGCTGCCGTTGTAGCCCTCTTCGACGTAGGTCCCGTTGTCCTTGACCTCTTTGACGACCGCGACGTGGCCGAATGTCGGGTCCGCTCCCCCGGCTCCGGGCGCGTACCAGACGACCGCACCGACCCGGGGTGTGCTGCCGGTGGGCCAGCCCTTGGCATCCCAGCCGGCCTTCCACGTCACCGCGGAACCCAGCCGTTGTCCGTCCGGGCGGAAGGTGCCATTGAGGAACTTGAACGGTGCACTGGTGGATCCCATCTGCTGGTTCACCCGCCACAGGGCGAAGTCCACGCACTCGCGGTAGTACATGTCCAGCGGCGAGGTGCTGGCCTTGTTCGCCCCTGCCTGCATCCAGGTCGGGGAGTTTTTCCATGGGTAGTCATCCCCCGTACCGGACTGGGCGCAACCGCTGCCTCCCGGGGTGAACTTTTGGTCAGAGAGTGCCTGGACGAGTTTGACCGCCCCGGGCCAGTACTTCTGGTAGTGGTACGGATCGGCGTTGCGCTGGACCTTGTTGGCGGCGATGGTCGGCTCGAGGAGTTCCCAGCCGGGAACGGCCTGCAGGGCCTTGATGAAGTTCTTCGCGCTGGTGGCGGGGTTCATTCGGTCCGCGTAGGAGCCCCACGCGCCGTTGCCGCGTTGCTGGAACAAGCCCCGTGAGTCCGGGCCGGGTCCGTCGCCGGTATCCAGCACCCGCAGGCCTGACTCCCCCAGGGCGACCATGACGCTGATCATCTGACCCTTGACGGACAGGTCGAGCGGCTTTCCCGCACCCATGATCGCCGCGGCGTTCTTCAGCTGTTCCGGGGTGTACCCCTCAACCTTGGTGTTGGCGTCGATGACAACGGAAACAGCCGGACCGCAGCCGGCCACCGCCGGTTTCGCAGGGGCCAGCAAGAGCAGCATCGTGAAGATCAGGCCAAGGAACAGCCCGGGGATGGCAAGGAGTGCCACCAGGCCAAGTGACCTACGCTGCATCAGAACAACTCCCCCGCTCCCTTTGCATGTTCGAAGCCCTTGGGCTGCGTCGTGACCGTGCCGCGCTATACAGCCAATTTAGCACAGTAGAGTGCAAATGCACTGCAAATGATTAGCTGCGGAGCGCCAGCACTGCTATTGACCTGTTGCAAGTCACATCCCCCGTCCATATGCGAGTCCGGAGAGGATGATTTCCCGGCGGGCTAGAATGACTGCGAGGTTTATTCACCGACGCTAGGGAGCTATGTCCGTACACCGTCTGGCCCCGTCGGAGCTCCGCTATTTACTCCTGGCACTCTCGAAGGAGTGGGAGCGGGCAGTTCTTGAGCATGCACACACTCGTGATCTAACTAGTGCCCAGGTCGAGATCCTGTTGGTATTGAACGAATCCGGTCCTCATTCCATGCAGGATCTTGGGCAGATGCTGCTCCTTAACCGCGATCCATTCCGGTCGGTGGATTCCCTTGTAGCCAAGGGGCTTGTCGAGCGTGGCTCAGGTGAGGACAAGCGGAAGGTCCTGTGGTCGCTCACGGCAGAAGGCACCACCGCAGCCGCGTCTATAGTCGCCACGGATTTCACTCTCCTACGGTCCTTCATCTCCGATATTCCCGTTGAGAGCACCGGCACACTGGTGAGCCTGCTGCGCGAACTCCAGGGCAACGTGGCACCGTCGGGTGTGTTGGAAGAACGCTTCGGGGCGCAGCAGAGCCCTGTCGCTGACCTCTTGTCAGCGCAGTCTCTTGAGGAGATACAGAACAACCGTTCGACGGTGGTGGCAGCCCGCTTGCGCCAGGTCATCGATATGAAAGATGCCGGTGATGCCCGAACGGCCTACGAGAAGTACGGTCCCATGCTTGCTCAGCGCGATGTAACGCTGACACGCAGGGCCTGGTTTAGCCTCTTAGACCAGGGAGGGCCTGTAAGTGACCACGTCCTCGCGCATTTGTCGGAAGTACTCACAGGCAACGCAGAGTATCTTCTGACGGACGACGAAAAGGTCCTTCGGGAGATTGACAACCACATGCGGGCCGAGAACGCTCTGTTGCTCGCAGGGGTTACAGGCTTTGGCGGCCGCGGATCCTTGGATGCTGGGGCCCTCCAGGCCTTAGCGGAGTTGGTCCAGAAAAGACTGGACGCTTCCGAAAAGGACTGAGTGGTGGCTCGTAAGTATGACGGAGTCCCCGTCGCGCTCTCTCACGGGTCCCGCACTGCAACAGCAGCTGCTCTCTCGGAGATTCATTTGGCTCCAGGTATGACCGCATGCGAAGTGGTAGAAGCCGTATCAACCGTCATACGGAAGCCGATCTTTCTCGAACCGACTGTGGACGACAGATTCAAAATGACTACCGGCGGCTTCGCCGTGACGCCTGAATTTGTAGTCATCGTCTTCCGTGGCATCGATCCGCACGCGTATCAGATGCATAGTCTTTTTCATGAACTCGGCCATCTTCTTTGCGGACACCGAATGTGCGATCGCCCAGGAACACAGCTTGAGTCCGGCGCGGTGGACCAGCTGCTTTGGAACGAGACTGAGCGCGAAGCCGAGTTTCTTGCCTACAAGATTACTTCTCTTATCAGCCGCAAAACTCGCAACAGCCAGGCATTCGGATGATGAGGGAACTCTCGACTTTGATGCTCTATCTGACCGCGTTCATTCTCGTCGTTCGGGGCCCATACGCGTTGAGGGCGAAGCCATCCCGGCCGGGATGGCTGGCCGGCGCCTTTGGCCTTGTGGCTGTCATGTGTCTTGGCTTCGTGGTGCCTGTCCAAGCAATCGACGCTGTGATGGGATCCAGAGGTTACTGGAACCTGCTGGGTGCGATATCGACGACCTTGTCTTTCCACTTCATGTATCAGGCCATCCTCATCCACACGTCCAAAACTAGGCCCCGTCACTACAGCCTCTACCTGATGCTTGGCATCGCCTCTTACTCGGCCGCGTTCAGCCTGATTACAGGGGAACAGGAAAGATTTACCTCTGTAGAGGCGTTCATTGCAGCACTGATTTATCAACCGTGGACAGCCCTGTATCTCTCTATCTATCTGTCTACCGTCGCGATTATCTCCCTGCTCTCACTTATGGCAGTCCTTGATTCACCACAGCGATCCAAAGTCTTCATAGCCGGCTTCTTCCTGGTCACCCTGGGCAACACCGTCGACATCTGCCTTCTATGGCTGCAGCACCTGAACGCCGTGAGTACTCAAGCCTCCGTCCTGCTTTACTCCTCATATGTGGCGGCTTTTTTCACCGGAGCCATCATCCTCTGCATCGGGTTTCTCAGGGGTTCCATCCAATCGCTGCGCAAGTACTGGGCGTTCCTCTATTACGCACTAAGGCTGCGGGGAATTCTTGGGCGGACAGTCACAGAGAAGCCCAGTGTTGCCGCTGCGCTGAGGGACCCGAAGATCATCTGCTACCAAACGCTCATCCTGATCCGAGACCTCATGACGCTAGGCGAATTCGTCGTGGACGATTCGGAATTGGCTCTTACACATCGGACCGATGTGCTTCTCACTGAATTCCCGCTCACGTCCTCAACGTAAGGATTTCCACGTATGGCTCCGACACCCTGGATCATCGCAACAGCCCTCGCTGCTTTGTCGCTTCCGGTCATTGCAGCGGCGGCCCTTGGGCAGAAAATGACTGCCTGGAAGGAACCCAAAAAACGGGATCTTACGATCTCCGCCGACTGTCGCGAAGTGACACTGCAAGCAGATCCGAGAACCAGGGCTCCCGGTACTTACGGGCTCCTTCTGCCCAGCGTTCATATCGTTGTAGGAGCAGTAGCATCCGAAAACCCTGAATCGTCTGAAGTGACCCGGGAGATAATTGAATGGACCGGGTCCCTGGAGGCAGGCAAGATACGTGGTAGCTGGACCGGCCAAGTGATTGTGTCACCGGAAAAACTCAACCTTGACTTTGAAGAAGTCAGTCTCGGGACCTTTGAGGGTGAACTTCCCGCGTGGATTTTCCATCCCGAGCATCCATCACCTGATGTCTGGGCTATCCACGTGCACGGACTCCGCTCTTCTCGCTACTCGATGCTTCGCAGTGTTGAATCAGCGACGAACCTAGGCATGACCTCGCTGGTCCCGTCCTACTTCGGAGACGCCGAGAATCATGCCCAAGGACAGGTCTGCCACTACGGCAGCCTGGAAGCGGACGACGTTGAAAAGGCACTAACTTATGCAGCCGAACACGGCGCAAAAGCGCTCTATCTGTTCGGTTGGTCAATGGGTGCAACAATCTCACTACTTCTCACCGAAACCGCCAAGTACCGGCACCTAATCGCCGGCCTGGTCCTGGTTTCACCAGGACCCAACACAGAGGCAGTCATCGCCGAGAACGCACGGACAGCGGGCCTCCCCCGAACGCTCGCAAAGATCGTCCCAAAGATCCTCTCAACGCCCCTGCTCAGCCGCCTCGCCTCGCTCACCAAACCCGTAAATTTTGAAAACCTTGACTGGACTCATGCACCTGGCCGCCTGAACACTCCTGCGCTGGTACTCCATTCACGCGGCGACACAGAAGTGCCCTATTCGCTCTCGGATGAGTTCGCTACCTCCAATCCAGAAAAGGTAACGCTCAAGGAGTTCCCAGCCGTCCCCCACCAATGCGAATGGAACTCTTCGCCCAGAAGGTTTGAAGATGAGGTCGCTGCCTGGATCAAGGGGCAGGAGGCCTTGCGTGACAACGCTGCCACGCCGACAGAAGCCACGCCAGGATCAACCTACACGCCGTAGATGCAGTGCAACAGGCGAAATGTAGTGCAAGTGCACTAGTATCACTAATGAGGTCCGTTTGATGCACCGCCGACTAGGAGTGAATTGTGAGAATCACTGAGCAGGAAAGTGCGACACGCCGTGATAATTTGCGCTGCCTCGCTGGTCGCCGGCGTTCCAGGGACGGTCGACGGCTCGACACAAGCACAGGATATTCACGACTACGCCTGCCCGAGATGGAACTTCAATGTAACTAGGCGACACGCCGCCTAGTTACAGTAACCAAATCCACTCCACGAGGCCCCCTGAATGTTAGGTTCAGAGGAACCTAAAACAGTAACCAAAACCTGTTGAAGGAACTAACGATTTACAGCGCTGAAGCCAGTACAGGTGAAGACAGTCTGTACGAGATTCAAAGGACATGACACATGACTGCTGTTGCACATCGGGGAGGCGGGCGTCCAAGCAAGGGCCTCCGCAAGTACATTGGCTTTCGCGTGCCTGCCGAGATGGCTGACCAAGTCGCCCAGGTCGCCGAAGCTGAGGGCGTCACGATCACGGACTACGTGGCTTCGGTTGTCGCAAAGCAGCTTGAGGTCGATCTAGAGCGCCATGACCACCACAAGTTTCAGGAGGAGCTGCCCATTGGCCGCATCGCCTCTTAAATGAGGAAGGCCCGCACGAGGCGGGCCTTCTAAGCATTTGACTCACTACCTTTTTTGCTTGCCGGCGACGAGGTAGAGAGTCCTTGAGAATCAACTCGGGCCTTACGGTCCGGGCATCTTCCTATCCCTTGAAAGGAATAGCATCATCGTACCCCACGAGATGCGCGCATGCACAGACTCACAGAGTCCGGGCGCGCCGCATGCATTTTGCAGTCCTGCCGAGGCCTGGGCCGCACTAGCTCTTCTGCTTGCCGGGCAACCCCGCGTCCGCCTTTCCCGCGACGGCGGAAGGTCCTACCCGCAAAAACATGAACGTGCTCTCACGAGAGCGCTTCCGTCCTTTCCCGCCGCCGTGCGGATTTTCGGCAAAGACGGCACCTGCGGTGCTATTTTCCTTGACTTTGACTCCTCCGTCGCTGGTATTGACTGGGTCGAAGCGGACGTCCGTGCCGTCCAGAAGTGGCTGCATTCGGTCAGTGCGCGGTGGATTGAGGATTTCTCGCCCAATGGCGGCCGGCACGTCTACATCCCGCTCGAGCAGCGGGTCACCTTTTCTGAAGCGCGTGATCTTGTCGAGGCGCTGGGCACCCGGTATCGGACCCTGGACAAGACCCCGCACCAAAACCTCCTGCATGGCTGCATGCGAACACCCGGATCCCCCCACAAGGGTGGCGGGCACCAGGTGCTCGCCATGTCATTGTCAGTGGCTTACGACGTTGCCCGACGGCCCAACCCGGCCACCGTTTGGGCGGCCATGAAGGCCGACCTAGCGGGAGAGATCAGAGCGGTCAGGGCACTCCGTCTCGAAGGCACGATTACACCGGCCACCGCCGAGACGCCCCGACTCCACCAACCGGCTGGGCGGATGTCCCGGACCATGCAGCTCATGGCCCAGACAGGGTTATACGACACCAACCGGTATGCCTCCGATTCGGAGGCACGACAGGCCATTGTCACCGGGGCCGCGGCCGCCGGCATGGAACTCGTCGATGTAGAACGCCGGATGATGCAGGGGACTTGGCCCGGACTGGCCTCCTTCTACGCCCGCTATGCCTCCCGTCAGCGTGTCCCAGCATTGCGCAGGGACTGGCTGAATGCGGTTACATATTTGAGCAAAAATCTCGGGTCGAGGGACGGAAAGAACAATGCTCGTAAATCCCCCACAAGCCAGCCAACTACACAGCCCCCTGTACTACAAGGGGCTTCAATCTCATCGAATCCTGATGCGGAGCATCAATTCATCCGAACTTGGCGAAACGCAGTGCGTTTGAAAGAACATGCCTACACTGATTCACGAACCGGGCTCGCTAGGAGGATGGTGTTGAGGTCTCTGGGGGAGGCTGCGCACATGACAGGGTCCCGATTCATTGAATTTGGTGACCGGTCCATTGCGGTGGCCACCGGCTTGGATCACACTACGGTCGGATCACACCTCAGAGCACTCCGCAGCGAGGAAGACCCTTTGGTGACTCTTGTTGAACAGGGCCGCGGGACCAAAGGCGATCTCTATATGCTGTCCGTGCCGGAGGAGGTAAAGGCCGTTGCCGAAGACCTAGCTTGGCGTAAGGGTAAGGTTCATGCGCTTCGCCCGGTCTTCAGGGAACTGGGACTCCCTGCAGCCTTCGTGTACGAAGCACTTGAACACTCCCCCGATCTGTCAACTTCTGAAATCGTCAAGCTGACCAGGCTCTCCAGGACATCCGTCAGTGAATCGCTTGAAGTGATGGCCGCTTGGAACATGATTTCCCGGAATAAGGCACGGGCCTGGTCGGTGGTGGCATCGACTTCACTTCAAGTCCTCGCAGAGCACTTCGGGGTTATGGAAGCCGTCGCGGCGCAGCTGCAGCGCTACCGGATCGAACGAATCCTTTGGAAAGAATGGCTGTCCAAGAACGTCAACACCGTCGCGGAGCTCCTCTCCCCCGGTGAGGACTATCCGTGGGAGGTATATGAGGGTCCGCCGGAAGAGTGGGCACTGGCGGACATGGCGTTCTCACGGACAGGATGATCCCAGTAGTCCGGTACTCTGTGAGTCCGTCAATCACGGACTCACAGAGTACGCAATTCCGATCCAAACTGGAATTAAGCTTGTCGTCTGTCCACGGAAAGAGAACATACTACTTTTGTTTAAGCGCGTGGTGTTAGGCCCAAGGCAAGTCGAAGCTCATCCTCTGTGGAACCTACGAGCTCATTCTGTCGCTCCAGCAAGAGGTCTACAGCAACACGAATTAGCGTGTTATCAGTGATCCGCTCCCCCTTTTCCTTACGGGCGCGTTGAACTTTAGAAGCGAGCAGTGTCAGCTCGTCGGCTTGGCCCGCATGCAGCCGCAATTCCTTGCGGACTAGCTCCGTGTAATGGGTATGGCCCGAAACACCAGGATCCTTAACCTCGTCTACGCTTGGGGTGGAAGCGGTTTTCGCAGGAGCGCTCTCGATTTTGGGCGCAACCTCGGACTCCGCTCCCCCAGTTGACTCGACTGATGCGGGCTCAGGAGCGGGCGGAGAAGTGGCAGCTTGAGTCGTCGAGCGTGTTTTCGAGCCATCATGTAGAGCAGCGGCCTCATGGACAATATGCAGGACGGGTGCTTCACTACCTAGATCAATGGGAGGTGCATCCTTGATCTCACGGGTTTGGTTGGCGAAGTTCTTGAATCCACCTTTGAGCGCCATGAAGGTCAGCCCTTCCTGGTCTGGGCCCAGAGACTAAACAGTTCCAGGGCGACGTCTTTGTAATCCATAGTTGCTTTCTCGGAGTTGCGGGTCTTCTCGTATGAAGTGACCACTGTCCCGTACATGGGGGCTCGTTCGTGTGCCTTGTACGCTCGCACAAACGAGTTACATACAAGGATTCCCTGTTCTCGCAACATTTCCTGTGCGTCCAGTGCATCTTGTGGGGAACGCGAATCTGCCTTGGTGATCACTACTCTGTAGTCCAGACCGAAGGGCTGAACTATCTTTTCGAACGTGTAAACGAGAGGCAGTAGGGCCAATGGAGTCGCTTCTGTGGGCATCACAATGAAGTCTGACTGGCTAACTATGGCTTTGAGTACTTGTATATTTTCCAGGTTGCCTGGGGTGTCCACGAAGACCGTGTCGTAGTCGAGATCACGCATTTGCGTGAGAGCTTCAGGGTCGGTCTCAGTCGCCACGTCGAACTGGAGCTGCTCCTTTTCGGGGAGTTCCTCTGCATTGGTTGCCCACATCGTTACTGATGCTTGCGGGTCGGCGTCGACCACAAGCACTTTCGAGCTTTGTGCGGCAACGGCGGCAAGATTCATCACAGTGGTGGTTTTCCCCGCGCCCCCTTTTTGGTTGACGACAGCTACGACCCTCATGAGTGCTTCCTTAATTTTGGTTTCCATGGCACTCGGACCGGTGACGGGTTACTACCTGACCAAAGCTGCTCGACCCGAGAAAAGGGGTCAGCTCGATTCAATGCGGAGAACATCCGTATCCAGTCGCCGGCAAGCGCTATGGCTAAATTACCAGCCGCACTCCCCCGCAAGCGGAAGAATCGCCGTAGATGCACAGAGTCAGCGACTTCGTGACTTCGTAGCTCTGTAAGTCTGTTAGTAGCACGGTGTCCAATCCGACACCCTCCACGATTCAGGCAACCGGGCGGCGCTCTCCGGCGGATCGAGCCGTAACTTTCGATTGCGGCCTTATGAGGGCGCACTTCCAGACTCGCGGAGTCTGGAAGTACCGGAGGTCTGGACTCCCCGGACTTCGGAGGTCTGCGACCAGGGCCTGCCGTATTTTGGTTCGTTCCTGACTCCCTGGCTTCGGGACTAGTGGGTCGGGACTTCTGTAAGTAACGGGGTCCGGAGTCTGTGATTTACGGCTGCGGCGAGGAGTGGCCTGTCGTGTACAGAGTTACAGAGTTACAGAGTTACAGAGTCGCAGAGTCTGGAAGTACCGGAGGTTCGGACTTCCGTAACGTGTTGCCCGGGGTTGTTCGCGGCTGCATACCATCCGCTCCCCCGGCTCCCCCGCCTTCCGGACTTGCGGGTCTGGTGGTCTGTAAGTAACAGAGTCTGGATGTGCCGATGTCTGGAAGTCTAGAAGTAACGGGGG
>NZ_BAABKK010000039.1:0-798 GCF_039543785.1 Arthrobacter gyeryongensis
TTCGTTGGCCAGGAGTTCGTAGCCGGTTTCCGGTCCGTATTTTTCGCCGCTTGCTGTGACCTGGCCGTTGATCTGGAAGAGGATTTCGATGGAGGGGTGCTGGCCGGCTTGGTAGACGGCGCCGGGTTCCAGGCGCAGGAAACCGATGCGAAGGTTGCGTTCGGTGAAGCTTCCGAGCCACTTCTCGGAAACACCGTCGTCGGCTGTGGGGAGCCAGTCGTAGGCTTCCGGGTTCATCGCGATCACGTCTTCGTACCGCGGCGTGGCGAACTCGAGCTTGCGTCCGGTGGCGTGTTCGAAGATCGCCTGGGAGCCGTCCACGGTCTGGGGCTCGCCGTTGGCATCGATGTAGTGATATAGGCCCTTCTTGAACTCGCCGGACTTGGCCAGTTCGGCGTTGCCCGCCTCGCGCTGAGCGACGCTGAGGTATCCACCACCGCTCGCGCCGCCGGCCTGCAAGACCATGGTCCGGAGACCCTCGGCGCGCGCCTGGGGACCGTAGTGGACGCTTTCGGGGAAGTACCCCACCCAGCCCTGTTCCAGCACGTCCTCCTCGGTGTACGGCAACCGGCCTTCAATGACGTAGCGGATCTGGTCGAAGTTGTGGCGGTGACGCGGCGTGCCCCAGCCACCGCTGCCGGTCAGGCCCATGTTCAGGTCGAAGTTGTTGGGCGAACCATCTTCGCCGAACAGCAGATGCTTCTGGTCCAGCTTTCCCTCACGCATGGTTCCGACTCGTTCACTGCCGGTATCGGCTGCCTTGCTAACGCGCATTCTCCTGCTCCTTCACGGAATCGA
>NZ_BAABKK010000040.1:0-598 GCF_039543785.1 Arthrobacter gyeryongensis
GGGTCTTCGTCAGGAGCAAACGGGCAGCCGAACGGGTTCTGGAGCAGTGCATCAAGTCACTGGAGCAGGGCCTGAAACTGAAGGTGAACCGGGAGAAGTCCAGGATCGGTCCAGCGGGAGTTGCAACGCTGCTGGGCTATGGCTTCTACTTCACCGCCTCCGGGGTGAAGCTGCGGGTCGCGCCGAAGGCCCTGAAACGGGCCAAAGCGAGGCTGAAACAGCTCACGTCCCGGAAGTGGAGCATCTCGATGGGTGAGCGCATCACGCTGCTGAACCGGTACATCCAAGGCTGGATGGGTTACTTCCGTTTGGCCGATACCCCGCGGAAGTTCGCGGATCTGGATGAATGGTTCCGGCGGCGGATGCGTCAGATCCGGTGGAAGGAATGGAAGAGACCACGCACCCGCGTGGCCAAGCTGCGCAAGCTCGGCATCTCCCGGCAGAAAGCCTGGGAATGGGGCATGACCAGCAAGGCCTATTGGCGGATCGCGAAGTCTCCCATTCTGTCCCGGGCCTTGCCCAACGAGTACTGGGAAAACCTGGGGTTGGTATTCCTTCACGATGCCTGGCGTCGCTACAGGACAACCTGACGAACCGC
>NZ_BAABKK010000041.1:0-948 GCF_039543785.1 Arthrobacter gyeryongensis
GGATGGACTCCGGACACGTGCTCTACTCGTGGACTCCGTCAGGTATCCAGCAACACTGACAGCCGTGCCGCGAGCCTCCACGGAAGCTCTCACGACGGCCCCTAGGCTGGCACCCATGACAGCACCCGTTCTAGGCCTCGCTGAGGCCGCGAAAGCCTGCGGGGTGAGCCAATCCACGCTGCGCAGGAAACGCCCTGAATTGCTGGAACTGGGGGCCGCGCAGGGGCCGAAAGGCTGGTCCATTCCGATCACGGCACTGATAGCGCTGGGACTGATGGACAGGACGACCGTTGGCACCCCTGAAAGCCCTGCTGGCAGGCCATCAACGGCGGACGTGGCGGCTCTCATGGAACCCCCGGCTAAGTCCTCCATGGAAGCCCTCGTGGAAGCCCTGAAAGCTGATCTTGCCGAGGCCGAGAAGCGGGCCGCTGTGGCTGAGGCCGTGGCCGCTGAACGTGAGCGCATCATTGCCGCCCAGGCGCAGGCGCTCCGGATGCTCGAAGCTCCAAAACCTAACGAGGGTTATACGAAGGAAGCCGCCATAGAGCGGCCCACGGAAGAGACCTCTTCACTTTTCCGGGCAAGCTCCGACCGCCAAAGTGGACAGAATGCACACGCTAAGCGTCCATGGTTGAGCAGATTGCTTGGTGAAATCCGTAATGGCTAGGCGGTCTGTATAGCGAAAGTGAAGGCTCGCCGTAGATATGTTCAACGGCCTGCTTTTTCCGCACTGCTGTAAGGGTTTCTGGAAGTAGATAAAGCAAAGCCCCCCAGGTGCTGGTAACACCTTGGAGGGCTAACCGAACGGAACGCCTGATGTTCACGAGTTCGGAGGCTTTCGCCTCCATAGTCCCAGCCGCGCCTAACCGGGGTCAAGTAATCGACCTCGTGACACGCCGTGAAGCCTCCGGCCTGTTCACGTCCCGGTACCTCCTGAAACGGCCCTAC
>NZ_BAABKK010000042.1:0-613 GCF_039543785.1 Arthrobacter gyeryongensis
ACCCAACATGTGTGTCGCAGAACTCCGAAATGACGATCCCGTGGAAAGAACAGTCTCAGCCAAATCTGATTGACTGACCGCAAGGGCCGCAGCTGCTTCTCCCCAAATTTTGGCGACAACATCCGTCGCATAATCAATATACGAAACCGCAAGTTCTTCTTTGAACACTGAGTCAGGTTGCGGCACCCGGCCTACTGAATTCGAGTAATGCGATTCTAGCCAGTTCCTAGGCGCGGCCGGGGCCGCAAAGGAGTCATAGAGGTCAGCGAACTTTGAGAAGATATCGAGCATCCCACCAAGCAACCTGAATGCTCCTGCAGCATGCATTGGAGCTGTGGACTCCCGTTTGTTGTCACTGCTGGGGGCCGCCGAACTGAGCTGAAGATCAAGATGGAGCTGGCGCCGGAACCTCGAGTCCTCATGCATGTAGTCGAGCAGGGTGAAGTATTGGTTCATCTCAAACAGAGATCCTGGAATGGGAAAAGCTGATCTTGCCCCCGGTACGTAATCAAGCAACGACCAGGCAGACTCGCGGTTGAGTGTGGGCGCAGAATGGGCGAGCGTTCGTACCCGAAGTCGCTGTGATATCCAAGGCGCTAACGCATGGGCAAAC
>NZ_BAABKK010000043.1:0-1007 GCF_039543785.1 Arthrobacter gyeryongensis
GGCGTATCAGGCCCAACAGCCTCTTGTCCCTCACTTTCCGCGCAACACGGGCCATCAATGCATCGTGGTTGACCCGGTCAAAGAACGCATCCAGATCCACTTCAATCACCCACCGATAGCCCTGCCCGACCACGGTCCGGGCAACCCGGACCGCATCATGAGCGCTTTTCTTCGGCCGGAACCCATACGAGACCGGCACGAACCCCGGATCGAACACCGGGACAAGCACCTGCGCGATCGCCTGCTGGACCAACCGGTCCAGCACGGCCGGCACACCCAGCCTCCGCTGCCCGCCGTCAGGCTTGGGAATCATCACCTGACGCACCGGTTGCGGACGGTACGTGCCCGCATCGAGTTCCTCCCGGACACCTGCCCAGTGTCCTAAGAGCCACGAACGGAGTTCCTCCGTACGCGTCCCGTCAGCACCGGGAGCACCCGCGTTCGCCTCGACGCGGCGTAACGCGGCCAACAGGTTTTCCCGCGAGAACACCAGTTCCCACAGATCCCCCGGAGGGCCGCCGACAGTATTACCGGCACGCGCCGGAACATCACTACGCTGAGCACGGCTATCTCCCGGATTCACCGATACCTCCCCGTGCTCGCCCGCGTCCGCGGGATGGCTGCGATCAAAGCGATGTTCACGAGCAATGCCCGCTCAACATGTCATTTCCCAACGTTCGGCCCTTCCCGGCAAACCACGCATGATTCCCGCCGGTACTACGACCTCGGCTGACTTCTGCCCCATCAGAACGACCCTTAAAGCCGTCCCGCTCCAACCGGCATCCCGGATGACGCACTGGAACAGATCTCCCCGGATAAGAACATTTACTTTCCCCCTGCCCCCGCCGCATCTACACACTGGCCGTTTCGGTGGAACGGGCTTCACCATCTCGTGCTGGCTCACCCCAACCAACATGCCTTCTATGCGGTTCGTGTCCCTCGGTGCAGGGATTTGCCTCCGGCTTCCTTCCCACCCCACCTCACGGTGACGCAGTTGCCATCGGCTA
>NZ_BAABKK010000044.1:0-3320 GCF_039543785.1 Arthrobacter gyeryongensis
GCGGTCGGACGCTGCGCATAATCCGGGCGGGTGGTTAGAGGCTCGCGAGCCAGCTGAGCAGTTCGGGGTTTTGGTTCCATTCGGCCAGGTCGGCGGTGACAACGTCGGTGTAGGCGGCTTCGAGTGCTTTGCGTTTGGCCTCGGTGGAGGCCCGCGCGTAGATCTCGGTGGTGGATAGGTCGACGTGGCCCAGGATGTCCCGGATATAGGGCAGCGGAACACCTGCGTCGTAGAGGTGCATGGCCCGGCTGTGGCGCAGGATATGTGGGCTCAGGTGCGCGTTGGAGAGTGCCGGATCCGTTGCCTGGGCTTGGTATTTGCCAAGGATCCAGGCGATCCCGCCACGGCTGAGCTTGGAGCCGTGCTGGTTGAAAAACACCGGATGATCTTCATGCCCGGCGCTGTCCAGCCGTCTTTCCGTCAGGTAGGCGGCCAGTAGAGCCGCCGTGTTCCGGTCCAGCGGGACGTGGCGGGTCTTGCGGCCCTTGCCGGTCAGGGCGGCCATGGCCGGGTCATGCAGGCGGATGTCGCGGACTCTCAGATCGGCGACTTCTTGAACCCGGGCGGCAGTGTCATACAGTGTGGCCAGCAACGTCGCGTTACGCCTGCCTGTGCGGGTGTGCCGGTCGGGCAGGGCGAGCAGTTGGCGGGTCTGCTGCACGGTCAGGTGGGCCACGGCCGGCCTGTCTTGTTTCTTCGCGGGGATCGCGAGGATGTCCTGACAGCAGGCCATGCGAGCCGGGTCCTGGGACTGCATCCAGCCGAAGAACGAGTCGATCGCGGCCAGGCGCTGGTTGCGGGTCGACGCACTGTTGCGCCGGCTGGTCTGTAGCCAGGTCAGGAACCCGGTGATGGCGGCGGCGTCGATCTGCTCGAGGGTGAGCCGTTCCGGCGGGATGTGCCGCTCGTCGCGGAAGTAGCAGATCAGCAGTTTGAACGCATCCCGGTAGGAGGCGATCGTGTTGGGTGAGTAGCCGCGCTCCCCGGCCAGGTGGCCGGTCAGGAAGCGGCGCAGGAATACCGCGAAGTCAGTGGCCATGACGTGGTCCTGCCGTGACGGGCGGGACTATATCGCCGATGGTCTGTTGGATTCGTGTGGTGATGTCCGGGTAAGACTCGGCGGTCAGGCGCAGGTAGTAGGCGGTGTCGGCCACTGACGAATGACCCATGTAGGTTTGCAGTACCGGCAGCAACGCGCCGACGTCCTGTCCGTGGGCGAACCACAGCCGCAGGTTGTTGACCGCCATGGTGTGACGTAGATCGTGAACTCTGGGGCCGTGCCCGGGGCCGCCGTGGGAGATATGCGCCTGCCATAAGAACCGGCGGAAGTTGCGGTAGACGTTGCCGAGAGTGAGCGGCCGGCCAGCCGCGCCGGGGAAGAACCATTCCCGCCGGCCCGCCTGTCCGCCAACCTCGGTGTCGTAGCGGGCGAGCCTTGCGCGTAGCGCCTCGGAGACGGGCAGCTGTCGGTCCTTGCCGCCCTTGGCGTCGCGGATTTGCAGCACCCCGGCGTCGATGTCGACGTCGCCGACCCGGAGCAAGCGGGCCTCGGAGCAGCGCAGACCGCAGGCGTAGATCGTGCGGAACAGCACCGGCATGACGAGATGGCGCAGCGGAACCTCCGCGCAGTAGTGGCAGCGGTCGGTTTGCGCGAACAGCGATGCCAGTTCCCGATTGGTGTAGATATACGGGACATACCGGGCCGGTCTGGGCAGCGCGGCCCCGGGCAGCAGGTAGGCCACTACGCCTCGCCGGCCCAGCCAGCGGGCCAGTTCCCTGACCGGCGCTACCAGGCCCTGCAGTGTCGCGGGTTTGACGTTCCGCCGACGTGCCGCGGTGATCCACGCCTGCACCGACGGTTCGGTGAGTGTGTCCAGCCCGGGGAACTGCATGCGGCAAAATGCCTGGAACCGGGCCAGTATCTGCGCCTCGGTGTCGTATTTGTAGCCGACGGCGCGTTTTTCGGCCACGAGGGCCGTGATCGCGTCGGACAGTGTGGTGCCGGTAGTCATCGTGTCGCCCCCGGTGCCGGCATGTCCGGGTCCAGGGCACACTTGGCCAAAAGACCCAGTGACGATTTCAGATACACGCCTGTGGATGCGACCGACTGGTGGCCGAGGATGTCGGCGATCTGCTCGATCGGGGTGCCCTGCTCCATCAGCCGGGTCGCCAGCGTGTGCCGCAGCGAATGCATGCCATGGCGGCGTTTCTCACCCAGCGGGACATGAGCTGCACGGGTGTGTTTGACCAGGATCTGGTGCAGATGATCCTGGTCGGAGAACGGGCCTATCGGGGCGGTGTGGCGGATGAATACCTGCGGGCAGTCGCTGGCCGGGCGGCCGTGCCGGATGTAGTCGATGATCGCCCAGCCGACGTCTTTGAGCAACGGCAGCTGCACGCGGCGGCCGGTCTTGGCCTGCACCACCGACAGCCGGTTGCCCGGCCAGTCGAAATCGGCGAAGCGGAGCCGTTTGACGTCGATGCCGCGCAGTCCGAGTCTGGTGATCAGCAAGATGATCGCGTAATCCCGCTTGCCGCACGGGTTGCCCCGGTCGATCGCCCGCAGGATCCTGGTCACGTCGGCCGGTTCCCACACCGACGGGATCCCGGCCTGCCTGGCCGACTTCGCCGCCGGAACCGCGGCCAGCACCGTGCCGTCGACCAGCCCCTCACCGCCGGCGAACCGCAGGAACGACCGTATGGCGCATAGTTTGTGCTCCACCGTTTTGGCCTGGTAGCCGGCCAGGGTGGCCACGAACGCGCCGATGACCCCGGCGTCCAGGCTAGCCAGCCCGCCCCGGGTGCCGGTGAATGCGAGGAACTCCCCGGCCACCGTGGCATAGGCACTTACCGTCGACGCGGCGGAGGCGGCCGCCTGCAGCGACGCCTTGAACCGCGCCAGAACCTCGGCCTGCTCGGTGTTGAGCTTGTCCACGGGGCGGGAATAGCGGCGCAGCACCGCGCCGCGAACCGCGAAGTCATCGAGCATCGCCGCGACGCGGAACAAATACACGTCGGTTGTCTTCAGCGTGCCTGCCCGCTCCTTGTTGAAGAAGCCGCCGCAGGACTGGTCGACCCACGCCATCGCCACATCCAGCGAAAACTCCTGCACCCCACGAGACGCGAAGAACCTCTCCACGCGACGCCAGCAACCCCGATACCAGACCATCGTCGAGGGCTTGTAGCCCAGACGCACCAACTCAGCGTCCAACCCGGACACCAGTGCAGAAACAGCCACCATGACAGCTCCAATCACGAAGGGCCTGGCACCATGCCGAGCCACGTAACCAGAATCCGCCCAGATTATGCGCAGCGTTCGG
>NZ_BAABKK010000045.1:0-699 GCF_039543785.1 Arthrobacter gyeryongensis
CGGTGGGTTCGTCCAGGATCAGCACCTTCGCCCCGAAGTACACGGCCCTCGCGATCGCGACGCACTGGCGTTCACCGCCGGAGAGCTGGCCGATGGGCTGTTCCACATCGCGCAGGTCGATGCCCATCTGGGCCAGTTCCTTCAGGGTGATGTCCTTCATTTTCTGGACATCCATGGATTTGAACGGGCCGAAGCCGGTGGTCAGTTCCGAGCCGAGGAAGAAGTTCCGCCAGATCGGCATCAGCGGGACCACGGCCAGGTCCTGGTACACGGTGGCGATGCCGACATCGAGGGCGTCGCGGGGGGAGTTGAATTTCCGTTCCTCGCCCATGACGTGCAGCGCGCCTTCGTCGTGCTGGTGGAGGCCGGCGATGATCTTGATGAGCGTGGACTTGCCGGCGCCGTTGTCCCCCAGGACGCAGGTGACGCGGCCGTTGTCCACGGCCATGGTCACGTCCCGCAGGGCGATGATGTTCCCGTAGTGCTTTCCGATCTTGTCCAGGGAGAGCAGGTGCACGGGGGTGTGGGTCAGCGGGTCCTTCTCATCCCGGAGCAGGGTCTGCTGGTCGATCTGTTTGGCATTCATGTTCTTGCGGCCCTTCTACTTGAGCTCTGCGCGGCGTTTGACGATGAGGTTCACGATGGTGGCCAGCAGCAGCATCAGGCCCAGGAAGAACTTGAACCAGTCCGGGTTCCACT
>NZ_BAABKK010000046.1:0-1740 GCF_039543785.1 Arthrobacter gyeryongensis
TCCTCGTTGGCGGCAGCCGGATCGCTCCGAAGGTCGCCGTCCTCAAGCCGGTCTCTGCCGCCATCAGCATCGGCTCGGGAGGCCCCTTCGGCGCCGAAGGGCCCATCATCATGACCGGTGGCGCGATCGGCTCGATCCTCGCCCAGCACCTCCACCTCACCGCGGACGAGCGCAAGACACTGCTCGTGGCGGGAGCGGCGTCCGGCATGGCCGCGACGTTCAATTCGCCCCTCGCCGCCGTGTTGCTCGCCGTCGAGCTGCTTTTGTTCGAATGGCGTCCCCGCAGCTTCGTACCTGTGGCCGCCGGGGTCGCGGTCGCGACCGTGGTGCGGGGCGTGATCCTCGGCACCGCACCGATCTTCCCCGTCTCGACCACCGGATTGCACCTGACGCCCGGTATCGAGGCGCTGGCCGCCGTCGTCGGCATCTCCGGCGCGCTCGTCGCCGCCGGAGCAACCTGGCTCGTGTACCGGGCAGAGGACGCGTTCTCCCGGCTGCCCATCCACTGGATGTGGTGGCCCGCCATCGGCGGACTCATCATCGGCGCGGGCGGTCTCATCGAGCCCCGCGCCCTGGGCGTCGGCTACGACGTGATCGACCAGCTGCTGACGGGGCACGCGACGACAGGGCTCATCATCGGCATCCTCGTGGTCAAGACGCTCATTTGGTCGCTGTCCCTGGGCAGCGGGACCTCCGGCGGTGTGCTCGCTCCGATCTTCATGATCGGCGCGGCACTCGGCGCAGCGGCTGGCCTCGTCTTGCCGGGCGTCATCCCGGGGTTCTGGGCATTACTCGGGCTCACCGCCGTCGTCGGAGGCGTCATGCGCTCGCCCCTCACCGGCGTGATCTTCACTCTCGAGTTGACCAATGCGTGGGCTGTTGCACTCCCGCTGCTCATCGCCTCGGTGGTTGCCTACGGCGCGTCCGTCCTGTTCCTTCGACGTTCGGTGCTCACCGAGAAGATCGCGCGCCGCGGACTCCACTTGACCCGCGACTACACGACCGATCCGCTCGAGACGTTCTTCTGCGAGGACGTCATGCGCGCACCGGCCGCTGCGCTCACCGAGGCAACGCCTGTGCTCCATCCGCGGGAAACACTCCGTCACGCCGCCTACGTCCTCGCCCGGACCGGCGCGCCCGAAGCTGCGGTAGTGAACGACGACGGCGCGTGCCTTGGGCTCATCGGCCCGTCGGATTTGCTCGTGGCCAGGCTGCACGACCTCACCGAGGCGACCGACCGGGACCGTTCGCTCCGCTACCTCACCCGGGTGGGAATGCAAGGCAGCAAATGATCGACAGCACATACGCGAACTTCGCCAGCGGGCTGGCCACCCTGATCACGGGCAGCCCTTCCTGCAAACGCCCCATTTTGAGAACCCCCAGACGATCCGGCCCATCCGGGGCCGCGATGCCCAGAATTCCTCTCAGAACCGCTGCCCACGCACATAACGCACCACCGGGCTCTGCGGCCGCATGGTTTTGCGAGACAGGTTGATGGGAGCCTCGCATAGATGCCCGCACGAAGGAAATATCATGCCGCGTTCCATGAGGAATCGGTTCGGCTGGTCTTGTCCTCGAACCGGCCGGGAAAGCAGATCGCCGAGGAGATGATGAGCAGCGGGCCCGGAACCACCGTCCCATCCGACGCCGATGAGATCGAGCAGCACCCGTGCCCCCACTGCCACGTCCAGCCGGGCTCGCCGTGCCGGTCCCGCTCCGGCGCCGTCGCCTCGACCTACC
>NZ_BAABKK010000047.1:0-4117 GCF_039543785.1 Arthrobacter gyeryongensis
CCGAGCTGGGGACGAATCTCCCGGCACCTTCCGAGAGGAAGCCACGCGGTGACGTTGCAGGGCTGGGCCGTAACTGCCTCCTGTTCGAGCAAACCCGCGTGTGGGCGTACTCCGCTGTGCGCCGCTACTGGTCCGATGGTCTGCCAGCTTTCCGTCACGCCGTCGAGGATCATTTGACCGTCCTGAACGCACAGCTGGCCGTGCCCCTCGGAGCCGTCGAAGTGGCTGGCATTGCTTCCTCGATTGCCCACTGGACATGGGCCACCATGACGCCTGAGAGCTTCCAGGCAGTCCAGAAAGAACGCGGTACCAAGGGCGCGGCCAAGAGTGCGGAAGTCAGGAGCGCTAGGGCACGTGAACGGGAACAGGCCGTGCTCCAACTCAGGGCTGAAGGCCACCGCTGGCAGGCTATCGCTGACACCCTCGGCATGAGCTTGAGAGCAGCCCAGAGCATCGGACGCCGCGCAGGAAAAACTACTCATTAGCCCATATCAGATAATGACCCTTCCTAGCCCTTGACTCCCGTATGTCATGGCCTGTGCAATACATCTGCCCTGCCACGGTGTGGCCAGTCGTTTCGTACGGGCACAGGCTTTAAAATTGGAGGTAGCGGGTAAGGGAGTGCCCGGGAAGTCCGCCTAACCCGAGGAAACTCCCCATGCCCACGCCTACATACGAGCAACCGCCCGAGTTCGTGACACCCACCTACACGCCTGCTACCCCTGTCGGCTGGCTGTGCTCCAAGTGCGGGTGCGCCACCGTTGACCCGAACGCCCACAACTCGCACCATGTCCGGCTGTTTCAGGCAGGCATCCGATGAACCGCGATGAAGCCCTGGCCGAGTGGGATCGACGCCAGCAGGTCCGGAAGGTCCAGCGGAAACTGGTGAATCTGGATGTGAGGGAAGTGTCCGCCGTGGACTTCCCAGCCCATGGCGTCGAAGGATGGTTGGTGGCAAAGGCCGCTGGCACGCACAGGCATGATCCGGCTTTCGGCTACTTGTCCGAGGCCGAGGAAAAGACCGCCGCCATGCTCTACGGCATCGACTCCGGCACGCTCCGGAAGTCCTCTACTATGACTGTCCCTAACGGTGTGATCGGGCGGAGCGCCTGCGGCTGCATGTACCTGTCCACGCCTGACACGGTGGCGAAGGCCGAGAGTGAATCCGCGTGGGAAAAGTACCGGGGCCAGCAGCCACGCTCGTGGTCGGACACCCTCACGCCTGAGCAGCTGGCCTACCTTAAGGACACTTCGGACGTGGATCTTTCGGGCAGTCTCATTGACCTGAAGCTCACGAAGGACGGCCTGCAATGAGGTGCGCTCACCCGGCTGGTGCTGAAATCCTCCAGCCCGCCGAGATAGTCCAGGCGTTCGGTGAAACGGCCATGGCGTTGATTCCCCTCGCGCCCAATTACGGGAAGCTCCGGAACGATACCAACGTGGACGTGTACCTCCAGCGGCTCAAGTGCGGCCACGCCGTGATGATCAGCCCGACCACGGCCAAGGCTGACGAAGCCCGACGCCTTGAGGAGATGTGGGACAGCCCAGTGAAAACCGACCCTGTAGTGGAGCTAAGGCAGCTGCTCGCGGACGCCCGTGAAGGCAGGAACGTGGATCCCGCGCACGTTGCCGCTCTCCGCGCCCAAATCGAGCTTGAAACCCTCGCTGAGGAAGGCCGCAGGGAACGAGCCGACGCGGAGCGTGCCAAGGCCGAGAAAGAGGCGCAGGAAGCCCTCGTGGTGCCCCTTAAAGCGGAACTGTCCGCAAGCAGGGAAAGAGTCCAGGCGAAGCAGATCGAGGCCGCAAGGGCGATTCTCGAGCTGCTGGAAGCCGTCGATGAGGACATGGCCGTGCAGGACGAGGCCGTCGGCCAGCTGGTGACTGCCGGGATCCCTGACGACGAGGTGCGCCCACCGGCACGCGGCTACGTCCACGTCACGCGCGTGGGTGATCAGGACTTTCCGTTCTTCCCTCGCGTTGAGTGGCTCACAGCCGTCCTGAACGCGATCACCCATGGCCGGTACAGGAACGGTGGACTCACGAGCATTGCCGGGCGCGACCTCCTGAAGGGCGTTCCCTCGCCTATCGCTGGCGGTCCGAACATCGACCCCGCAGACCTCGAATAGAGAAGCTTCCTCCCGGGTTTTCGCATTTCCCCGGGAGGGAAACCCCCGGCATGGGTGAGCCGGGAAACCCCCGGCATGCGCGTTGGCTGTGGCCCCGGGGGAAGCCGAAGCCCCCCGTTTACTTCCTTTCGGGGGGCTTTGTGCTGCCCTGTCGCAAACCATCCTGTGGTGAGAGGTGCCGTGGAACCCCATGGAACCTGTCACGACGGCCCCTGAACCCTGTCAAAACCCAACTTCAAAAGCCGGCCTATCAAAACTATTAACGCCAACGGAATACTGATAAACTGTGATCAAGCGAAAAGCCTTGAAAACAAAGGGGACTTACGGTGGCACTGATCGGTTATTTGAGAGTCAGCACACATGACCAGAACCTAGACCTGCAGAGGGACGCGCTCATGCACGCAGGGGCTGACAGGGTGTTCGTGGACGAAGGCGTGAGTGGTTCCACCATCGAGCGGCAGGGACTGGCTGACGCCCTCGACTACTGCCGCGCCGGTGACACGTTCGCCGTGTGGAGACTCGACCGCTTGGGCAGGAACCTGACACACGTCAGGAACACCATCAACGAGCTACGGGCGCGGGGAGTGCACTTCCGGAGCCTCACGGAAGGACTGACCGACGAGGGGGCCATGGGCAAGATGATGATCGACATCCTCGGTGCCTTCGCGGAGTTCGAAAGGAACGTCATGATCGAGCGCACACAGGCCGGTCTGGCTGCTGCCCGTGCCCGAGGCCACAAGGGCGGCAGGAGAAAGCTTCTGGACGAAGCGAAGGTGGAGGAAATGAGGAAGCTCAAGGCGCAGGGTTTCACCGTCGCCCGACTGGCCGACATGTTCCACGTGTCCGAGCCGTCCGTGTACCGCTACGTGCGCAACTGAGAGGATCGACCCATGAAAACGACCGAAGACATCGTGGACTTCTGCCAGCAGCGCATTGCCCTGATTGACGAAGGTATCCGCAAGCACGGCCCCACGCCTTCCGACGCCCCAGCCCGCGCTGCTCTGGTGAGCGTCCTAGAGTTCGCTGGGTATCCCGTGCTGAGCGAGTAGACCCACACGCGTTTTATATGGTGTCTAAAAAATCCCACTAATCAGTGGCTCTACTAGTCCCCAGACTTACTCTGCACCATGTCCGTAGTGCGACTTAGCCGCACTTGAAGTGTTGGCACTTGTCTATGGGAAACCTGTTTGCTTATGGGAGTTGACTTAAATTTTCACAGTTGAAGTGTGGAAAATTTTTACTTGAAAAATTTTCGCCCTACCTCCGTAGCGTGTAAATCTGTATATGCTGTTAGCGACCGCACAGTTCTATAGAGATCCCTAGAGTCCCTTACAGTTCCCTAAAGTTCCCTAGAGTCCAGTGTGTGGTTAAAGAAGTAGTGGCCCAGCGCCAACTGGACCACTACCGATGGAGGGCTAGCTAAAACCAGTCCTTCAGCAATCGTGCAAGATTGACTAGAGCCGCGAAGCCGCTTATACAGAGTCCGACAGACCGTAAGCGTCTCGCGGCTTCTTGCGTTCCCGCAGAAGCCTTATTGACGTGCTTTCCCATAGCGCCACCACCTCCTTCCGGGGATAGGGCCGCTCGTTGCTACACGGCAGCTGTCCCTAGTCTCGAGGTGAGACAAAAACAACCCTACTTGCGCTATGCGCAGTTCCTTGCAAAACCCCGGGCGATTCCGGCCGGTTTTTGTGGGCGATGGACACTGGGCACGCGGAAACTCCCGGAAACTCGCGGGCGGAAGCTCATCCGCGAAGTTGTCCACCACTTGGCAGACATCGTGGCAAGGTGGTCCACCTGTTATGAGGTCGTCCACGTTCTCCGTGATGACCCGTCCCCCTCGCGCGCACGCGCGCGCGATCGCGTAGACGGAAACAAAAGAAACAAAATGAGGGCCGCGCGGGAAGGGTCAGCGAGCCTCCAGGGGGCACGCCACGGCCCCTGTAGCTTGGGTGCCATGAAGTCATTCAGCGTGTTCCTGAAGCTTGCCG
>NZ_BAABKK010000048.1:0-2439 GCF_039543785.1 Arthrobacter gyeryongensis
TTGTGTGGTGTAAGTTGTCGGCCTATTAGTACCGGTCAGCTTCAACAGTCTTTAGTCCTGTCTTCCACATCCGGCCTATCAACCCAGTGGTCTGGCTGGGGGCCTCTCACACACGAGGTGTATGGAAATCTCATCTTGAAGCGAGCTTCCCGCTTAGATGCTTTCAGCGGTTATCCCATCCGAACGTAGCTAATCAGCGGTGCACTTGGCAGTACAACTGACACACCAGAGGTTCGTCCGTCCCGGTCCTCTCGTACTAAGGACAGCCCTTCTCAAATTTCCTGCGCGCGCAGCGGATAGGGACCGAACTGTCTCACGACGTTCTAAACCCAGCTCGCGTACCGCTTTAATGGGCGAACAGCCCAACCCTTGGGACCTACTCCAGCCCCAGGATGCGACGAGCCGACATCGAGGTGCCAAACCATGCCGTCGATATGGACTCTTGGGCAAGATCAGCCTGTTATCCCCGAGGTACCTTTTATCCGTTGAGCGACGGCCATTCCACAATGTACCGCCGGATCACTAGTCCCGACTTTCGTCCCTGCTTGAGATGTCTCTCTCACAGTCAAGCTCCCTTGTGCACTTACACTCGACACCTGATTGCCAACCAGGCTGAGGGAACCTTTGGGCGCCTCCGTTACTTTTTAGGAGGCAACCGCCCCAGTTAAACTACCCATCAGGCACTGTCCCTGACCCGGATCACGGGCCGAAGTTAGATGTCCAAAGTGACCAGAGTGGTATTTCAACGATGACTCCACCCGAACTGGCGTCCGGGCTTCAACGTCTCCCACCTATCCTACACAAGCCACTCCGAACACCAATACCAAACTATAGTAAAGGTCTCGGGGTCTTTCCGTCCTGCTGCGCGTAACGAGCATCTTTACTCGTACTGCAATTTCGCCGAGTTTATGGTTGAGACAGCGGGGAAGTCGTTACTCCATTCGTGCAGGTCGGAACTTACCCGACAAGGAATTTCGCTACCTTAGGATGGTTATAGTTACCACCGCCGTTTACTGGGGCTTAAATTCTCAGCTTCGCCTTGCGGCTAACCGGTCCTCTTAACCTTCCAGCACCGGGCAGGAGTCAGTCCGTATACATCGTCTTGCGACTTCGCACGGACCTGTGTTTTTAGTAAACAGTCGCTTCCCCCTGGTCTCTGCGGCCCCGATCCCCTCCCACCAGCAAGTGGTGTTCAAGGTTGGGGCCCCCCTTCTCCCGAAGTTACGGGGGCATTTTGCCGAGTTCCTTAACCATAATTCTCTCGATCGCCTTGGTATTCTCTACCTGATCACCTGTGTCGGTTTGGGGTACGGGCGGCTGGAACCTCGCGCCGATGCTTTTCTAGGCAGCATAGGATCACCGGATCCCCCCATGACGGGGGTCCCATCAGATCTCAGGAACGTCATCAAAGACACAGCGACGGATTTGCCTATCGCTGACCCTACATCCTTAGACCGGGGCAACCATCGCCCGGCCCGGCTACCTTCCTGCGTCACACCTGTTAATACGCTTACCTCCCGGGATCAGGTCCCGCGCTCGGCCAAAACCCGCACACCACAAGGGTGATTGGGCAGGCTCCGGGCGGTTAGTATCCCCCGCTTGGCATGGGCGGTCCTTCGCCGGTACGGGAATATCAACCCGTTGTCCATCGACTACGCCTGTCGGCCTCGCCTTAGGTCCCGACTTACCCAGGGCAGATTAGCTTGACCCTGGAACCCTTGATCATTCGGCGGACGGGTTTCTCACCCGTCTTTCGCTACTCATGCCTGCATTCTCACTCGTGTAGGCTCCACCGCTGGTTTACACCGCGACTTCACCGCCCACACGACGCTCCCCTACCACTCCAGACGACTGAACCACGAAGGCTTGTCTACTATCTGAAATCCACAACTTCGGCGGTGTACTTGAGCCCCGCTACATTGTCGGCGCGGAATCACTTGACCAGTGAGCTATTACGCACTCTTTCAAGGATGGCTGCTTCTAAGCCAACCTCCTGGTTGTCTTCGCAACTCCACATCCTTTCCCACTTAGCACACGCTTAGGGGCCTTAGTTGGTGGTCTGGGCTGTTTCCCTCTCGACTATGAAGCTTATCCCCCACAGTCTCACTGCTGCGCTCTCACTTACCGGCATTCGGAGTTTGGCTGACGTCAGTAACCTTGTAGGGCCCATCGGCCATCCAGTAGCTCTACCTCCGGCAAGAAACACGCAACGCTGCACCTAAATGCATTTCGGGGAGAACCAGCTATCACGGAGTTTGATTGGCCTTTCACCCCTACCCACAGCTCATCCCCTCCATTTTCAACTGAAGTGGGTTCGGTCCTCCACGACGTCTTACCGTCGCTTCAACCTGGCCATGGGTAGATCACTCCGCTTCGGGTCTAGATCACGCCACTACACTCGCCCTGTTCAGACTCGCTTTCGCTACGGCTACCCCACAC
>NZ_BAABKK010000049.1:0-526 GCF_039543785.1 Arthrobacter gyeryongensis
GCGCTACAACTCCTACCGCGGCGAACAAGGCGCCGTCGCTCCGAACCTGCTCAACCGGGATTTCGAAGCCACCGCCCCGAACCAGAAGTGGGTGACGGACGTGACCGAATTCAGCGTCGGCGACCGCAAACTCTACCTCTCACCGGTCATGGACCTCTTCGACCGGCAGATCATCTCGTACACCCTCGGCATCTCGCCGAACCTGGAGCTCACCAACACGTCGCTGAGTAAGGCGTTGACGGCCCTCAAGGACGGTGAGAAACCGCTGGTGCATTCCGACCAGGGATTCCAGTACCAGCATCACTCCTGGCGGACTCTCCTCAGCGGTGCCGGAGCGGTCCAATCAATGTCACGCAAGGCCAACTGCTACGACAATGCCGTGATGGAAAACTTCTTCGGCCATCTCAAAGAAGAACTCTTCCACCGTGTCCGGTTCATCAGCACCGAGGCACTGGCAGCGGCACTGCACGAGTACATCCGCTGGTACAACACCGAACGGATCTCGACAAAGCTCGAGGGCCTGAGC
>NZ_BAABKK010000050.1:0-1562 GCF_039543785.1 Arthrobacter gyeryongensis
GACGGCTGTGCAGATCGCGGAGTACGTCGATGGGCGGCGGCGGATCGTGGCTCATCTCGGGTCAGCGCATACGGAGGCCGAGCTTGGGCTCCTGCTGCAGCAGGCCCGCGGGATGCTTCTCGATGCCGGCCAGGATGAGTTCGATCTGGGTCTGGAAGTCACGCCGAGGAAAGCCCGAATGGTCGCGCCGACGGCGGTCCCGGCGCTGTTCGCCGACTCTGGTCTGACCGGCCGGGGAGTCGAGCAGCCGCGGGTGGCCGCCCCGCAGGTGATCGGTACGTCGTCCATGCTGTTGTACGAGGTGCTTGCCGGGGTCTACTCCGGCCTGGGGTTCGCCGTGGTCGAGGACGAGACGTTCCGTGACTTGGTGATCGCCAGGATCGTGGAGCCGACCTCGATCCTGGACACCGGACGGGTTCTGAGCGACCTGGGTCAGAGGCCCGCCAGCGAGAAGACGATGCGCCGCACGCTGAGCCGGTGCGTCGGTCGGGGCTATCGGGACCTCATCGCGACCGCTTGCTTCAACCATGCGGTGACCCGCGGGGATGTGTCGTTGTGTCTCTATGACGTCACCACCTTGTACTTCGAGGCCGAGAAAGAGGACGAGCTGCGCAAGGTCGGCTACTCCAAGGAACGCCGGGTCGACCCCCAGGTCGTGGTCGGCCTGCTGGTCGACCGGCACGGCTTCCCGCTTGAGATCGGCTGTTTCGAGGGCAATCGGGCAGAGACCACCACCATCGTCCCGATCATCAAGGCCTTCCAGGAACGGCACGGCCTGGCCGACATGGTCGTGGTCGCCGACGCGGGGATGCTTTCCGCATCCAACCTCAAAGAGCTCGATGAGGCGGGCTTGAGGTTCATCGTCGGGTCCCGGGTGACCAAGGCTCCCGTTGATCTGGAGTCCCATTTCCGCTGGCACGGCGACGCGTTCACCGACGGGCAGATCATCGACACCATCACCCCGCGCAACGGCCGCGGCGGCGTCGCGAGCGATCCGTACGTGAAAGCCGAACCAGTCTGGGACCCCAAGCAGCACGCCGGGTCCTGGCGGGCGGTGTGGGCGTACTCGGCGAAACGGGCAGCGCGGGACAACACGACCCTCACACTGCAGGAAGGCAAGGCCCGCGCAGTCATCGCAGGCGAGAAAACCGCCCGGGCGCCACGGTTCATCAAGACCAGCAACGGCAGCCGGTCACTCGATGAGGCATCGCTGGCGCGGGCACGGCGCCTGGTCGGGCTGAAAGGCTACGTCACCAACATCCCCATCGGCGTGATGCCCGCCGGCGAGGTGATCTCCAGCTATCACGACCTGTGGCATGTGGAGCAGTCCTTCCGGATGTCCAAGACCGACCTGCGGGCCCGGCCCATGTTCCACCGCACCAAGGACGCGATCGAAGCCCACCTGACCATCGTGTTCACCGCGCTGGCACTCAGCCGAGAAGCACAGCACCGGACCGGGCTCTCGATCCGCAACCTGATCCGCCAACTACGGCCGCTTCGTTCAGCCACCATCGCGATCAACGGCACCGAGCAGACATTCCCGCCCGCCATCCCCGCCGACA
>NZ_BAABKK010000052.1:0-84711 GCF_039543785.1 Arthrobacter gyeryongensis
TTCTTTCACCTGCTCCCAAGTGAGAGCGAAGAAGGAATTATTGCCTGTCACCGCACCCAGCGACGTTTCTCCCCAATGGTGAAGGACAGAAAAGCCATCACCCGAGAGTGCCGCGTCGTAGATGGAACGCGCCCGCGGACCGACCATGGCGGCCGTCCATTTGTCTCCTGCGGCCCCGGGGATCCAAGTACTCGGCGCGTCCATCGAGGGGAGGTCCTGGACGCTTTCCGCCTGGAATAGCGTGAAGCGGTCGGTGGGTCCCTCACGGAAACCCTCGGCCAGCAACAAAACTACTTCTTCTTGGACTGTCGGGAAGACTCGTTCGCTGAACAGCACGAGCTCGACCTTCTTGAAGTGTTCAAGAAGAAATCTACGGACAGGAGCTGCGTAGTTAACTGACAGCAGCTCGGCCGGCAACACCAGTCCCAGTCGACCGCCGCGTCGAAGGAACTGCGCGGAATGAACCACGAAGGCTGCCCAACTCGATGCGAGCTCACTCAGGTCTACCCCGGCTGCGGCAGCTGCGCTCCGTGATCTCCCGCGGGATTCGCCTGCGTGTTCCTGGTACCGGATATACGGAGGATTTCCGATCACGCAATCGTGCACCGGGTCGGGGGCGACGCTGAAAAAGTCACTAACACGAACGTGTGCTTCGATCCCCGCGTCTGCCAGGATCATCTCCGCGAAACGGGCTGAGGTCTCAAACAGTTCGACACCGGAGTAGCTCACGTTCGGGAGCTTTCGTTCCTTGGCGAACATGCCAGCGGAAAGAAGAAAGGCTGCTTCGCCGCAGGACGGTTCCAAGACTCTAGAGGTGCCATCCGTCATGGCCCAGCTAGCAATGTAGTCGGCCACCGCTGAGGGCGTGAAAAAAGCCCCACGGGCCTTCCTCAGCTCGTTCGTATCGTCTTCGCGAAGTACATCTAGCACTCCGACAGTCTTCCACAGGGGGCCGCCAATATTGGACTGTTGACCCGCGGCACACGTGGCCGGAACAGAGGACGATAGGTAGTCAGCACTCCCACGTATCGTGGCAGCATGGACAGCCAATTCATTGACCCCGACGCTCCCGACACCTTTCCGGCAGCCGTGAAAACCCGGCTGGCTGAGCTGACCCAGATGTCGGACCTCGAAGCGCTCGAAAGTGAAGCCGCGTTCATCAGCTCCTTAACCGGCTCCCGCCTCCGAGCATTCCACTTCAGCCGGCTGCTCCCCCACGAATTCGATCTCGTGCGGCTCGAGGGTCTGAGACCGTTCAGCCGAGATCTATTCACACGGCGAATCCAGCTCGCGGTTCACCACGGCCATCTCAACGATCACAGCGCTAGTACACTCATGGCCACTTCCATGTACGGAACCGATGACGGACTGCGCTCTTACTTCCAAGACCAGCTGCCGAAGAGGGAAGGGCAGGTCCATGCCTGCATAGGTTCCACGAAATTCACCACACCGTCCGACTTCGAACTCCTCCAGGGAAAATGGGGCGGCGAAGGGATCTACTTTGCGGCTGACAATCGGATGGATCCAGGCCCTCCTCAACCTGGCTTTCCTGTGCTCATCGAGCTGGCACTGCGCATCGACAACGCAATTCGCCCGATGCACTTCAACCCCCCTCTTTCATCCGTCCTGTCCCGAAAAGAGGATGAACTCTCAGGCGATGTTCGAGTGGATGCTGCCGTGGGCGCCGAAGAAATAGTCAAAATACTGAAGCCAGGAGATGCCGACTATGACCAATACGCTGGACTTGAGCAATCGTAATGCGATGATCCCCCGGTAGCGTTCGTCCCCGTCGCACGAACCCGATTCGCGAACGAGCCGCTTAACAGGAGAACCCCTTTGCGCCAACAGAAACTTCCGATACCCCTTAGGGTCATGCTTCGTCTGGAGATGGGGGCGTCGCTCACGTTTTGGCGTGTGCTTCGCGTCAGTATCGGCGCGACCCTCTACGTGGTCGCGATCATGTACCTAAGTCACGTTGTCCGGACGGGGCGTTTGGAGCTACTGCCTGATGACATGGAACCCCTTGGCCCCGGAGAAACACTGGGGGCTCTGGCAGCAGTTGCCACAGGGACCATCGCCCTCCAAGTCATGGCCCAGACGGCATATTCAAAGAAGTCGGAAACCCTTGAGGAGCATGGACACCGGAAAGTTGTGATGCTTCTGGCCCTGATGAGCTCCACCGTCAGTTTCATCCTGGCCACCATCGCCTGGCTAAGTTTGGGTGAAGGCTCCTTCGGACGATTGGCGAACGTTCTTGTAGTCACGACGCTGGCCGCGATGAACTGTTTCATCGCCTCCGACGCAGCAGGCCGCATACACCGGATCGACACCAACAACCTCGACATCCAAGTCAGCGCCGCACGGAAAGTCGTTTCTCACTACCGGCGGAAGCGGCTGCCCCCGTTGTCGGGGCTGGCGGTACGCCATTGGTTCATAGCAGGCCTCCTCGACATTCTGGCGATCACCGCTGTGATTGGAACGCTTGAGGCGATCATCATGAGCAAGTTCACTTGGGGGTCCTGGGTTGTTTCGTACGTCATAAGTGCTGTCTGGGCCGTGCTCGTGCTCGCAGCCTTTGCGGTCACCGCCGCCAGCTGGTTCAAAGACGACGTCGTGGACCGGTGGCAAGCCAGTGCGAGCTGCCTATTGCTGATTGTTGTTGCGGTACTTACGATATTGAACGTCGCTCCCCACCGAGGTGTGCTTCACATCCTGGTTCTCCTTCTACTCCCCATCGGGCTAACCTTCGCTTCCCTGAAGACGACGCGGATGCGGAATCGGTGGCTGTTGCCACCCTGGGTTCCCGGGAGTCTTGTTCGCACCCACGTGGCTCGCAGAGTCAAAGCTGCTGATGTAGAAGCCCGATCAGAATTATCAGAAATAAAACAGCGGCAGCACCGCCGCAGACCCGGGCCTACTAGAGTCCCCCACGATGCGAACTCATCCTTCGCTCCTCTAAGTGGAACTCTGACGCCACACTCATAACTGCGTCTCAGTTCGTTAGGTTATGGGCTCTCGTTTCGAGACATGGAGGCTTCGAGGCACCAAGTGCCTTCGCTGCTCAGCCGAATGCACCGGATAGTGCCAACGAGGTGACCGTCTCGACCGCACTGCTCACGGCTGCGGTGACGGCTGGACTCCCAATACGCGCGGCGATGACGCGCAGTTTGCCTGCCGTCTTCACGACGTCGCCTGTGTCGGTGGCCTCCTGCTGGGTTGTAGCCCGCAGTTCCTCGACCGCCGCCAGTAGCTCCACTCGGCCTTCGTCGTCAAGTACGTCCTTTGCAGCGGCCTGTACGGCGTCCAGGAACTTGATGGCGTCTTGGACGCTCAGCCCCTCGGTCTTGACCTTGGCCTTGTTCCCGATTGCGGTCGGCCCGTTGGCCGCTTGGATGGTGGTGTTGTACTGCGTGCCGATGTGCTGGCCCACGGCGGCGTCGACGGCGGCTTTCTTCGGCAGCTCGGCCAAAGGAGTTTCCGCGGTCAGGTCGGCGAGAACGTCGACGAGCTGAGTGCGGATCTGCCCCAGGACACCGGTGAGTACCGAGCCTGGAAGCGAGTATGACATCCCCACGATCTGCTGGAACGGGCCGAGTGAGTCATTCCAGACCGTCTGGGCGTAGGCCAGTCCCGCGTTGGTAAATGAAAGTGAGGACTTTCCTGCGAGACTTTCTAACTCCTCGACGGGCTGACGAAGCGGGAACGACTCAGGCACTCCTTTCTGCGCCTCCAGAGGCAGCTGGAGGCGATCGAAGGTCTGGCCCCTGGCCCAGGTGTTCCCGCTGATCGAGTCCACTTTGATCGGCAGCGACGGCAGCAGCCGATAGCTGGGCACGTCGACGTCCCCGTCGTATCCGTTGAGCTCGTATCGGGCCCACTGCCGCAGGGACTCGGAACCCGTCTCGGCTCCGAGCAGTAGGCACTTACGCAGGAGTCCGGCCAGAGGCTCGGATTCGTCGAGGATGCGCTCCCTCAGGGAGCTGAGCAGGGTGTTCGTCATTTTAAGGTCCTTCAGCGTGAGCGGCGCAAGGCAAGTCAAACCTGAATCTACATGGAGCCTCCGACAGTTAGGACCGGACGGCGTGGCTCGCCTCCGCCCACGACACGTTCTTCCACAGCGGAGCGAAAGAAGGTGGCCGGCCGAAGGATCTGACCTAATGGATGGTCGGCGCGTTCGCTTCATTGCGGTAGCCACCGGTATCCTCCGTGGCATGACAGCAAAAATTACCGAAGGTGAATGGACCCCCCTCGCCGGAGCAATCCCAGATAACGTGCAGCCGGACAAGGTCTACGTCATTCCCACGAGGAAGCCAGTGGATGACGACGGGGATAATATTCCGCGCTACACAGACAACGTGCGGTACCTGCCTAAGGCCGCCCGCGCCGCAGGCATCCCCGTGGAATTTTCGACTCCCGAGGGCACGCGAAAGTATCTGCAGGAGTTCAGTATCGACCCGGAGATGTGGGCGCTCGGCCTCACTCTCGTGACCGTGACCAGCGACTGGCTCATTTTCACCGTCGAGCAGTTCATCAGCCATCGCGCAAAGGCACAGGGATGGACCGACGAGGTGGTACGGGAACTGCCCCTCAAGGTGTCCATCGCCGAAACCAGCACGACACGGAATATCGAGATCGAGGGCAGCGGTGCCGACGTCCTCGAAGCTCTGCGGGTCCTCAAGCAGCAGTCCCTCGACCAGCCTGGCGATGGCCGCAGTGTCCGGAGATAAGGGTCGACGTTTCACAACGATGGTCATGCAATGGGGACCGATCCCACCATCGGGTGGACCGCGCCGAGACCGTTACCTCGACGTAAACGGGAGGGAGTCATTGCGAACCGCCGACGAGTCCTACGCGGCGGCCCTGGCGGCCCTTGGCAAGCGCGCTGATGAGATACCGGCGATGCATATGCCGTCGGTAACGGATGACGACGCGCTTCGTCGAGAAGTGCAGCGGCAGAAGCGCTCCGAGTGGCTCGACTTTTCGGCGACGGTCGACCAGGAAACGCTTAACGCGGTTGAGCCAATGATCCGGGGATCGGAGTCCGCAGCCGTAGCCGCGCTGAACTACCTCGAGGATCACGAGCTCGCGGAGGTCGCTCACACGGCAATACATCGGGCGGCCTTCATGCGACGCGGTTTGTACGGTTGTCACATCGTGTTGCGCGATGATGACGAGTTCTGGACGAACTGTTCGATCAACATGTCTCACTTGCGCGCTGGAATGTCCGCCGGGCTTATCAGCGACTTCGAGTGCTCGATTTGTGGGCGGATGGTCGAGGACTGCGACCACAACTTGGGCGAAGTTTACGACAAGACCGCCTCGCGCGACGACGAGGATTTGTGTTCGATCTGCAGGGCAACCGAGTGCGAGCACCAGGTCGGGGAGACTTACGCGACCGCGGCCTACGCGAACGCGCGCAACGTCATTCCCGAGGAAGTGTCGATGGTAGCGCGGCCGCGTTACCCGCAGGCGCGCATAGTAGAGAAGTCGATCGACTTAGGACCAGAGGATCCGCGAGTCCGCCGTGCCGCCCAGCACAATAATCTGAACTGCGACGCGTGCCTTGGCCCGTGCAAGGGCTTCAACGACATGCGGACTTGGGAGGAACGCCGGGGAAATGTGACAGAGACCGACGACGACGATTACGTGGTCGACAACCTCGGCTCCTAGCCGCGTCTCACAATCCTAAGGATTCAAGGCTTCTCGTCGACCCGGCCGCCTCGGCGGCAGCAATTCTCGTCTCCCCGTATTGCCTATACAAGGTACCGGTAGACGGTGGCACGGGAGACCCCGAGCATCCGACCGATGTCGGAGGCGCTGACTCCTTTGCCTTTCAGTTCCCTGGCCCGGGCAGCGGCAGCATCGTCCACCTTGCGTGGTCTGCCCCCATGGCGGTTGTTGGTCGCGGCCGCGGCGAGTCCTGCCCTGGTGCGCTCGATCATCGTGTCCCGCTCCAGCTGCGCGAATGCGGCCATGATCGTCAACATGGCGATACCCATCGGTCCGGTCGTGTCCAGCCCCTCGGTCAGGGACCGGAAACCCGCTCCCCGTTCCCTGATGTCCTCGATAACGTCCAGGACGTGCCGGGTGTTGCGCCCCAATCGGTCGAGCTTCCAGACTGTGAACACGTCTCCTCCTTCAATCCGGTCCAGGGCCTTGGCGAGCTGAGGACGCTCTACCGTGGATCCACTGACGCCAGTGTCGGCAAATGTCCGGACTGCGCCGGCAGCCTGGAGTGCCGTGAGCTGGAGATCAAGGTTCTGCTCCGCCGTCGAAACCCTCGCATACCCGATTACAGCCACGGCCGCCCCGCTATTCTCTTAATCCCGATCAATTTTCCGTTGTGAGACTACATGTTGTTGGACGGGTTTTGAGACAGCGAAGGTCCGTGTCGAACCGCGGAATCCCGGCACTTCCGAAACTCTCCGGGAAATGGCCCGGGCGTCTCAGCAATGGATCGTATTTGAGATGGAAGGGAGGTAACCCCAATCGACTGCCAGCCGGACCCATGTCCGGCCGAGCCCCCGCAGCGGTGACGATGGTCTGCCTGGCCCAATCGAGGACAACGGTGAACCACGCATTTGGTCTGACAAAGTTCCGCGTCGGATCCCGGTAACAGCGCGCTAGCCTGTGAGTTGACTGACAGTTCATCCTATGGTTACCGTTTTGGTTTCTGTATGAGTATCATCAAGGCATGAACCAGCGTGAGATCTACCCGAATGCTCCCTTGGTCTCGGTCTCCTTTGAACTACGGCACCCGGAGTCTGACACTCTGAGCGCGAAACAGCGATCCCTCTTCAAGGAACTGATTCGCCAGTATCTCCCGGTAATGCGAACCCAACAATCAACCGTGCAAACTGTTGAGATTGGGCCCTCCGGGCCCGTACAACATGTCAGCACTGAGGAAGTTCCTAAGTATTTTGACCGCGAGAATACGATGGCCGCTTCGCTTCTCAAAAGTTCAACAATCGTCGAGACTACGCAATACCCCGGATGGGAAAGATTCCGCGAAGTCTTAGCTGCCGTCTGCAGCGCCAGGCATGAGGTCTCCAACATTGATGGAGTAGAGCGCATAGGGCTCAGGTACATTGACGAGATACGTGTTCCCGGAACCGACATTCCGGACTGGGGAATGTACTTGAATGATTCGCTACTAGGGCCGCGATCCGCGAACGGCATCGGTCTCCCCCTCAAACAGTGGCAGGGAGTCGCCGCCTTTGGTCCTGAGAAAGGACGTTCCCTAGTCCTGCGCTACGCATCCGGCGAGGGGTTTGCTACCGATCCAAACGGAGAGCTTCGAAGAAAATCACCTTCCTATCCCGGCCCCTTCTTCCTGCTCGACGTGGACAGCTTCTGGGTTCCAGAAGCTGGCGTTCCGGAATTTTCGCCCACCCTTCTGACTTCTCAGGGAGATGCATTGCATGCCCCTGTTCGTGAGATGTTTGAGCAATTGATCACTGACCGCCTACGAAATGAGGTGTTCCGCAAATGACACAATCCGCGCAGGGTCCGACTCGATCGCAAAACTTTCCTGAGGCCCAATTTGATACCGGCACTCCCACGTCTAGTACTACTCTCAGATCTACTTCCACACCGACGCCAATTTCTGCGTTGAGGCAGACACAGACAGCTAGCTCGCTGGTGTCTCGGGTCACTACGCTCACCAAAGATGTCCGAACAACCCACGTGGAAGCGATGGGTCTGGAGTGGCGTATTCGTACGCAGAACCGCTCAACGCTTAGCGTGAAAGACTTGCTAGAACTCTTGGCAGACGCTGGTTTTGCCTGGAGAGATCTCGCCCGCATGCTCGGCGTCAGCGTGCCAGCAATCCAAAAATGGCGCAAAGGTGAGAAGTCTTCTGGAGAGAACCGGCTCAAACTGGCCGGCCTAATTGCTGCTATAGACCTGATCGCCTCCCAGTTCCATATTCAGGACATCGAATCTTGGTTTGAAATGCCCATTGTCGAAGGGGTTCCCGTCACGCCCATTGACCTTTGGGCTGCTAATCAAGCTTTTCTAGTCCTGGAGTTTGCCAGCGGGCATTTGAACCCTGAGGAAGCACTCAATCGCTTCGACCCATCTTGGCGAGAGACGTACGACTCGCAGTTCGAGACGTTTCGCGCTCAGGACGGCCAAATGTCTATCCGGCCGAAGGGTTAGCTCTGAATGTCAGAACGCGACCTTGCGGCGCCCGGCACGCGCGACGCACCCAATTGGAATAGCCTGTACCGCGCCAGAGGCGCGGATGTATCAGCCTCTCGACCAATCTTCACTGGTGACGTCTTCCGGGATACCCGGTGCTCAACCTCCGATGACGACCCGAAAAAAACAGTTCTCGTCATGCAGCATCCGTGCGCACTTCGGACGGACGGCGTGGATTTGGTACCCCGATTGTTGGTCGCGGAAGTACGCTCTTCACCGCTAATTCCGGTGGGCGAATGGAAGGGCCGTTTCAAGCTCATGCCCCTTCCTGAACTGGAGGGAGAGGGATCGAACCACTTTGCCGCTCACATGCATGAACCTTATCTCGTTGAACCCGCTGAACTCAGGACGGAGAACAGAATCGCATGCATGTCTCAGGTCGGAGTTAACCTCCTCCTGCAGCGATGGGTACACCACAACAGCCGAGTGATCGTCCCGACATTCGAGTATCAAGGTGTAACCGCGGAGCAGTTTGAGGAAGCTGACCTGATCGAAGACTGGTGCGACGATCTTGCTTCAACACCCCAGGAGATCGCTACGGAGACGGCCGCCGCGCACGAGTGGCTTCGAGGCAATTCGTCAGAAGCGGGCAAGTCATGGCAGCAACTGCTGGAGAACCCTCAAAGTCGAGGAACCGTCAGACTTGCGATGCGTAGACACGTCAAAGAACTCCTTGGTTCCCGCTAACTTTCGTGACAAAGAGGTGGGATTGCCCAACAGCATCTTGTAGAAGACGGGCATTCTAGGCATATGCCCAACAGGAGAACACCCTCGCCCTGGCTCATGGCTACGCCTCAACGAAAGACCAAAAGTGACGTCGATGGACACGCATGATTGTGTCAAGTAGTTCTGGACCCACTGTGACGGTTTGAATTGAGCCCACTTGGTGATGCTTCTGGGATTATCGTCGGTATGGTTTCTTCCGGATTGCCCGAGCTCGATGTTGCCCGTGCGCGCCGTTGGTGTGCTGAGCGGGTGCCTGCCAGGTTTAGGGATGAGGTGCGGGTGGAGTGCGATGTCGCTGCCCGTCACATCACGTTGGGACTTCCTGCTTGGTGAGTATGTTAATTTGCGCGAGTGACACTGCTGCAGGCTTATTGTCGGCAGGGACAGGGCGGATCGCTGGCGTCTGTCATGAGGGCTCGGCTGGTACGAGTCTTTCATCTGGCAGGGCAAGAAACTTCCGGCCGACGCCATCGCACCGAATCCAAAAGCCGGAGCCATCCGGCATGAGGTCATCGATCACGCCTGAGACGCTGTACATCCCCGTCTGGAACCGGATCCTGTCGCCGACCGTGAACCGAAAAGACGGATTCGTTCCAGCTTCACCTTGTCCTTCGTCAACCGGATCCTGACCGCCGGAAGACTCAGCGGGGCCGTAATTGTCCGGACTAAGCCGGCGGGCTGGTCTTCGACCTCGAAGCGCGAGAGCGTGTTCGTCCTTCTCGTAGCCAACTTCGTTCAGTATCTTTTGGACCCGGACCCGAGTAGCTTCGGCTACATTTCCTCGTTCATTGACCACGTTCGAGACGGTAGTTGCGGAGACACCTGCCAGCTCTGCAACATCGCGCAAACGCGCTTTCTTAGTTGACATTTGCATCCTGTGGTTCTCATCGGAAATCTCGTAGTAGGCCCGTCGCAACCGACCTTTCCGGTGGCCTTGGCATTGCCGGTGTGCTTCCGCAGCGAGCCCTACCATTCATTGCAATCATGCGTTGTTCCATAGGAGCGGAGGAGTCCGACGGACTTTTCGAGCTGGCTTTCCATATAGCTCGACCCTCGCGCCGTGAACATGAGATTGCGTCATCGGCAGGCTTTCTAAGTCGGAGGAACTCCTAGTCCTTTGCGCTGAAGGCCGCGTCGAAGGAGGTGTTCGAGGCGGGGTAGTCGTACTTTTTGAGGTTGGTGAGGGCTTCGGGGGCGCCGTGGAGGCGGTCCATGCCGGCGTCTTCCCATTCGATGGAGATGGGGCCGGTGTAGCCGATGGCGGTGAGGGCCCGGAAGGAGGATTCCCAGGGGACATCGCCCCGGCCGGCGGAGACGAAGTCCCAGCCGCGGCGGGGGTCGCCCCAGGGCAGGTGGGAGCCCAGGACGGTGTTCCGGCCGGTGGGGCGCAGCTTGGTGTCCTTGCAGTCCACGTGGTAGATCCGGTCTTTGAAGTCCCAGATGAAGGAGACGGGGTCGATGCCCTGCCACATGAAGTGGGACGGGTCCCAGTTCAGGCCGAACGCTTCGCGGTGGCCGATGGCTTCGAGGGTGCGGACGGTGGTCCAGTAGTCGTAGGCGATCTCGGAGGGGTGGACTTCGTGGGCGAAGCGGACCCCGTTCTCGTCGAAGACGTCCAGGATGGGGTTCCAGCGGTCCGCGAAGTCCTGGTAGCCGGCCTCGATGACTTTTTCCGGGACGGGCGGGAACATGGCGACGTATTGCCAGATGGAGGAGCCGGTGAAGCCGACGACGGTGTCCACGCCCAGGGCTTTGGCGAGCCGGGCGGTGTGTTTCATTTCCTCGGCGGCGCGCTGCCGGACGCCTTCGGGGTCCCCGTCGCCCCAGACTTTGGACCCGACGATTCCCTGGTGGCGGAAGTCGATGGGGTCATCGCAGACGGCCTGGCCCTTGAGGTGGTTGGAGATGGCCCAGACCTTGAGGTTGTACTTTTCCAGGAGGGCGAGCTTGGCTTCGACGTAGCCGGGTTCGTCCCAGCGCCAGGCGTCCAGGTGGTCGCCCGAGACGGCGATTTCCAGGCCGTCGTAGCCCCAGCCGGAGGCCAGGCGGGCGACTTCCTCGAACGGGAGGTCGGCCCACTGGCCGGTGAACAAGGTATACGGGCGGGGCATGTCAGGCTCCTTCGGTAGCAAACGACTTGTGGTCGACAACGGTCAACGTGCTCTTGTTGTTCGCTGACTCCTCGACGGCGGACAGCACGCGCTGGACCTGGAGTCCCTCTTCGAACGACGGCGACGGCGCGGACCCGCTATCGACAGCCAGGAGGAAGTCCCGGATCTGGTGCGTGAAGGTGTGTTCCCAGCCGATCACATGGCCCTGCGGCCACCAGGCATCCATGTAGGGGTGTTCGGGTTCGTTGACCAGGATCCGGCGGAAGCCCTGCTCTCGAACCGGCAGGGTCGCGTCCAGGAAGTTCAGCTCGTTGAGGTTTTCCAGGTTGAAGGTCAACGCGCCGTCAGTGCCGTAGACCTCGATCTGGAGGCTGTTCTTCTGGCCAGTTGCGACCCTCGACGCTTCGACGGAGGCGCCCATGTCCCCGGTGAGCCAGAAGGTTGCCCACGCCGTGTCGTCAACGGTCACATCTTCCATACCCTTCGGCCCAGGCCGCTGCTCAACAAAAGTCTTCAATACTCCGGAGGCCTCCAGAACGGACTGCCCGGTCAGGTACTGGATCTGGTCGATGGCGTGCGAGGCGATGTCGCCCAGCGCGCCGGAGCCCGCGGTTTCCTTACGTAGACGCCAGCTCATGGGGGATTCAGCATCGCTGAGCCAGTCCTGAAGGTACGCGGCCCGGACGTGCCGGACCGTGCCCAACCGGCCCTCGGCGATCAGGTCCTTGGCCATGGCCAGTGCCGGGACCCGCCGGTAGTTGAACCCGACCATGGACTGCACGCCGCGGGTCCGGGCGGCCCGGGCTGCGGCGGTCATGGCTTCCGCCTCGGCGATCGTGTTCGCCAAGGGTTTTTCCACGAGCACGTGCTTGCCGGCCTGGAGGGCGGCGATGGCGATTTCGGCGTGCATCCAACCGGGCGCGCAGATATCGACGATGTGGATGTCGTCCCGCTCAATGACGGACCGCCAGTCCGTGGCCGACTCGGCCCAGCCGTACTTTGCCGCTGCTTCCGCGACTGCATCGGCGTCCCGACCGACGAGGACTTTCTGCTCGATGGCCGGAACGTCGAAGAAGCTGGCCACGTTCCGCCAGGCATTCGAATGGGCCTTCCCCATGAAGGCGTAACCGATCAGGGCTACGCCGAGCCGTTTGTCTTTCACTGCTGTTTCTCCTGCCTGGGATTGGATGCTGGTAAAGAGCGTGTTGGGATTAGCTCCCTGCTTGGTGGCCTCCGGCGCCGGTCCTTGTTCATCATTCAGAGCCGCTGTTTGAGCCGGCTGTGTGGCCGTTCCAGTGGCCTCCCGATGTTCGCGCTCAGGGCACCCGATCTCCTTTCATACATTCTTTGATGTAGGCGTCGGAGGCCCGGAGGTGTTTGCTGATCTTTTCAAAGCTCCAGCCCCCGGTTCCATGGCACTTAAGGCTTGCCGCGCCTTGATATCCGACGCGGCGTAGGGTGTTGAGCATTACGTAGTGATCAAGGGTTCCGTCGAGGCGAGGGAGTTGTTGGTCAGCGGGGCCGAAGTTGAGGCCGTCCTTGCCGTGACGGTAGGCCCGGTCTATATCCCAGATGTAGTAGTAGAAGAGCCGTTTGCGTTCGGCGAGAAAGGTGATGGCCTCGCTGATGGTCTCCTGCATAACCCATAGGTGCGGGGGTGCTATGCACACTCCAAGATAGGGGTGGTCGATGTCGCGGACCAGGCGCTTGATCTGGGCCAGGGTGTCTACCCCCTCGGCCCACCGTTTGTCTTCGTTGGCGCCGGATTCGAAGTCCCGGGCGAAAGGAACCGTGAGGTGGTTCTCAACAGCTATCCGCACACCGCTGCGGGCTCCGGCTTCGACGATTGGAGGCAGGAAGGTGGAGACGAAGTCGGAATAGTTTGCCTCACAGTCAAAGATCAGGGTGTCGATGCCCAGGTCAGCGGCGAAATCGATGCGTTCGAGAATTTCGTCTTGGGTCTTGCCGTAGACAGTCAGCCCGCAGGGGGTGAGTCCGTATTTATCGAGCAATCCACGGATGGTGCCCGGGTCGTCGCCGGGGTTGACGTGATGAGCCAGCGGTGCCGCTGACGACCAGAGGTTGACTTCTTTGAAGCCGATGTCGGCGAGGTCGCGGATCGAATCCTCGAAGTCGTAGTCGTGGAACGGGACCAGTTCGGCGGCATATCTGAACATGAGATTTTCTTTCGAAGAAACTGATTTTGGGGCTACCAGATAAAGAGTGCTTTTTCGGTTTCGCGACGATCGAAGGCTTGGAAGGCTTCCTCGGCCTGGTTGATGGAGAATTCGTGGCTGATGAGCTTTTCAACCGGGACTTTCTGATCAAGGACAAGGCGGACGATTCCTTCCCAGTCACTGATGGGGAAGTACCAGCCCCCGACGACGGTGAGAAGCTTGCGTATGATCTGCTCGCTCGGGTTGATTTCGGTTGCTCGGGATTCTCCAACTAAGGCGACGGCTCCTAGCTTCGCAGCAGCATCCAGGGCAGAGTTTTGCCCGGCCGGATTGCCGGAGCAATCAATGCAGATCTCGGCCCCGCGCCCTTGGGTGAGCTCACGGACCCGTTGGAGGGCGTCGTCGGTCCCGCTGTTGATGACGACATCTGCCCCGAGCCGGCTTGCCTGTTCCAGCCGGTTGGCGATGACGTCGACGGCGATGATACGGGCGCCGAACGCCTTTCCTACAAGTACCGCGGCCAACCCCATTGGACCCATGCCGAAGACGGCGAGGGTCTTGCCGCCTGCCACTCCGAGCTGCTTTTGCACGTGGTACTGGCTGCCGAGCATGTCGGTCATGACTGCTCCGGCTCGGAAGGAGAGCTCGTCGGGGAGCTGTAGGCAGTTCCGTTCAGGCAGGACGAAGTAGTCGGCGTCGCCGCCGTGGACATCGAATCCCAGACACTTCCACTGCTTGCATAGCATCATGTAGCCGCTGAGGCAGTATTCGCAGAAGCCGCAGCCCACGGCGAGGTAGCCGGCGACGCGATCACCTTCCTTGACGTGCGTGACGGAGTCGCCGATGCGGACGACTTCGCCCGCGGCTTCGTGTCCCGGGATTACGGATCCTTGTCGGGCGCCTTCACCGCCGACAATCGGGCTGCCGTGGTAGAGGCTCATGTCGCTGCGGCAAATGGCCGAGGCGCGGGTGCGAACCAGTACGTCATGCGGGCCGAGGTCAGGGATTTTCCGCTCTTCCACGATGACTCGCTTGTCACCGGGAAGGATGACTGCTTTCATTCTCGATTCTCCATGTTCCTTATTCGATGATGCCGCGGCAGGCTTCGCCGGATTATGACCCGTTCCTAACGGTGCGGAAGCCGCAGTTGCCGCTGGAGGAGTCGGGCGTGTTGAAGGTGCGCGCGGCGACGCGGTAGCGGTTGCAGTAGGAGTCATGGCAGAGGTAGGAGCCGCCGCGCATGACGCGTCCGGCACCGATCGTGGGGCCCTGCGGATTGTCCATGGGTGACTTGCGGTAGTACTTGGGCAAGAACCAGTCGGCGCACCATTCCCAAGTGTTGCCGGCCATTTCGTAGAGCCCGTAGCTGTTGGCAGGGAAGGCCTTCACCGGCGAGGTTCCAAGGTATCCGTCTTCGCTGGTGTTTGCTCCGGGGAAGACGCCTTGCCAGATGTTGCAGTGGTGCTCTCCGCCTGGGGTGAGCTCGTCACCCCAGGCATATCGCTTGCCTTCGAGTCCCCCGCGGGCGGCGTATTCCCACTCCGCCTCCGTGGGTAGCCGCCGACCGGCCCAGGCGCAATAGGCCAGGGCGTCCAAGTGGGACACCTGCACGACCGGATGATCGGATACCTCGGTCCAGTGGGAATCCGGGCCGGAAGGATGGGCCCAGTCGGCACCGCGGACGTTGAGCCACCACGGCGCTCCCGCCGCGGTGCCCACAATGTCTCGCTCAGGGGCACGGACGAGCAGATGGAACACCGCGGAGGTGCCGTACTGCTCTGCCTCAGTCCGATACCCGGTTTCCTTGATAAAGGACGCGAACATGCTGTTGGTGACCGCTGTCGCGTCGATTCGGAAAGCATCCAGCCGCACCTTATGGACAGGTGTCTCGCCGTCGGCGGCGTAGCCCTCACCGAATGCGTCCCCCATGGAGAACACTCCTCCGGAAAGCAACACTTCGTCATGGACTAACAGGCAGGAACGAGAAGTTGGATTCTCGTCCTGAACCACGGGACGCTTTTTGGTGTCGCTTCCCGGCTTGATGGATGTGGAACAGCAGCCGACCATCATGTTTCTCCCATTTCCTAATATTCGCCCGTCACCGCTGGGCGTGGGCTCCCGTCGGCACGGGTTCCACCTTTACCCACTCGTGCGTGGCTCCTGATGTCGCGATCGCCTCATCGACGAGTGCCGCTTGATAGCCGTCGGCGAAGTCCGGCCGAATCCGGTCCCCCGTTTCCACGGCCTTCATGAGTTCGTAGGCCTCGATGATCTTGGTCTCGCCGTATCCGATGCCGAGTGCAGGAATGGGCCAGAGTGCTTCGCCGTAGGGCGTGGCCGGACCGGTATACACAGTGCGGAAGCCTCGCCGGTCTGCCGGATCATCCGCAAAGGCGACCTGGAGTTCGTCCCGGCGCTCGTAGTTGAATACCAGGGAACCACGGGTGCCGTGGATCTCAAACGTCAAGAAATTGTTCCGGCCCCAGGCATTTCGCGAGGCTTCCAGCGACCCTACTGCCCCGTTGCTGAACCTGACCAGAGTCACGGCCTCATCGTCGACGTCGACGGTCCCGCGTGGTCCCGAGGAGACTTTGGCGGTGCCGAGGGTGTCGAATCCGCCACTTTGCAGCGGGCGCTCCTTGATCCACGTCGAGACGAGGGAATTTACCTCGGCAATTTCTCCGACGAGATAGCGTGCGAGGTCGACGACGTGCGAGCCGATGTCGCCTATGGCACCGGAGCCTGCGATCTTTTTCTGGAAGCGCCAGCTCAGGGGTGAGTTGGGGTCTGCACTCCAATCCTGCAAGTAGGTGCCGCGGAAGTTTAGGATGTCACCAATGTCTCCGTTCTCGATGTACTTCCTGGCCAGCACCACGGCCGGGGTTCGTCGATAGTTGAAGGCGACGGCATTGACCACTCCTGCCCTTTCGACTGCTTCGAGCATGAGCCGTGCTTCGTCTGCCGTTGGTGCCAGGGGCTTCTCACAAATGACGTGCTTGCCCGCGTTCGCGGCGGCAATTGCGATTTCGGCGTGGAGATGATTGGGCGTGGCGATGTCGACGACGTCAATGGTGGGATCGTCGACGATCTCCTGCCAGGACGAGGAGTGCCGCTCCCAGCCGTAGCGATCGGCTGCGGTCCGGGCCAGTTCGTCGGTAGCGTCGACTACCACCTTCCGGATGGGGCGGGCGGGTGCCGGCCAGAAGAACATTGGCATTGCGGCGTAGGCCAGAGAATGGGCTTTGCCCATAAAGCCTCCGCCGATGAGGGCGATGTTTACATCACGCATTGGTAGCCTCCTGAAGGAATTTGAAATTGTCGGCGGCTGCCACGCTCGGATCACCGGGGTAGCCGTCAAGTTCCACTCCGATCCAATCGGAGTAGCCGAGGGTTGTTATCGCAGCGAGGATGGCATGAATGTCGAGATCCCCTTCCGCCAGTGGGACAAAGGTGCTCGAAGCTGCGAGGTAGTTCTTAAGATGGACGTACTTGAGCCGGTCTGCATAGCGTTCGATGATCCTGATCGGATCGCCACCTCCAGCGGCGAGATGGGCAACGTCGGCGCACAGGCCTATGGATGAGGCCGTGAAGAGGGCGTCGATCTGGTCGGGATTTTCGGCGAGGCTGCCCAGGTGCGGATGGTAGCTGGGTATGAGGCCCTCCGCCGCCGCGCGTTCCGCTACACGTTCCAGCAGCTCTGCCATAACCTGGTAGTCGGAATTGAGCCGACCGCGGGCCCTCACTCCGCCGCCTCCAATAACGAAGTGGCGGGCACCCAGGGAAGCGGCCACGTTGATGGAGCGCTCGAAACGCAGGTATTCCTCCTCGTGCGCGTCTGGATAGATGAAGTGGCCGCCCGAGTAGACACCTGCAAGAGCAAGGCCATGGGTTTCCAAGCGGCGTCCGAATGATTGCGCGTCGTCGCCCAAGGCCAACAGGTTGCCGTCGAAGATTTCGACGCCGGGAAACCCTGCTGCGGCTATGGCTTCAAGTGCGGGGTCCAAATCTCCTGGGGTGAAATAGTGTCCGGAAGCCAAATCAGTGACGGCTCCGGGGGTGCCGACAACGTCACCCCAGGCATTGACTTGGTATGCATACATGGTTTTAGTCCTTCTCTTGAGACTTTCCTTCATCGGGCGTCGACATTGCCTTCGAGCCACCAAAGGCGTCCATCGTCATCGGACCTGTGGATGGTTCCCTCCTGTTGGTCCATGAGGCGGCTGAGCTCGGCGACGACGTCGGGATGCCTCCTGCTGAGGTCATAGGACTCCCCGGCATCGGCCTCCACATCGAACAGCTGTGGCAGGGACATGGTGGCGAATCGCTCCGCTGCCCAGGTCTGTCGACGACGGTGCAGCTTCCACTTCCCTTTGCGGACTGCATTCAGTTCATATCCGTCGAAATACCAGATGGGGTCGTGTTCGGGGGCTTCCCTCCCCTCAAGGGTGTCCGCAATGATCTGGCCATCCACTGGCTTTCCGTCAGGATCCAGCCCAAGGTAGTGGCAAATGGTCGGCAGCAGGTCAACCGACGCGAGAGGCGAGTTCACAACCCCTGACCGTGGAAGCTGTCGTGGCCACGACGCCAGGAACGGGACACGCGTACCCCCTTCCCACGTCTCGAACTTCCGTCCTCGCATACCGCCCGTTGACCCCTCGAACCATGGGCCGTGGTCAGCGGTGAACACGAAAATCGTGTCCTCAAGAATGCCTCGCTCCTCAAGGGCGTCGCGTAGCACTCCGACATGATGATCGATGCTCTCAACGGTGTCCCCGTAGGGACCGCCGGCGGACCTGCCCTCAAACTCGGGGTCGGGCTCCAGAGGGTAGTGCGGAGTGTTGAAGGCGACATACGTGAAAAACGGCTGTCCCTCAGGAACGTTGTCAATGAATTCAATGGCTTCTTCGATATAGCGGCGGGTCAGGGAAGACATATCCGGACCGTCCTCCAGCACTTCCTCATTTCGATACAGGAAGTATGGTGGAGTGTCATTACTGAACGGCAGGCCGAAGTAATGGTCAAAGCCGAAACGGAGCGGACCCCTCGCCGGCATCTGTCCCACATGCCACTTGCCGAATGCTCCTGTGGCATAACCGGCTCCGGACAGGTAGGACGCGATGGTCATCTCGTCCTTATGGAGACCGGTGTCCTCGTCCGGGAACAGCACCCTGCCTACGCCGGTGCGCGCTGCCACCCGGCCCGTGAGCAGCGCCGCCCGGGCCGGTGAACATGTGGGGCCCCCGCTGTACATGGCCGTGGCACGCACTCCGTTTGCTGCAAGCTCGTCGAGCCGGGGTGTAGCGATGACTGTTCCGCCATTGCAGGAGAGGTCACCGTAGCCTAGGTCGTCGCAGATGACGATCACTACATTTGGTCGGGCATGTGATGGTCTAGTCATTTGCCCGCGCCTTCCACGACGGATGATGTGACGAAGTCGGCGACGTTCGGAGCGGACTTGAGGATGCCGAGTTTCGTCATAGTTTCGACCATCTTTTGGGTGATCTTCGTGAAGCCGCCGCCCGGCGTCAGAGAAACGGGCGAACCAGGGTCAGCAAGCGTGGAAGAGGCCAGGCAAGGCGATGGCTGGTTGTCGTAGATGATCTGAGCCTGATCCCCGGCAAGGCCGATACCCTTTTGGAGCGCGTCGATGTAGATGGCCTTGTCCTGATTGACAATGGGAGTCGCCTCGTCGACGGCTGCCAGAAACTTCTGCAATGCAGCCTTGTTGTTGCTGATATAGTCCTTCGACGCGATGAAGTTTCCGGTATCCGGAACGCCGAGGTCGGTCGATGTCGTGCCTTTCACGATCTGTGCACCGCTGGAAATGAACTTGGCGCCGACTGAGGCGAACATGAACACGGCATTAAGGTCCCCGCGGTCGAAGCCGGCCACGAGGCCAGCCGGGTCGTAGAACTCAATCTGAACATCCTTGGGAGTCATGCCCGCTTTTTCCAGGGCGATCAGCAGGAAGATGTGCGCCACTGTGTTCTGTGTGGTCGCTACCTTCTTGCCTCGAAGATCCTGAATGGAATGGATGCCGCTGTCCGGCTTGACATATAGGGCAGCCATGTCTCCGGCGTTGTTTGCGATGCTGAAGACTTGGAGCTGTGCGCCCTGCTCGTTGGCTGTAGCCATCGCGGGAACTCCGAAGTAACCCACATCTGCGCTGCCGCCCACTAGGGCGGAGATGAGGGCAGGCCCGGAATCGAACTTCGTGCCTTCAACCTTGACTCCGTGCTTCGTGAAGAGATCATGCTGGAGGGCATAGTAGAAGTTGGCCTGCAGGCCCTGTGCATAAGCAACTCGAATGGTGGGTGTCTCACCCTCTCCGGCGCCTGATCCACCGGCGGATGAACAGGCTGAAAGTCCCAGGGACAGCGTCAGGGCCGCCACCAAAGCGATGGCGTACCGACGCCGACGAAGTTTAAACATTTTCGATCTCCGTTGATTCGTGATGTGTATTGGATGTATCTAGGAAGCCGTGCCGCTGGTTGTTCTGGTTTCATTCCGGCGCGCGTTAAGCGACTTGAGGAGCGCAGCCTTGAGCTCGACGTAATCGGGCTCGCGCTGCAGGTCCTCGGCAGACTCGGCCATTGCGGCCAGTCCACTCCGGTAGACGGAGGTGATGGTTCCCGGGATGCCCGAGATGATCATGATGGTTCCGCACAAGGTGATTGCCTCGTCGACGTCGTGGGTGACCATGACCGTGGTGAGTTCGGGGGATTTCGAAACGAGGTCGCGCAGGAGCACGTACATCTCGCGGCGGGTCAGGGCATCCAGTGCGCCGAACGGTTCGTCCATGAGGAGCACCTTTGGGCGGGTGAGGAAGACCCTTGCCAGAGCTGTTCGGGCACGCATTCCGCCTGAGATCTGATACGGGAAGAGGTCCGCCGCGTCTAAGAGCCCGACCCGTTCCATGAAGTAGTCGGCTTGGGAGAGCATTTCCTGCTTGTCGTGGCCGTACGTCTTCCCGTGGCGGGCTCCGAACAGCACGTTCTGCTTCACAGTCATCCATGGGAACAAAGCCGGTTGCTGGAAGAGGTACCCGATGTCGGCGGCCGGCGCGGCGACGCTGCTCCTGCCGTCATTCCAAAGCTTCACTTCGCCACTGGTCGGATCTTCGAATCCGGCGATCAGGCGGAGCAGCGTGCTCTTGCCGACGCCGGTCGGTCCGATGACAGCGACGCTCTCGTTTGTCTTGATTTCAATGTCAATCCCGGTGAGCACCTCCCGGCGTCCTCCGCGAACAGAGTATGCCTGGGCTGCACCAGTCAAAGTGATTTTTGTATCGCCGATCACGCGTGCCGAGGTGCCGTTCATGGCGTGCTCTCCAGTGTTGTGGGGCAAGAGATTGTTTTTCCGGTTCATCGTGAAACCTGCCAATGCAACAGGCGATTCTCGAAGTAACGGAACCCGTATTCGAAGGCAACGCCGACCACTCCGATAAGGAGAATGCCCACGTAGCCGGTGTTGACGTCGAAGACCTGTGACGAATTACGGATCATGTAGCCGAGGCCCTGTGATGCGCCGATCAACTCCGCCGCGACCACAACAGCCCAGCCGACGGTTAGTGCCGTCCGCAGCCCCGCAAGGATCTGCGGTAGTGCTGGTGGAAGCACGACTTCCCTCAGGAACTGCAGCCGGCTCAGTCCATAATTGCGGGCTACAAGGTAGAAATCCTGGGGCACTGCGCGAACACCAAGAGCCGCACCGGTCGTCACGAAGAGCACCGCCGTCATGAAGATGACGAATACCTTCGACTGTTCACCGATCCCCAGCCAGATCACGACAATCGGGATCCAGGCAAGTGCCGGGATCGGCCGCAGGAACCCAATTATTGGCCCGAGCAGCCGGTCGAGGAACCGGTTGAGCCCGATGGCCAGGCCGAGCGGTACTCCGACGACGGTAGCCAGCCCCACCCCGGCAAGCGTCCTGCTGATACTCGCGAGGAAGTGCTCCCACAAGGGGGTTCCCGTGTAGCCGGACTGCACGAGCGTGACGAGCGAGTCGACGATGCCGGCTGGAGAGCCCAGATATCTAGAAGGAATCCCTAGGAATTTGCCGCCACGAGCGAGCACGAACTGCCAGAACAGCAGGGCGAGGACGATCAATATGATGGTGGGTGCAAACCTCACGAACCATGATGCAAGCTTTCGAGCGGTAGATGAATTCGCTGGCACCGGGACGGCATGACTATCTTCCCTAACGGCCCTGCGTGGAGGAGCTTCAAACTCCTTCTGCCACAACATCAGATGCACCCCTTTCCAGATCGACGGAAGACGACAGTGATGGATTTCGCAGCAGGCTGTTCCGGTCGGGGGAGAGCCGATTCAGCCAGCTGGGCGAGATTTTCTTGAACATAAGTCCAGTTTGAAGCTGGCCGATCAATAAGTCGATGGGCTGGAGGTTCTGATGCGATAATCTGTACTTATGGATCTTAAGGACATGTTGGCCTTTCGTACACTCGCGGATGAATTGCACTTCGGCAGGGCAGCCCAGCAGCTGGAAATGAGTCAGTCGGCGCTCAGCCAGAAGATCCGCAAGCTTGAGGACGAGCTGGACGTTCAACTGCTCACACGGACCAGCCGGGCCGTCGGCCTGACCCAGATCGGTGAGCTGTTCCTCCAGTCTTGCCGTCGAACTCTCTCCGAGGCGGAGCGTGCGCGGGAGACCGTACTCGACGCAAGGGACGGTCTTTTCGGCCGCCTGGTCATCGGCTGTCTCGGTGCGGCAGCCAATGGCCCGGTGCCTGAACTCATCCGGCGCCTTCTTGCGAAAGAACCGGGATGCATGGTTGAGCTTCAACATTTCCTCGATGCCGGGGCGCAGGTGCGGGCAGTCATTGCAGGGAATATCGATATCGGATTCGTACGCCCAGCCGCGCTGGACGACAAGGTTGTGGCCACACACCTTCTTGACGAATCATTCAAGGCATTCCTCCCGGAGGAACATCCCCTCGCTGCACGCACCAGCCTTAGACTTGTAGACCTGCGTGAGCAGCCGATGGTCTTCCTGCCGCGCGAGTTCAACCCCTCTTACTACGACTTGATCGTCTCGGCGTGCAGGTCCGCGGGATTCGAACCGTTGGTGAAGGGATATGCCACGAGCCTGGAGACGCAGCTGGCGCTCACAGCCGCTAACGTAGGCATCGCCCTTCTCTCGACCTTGAATGCGAACATCTCCCGCACCGGAGTCGTGGCCGTAGACATCGACCCAGATGACATAATGGCCCCCCTGTGGATGATTCACGCCCGGTGGCAGCGAAGCCGACTCGCCGATCTCTTCATAGAGGTTGCAGCTTCGTGAGCCACGGCTCCTGCACAGGGAGAAACCGGCTTGACGCTTAATTCTCGATTCTGCCGTTCTGAAATGCTTTTGCCGGATCCTGCGAATTCATGCTCATGAATTGCACACATAGGTCAGGCGGGTGGGTGCGACACGCCTGTCTTGGGATTCACGGGATCCCATTTTCTGGGATAGCAGCCAAGGGTAGTCATTCAACCCGCCAGCTGCTGGTTTTTGGTGTGGGCGAGCCGGTAGGAGTCCGTACCGGTTTCGATAATGGTTCCCTTGAACGTGAGCCGGTCAACGATCGCCGCGCAAAGCCGGGGGTCCGTGAAGGTTTTGGTCCAGCCGGAAAATGATTCGTTGGTTGCTATCGCCACGGACGCTTTCTCCTCGCGTTCGGTGAGGACCTGGAAGAGCAGTTCGGCGCCACGTTTATCCAGTTCCATGTAGCCCAGCTCGTCAACGCACAGCAGATCGACGCGGCCGTAACGGGCGATGGTCTTGGCCAGGACCTTTTCGTCTTCTGCCTCGACCAGCTCATTCACCAGCCTTGTGGCCAAGGTGTATCTGACCCTGAATCCCTTTTCCGCGGCGGCCGTACCGAGACCGATGAGCAGGTGGGACTTTCCGGTTCCCGAGTCCCCGATGAAGCACAGCGGCTGGCCTTTCCTGATCCAGTCGCCGGTCGCGAGGGTATTGATCGTGGCCTGGTTGATGTTCGGGTTGGCCTCGTAGTCGAAATCACCGAGCCATTTATCTCGCGGGAAGTTCGCCGCTTTCACTCTCCGTAATGAACTGCGCCGGTCGCGGTCATCACACTCGGCGAGCAACAACTCCGCGAGGAACCCCTGGTAGGAAAGCTGTTCTTTCCCTGCCACGGCCAGGGCTTCCTCAAGCACGGTCCTGATCGTTGGCAGGCGCAGCCGCCGGCATGCCTGTTCCACGGCCGCCATGGCGGCCTGTTCCGTCATTCCGCGTCGGCGGCGCAGCGTCTGGGAGATAACAACCGGTGGGGTCGGGCTCATGATGCGTTTCCTTCTCTGGCAGGGACGGGATCCGGGGCCGCGGCGCGGTCCGGGAACCTGAGGAGCCGGTCGTATGCTGTCATCGATGGCAGCGGCCGTTTGTCTGCGGGCAGGCCGGCGATCACTGCCGCCGGATCTGCGAAGCGCCGCTGGGTGAGGCTGAGAACACGGTGCTGAACAATTTCCGCTGGCCCGGGACCGCTCTGATCGACCGGACCCCGCACCGTGCCGCGTTCAGAGGCTGCCCGACGGGCTTCCACTGCGACGACATCGGCCGTTACTGCCCCGACCCGCAGCGCTGCAGTGATTCCGTCGACGACGTCCCGGGCGTCCATCGACCGGTGCAGGAGCAGAACATCGATCAGTTCTCTGGTCCCTGCCGCGTCGCCGTCGGTTTTCCTTACCGCTGCCCAGAACGCGTCATGGGCAGGGGTGAAAACACCCGAAGCGCGGGCCTGCGACAGGGCGGTGGATCCCGGCAGGGCACCGGGCTTGATGCGCAGTACTTCCAGATAGTGATCCAGCTGAACGCACTGGCCACCCCTGGCAACCGTGCGCGGATGGGTAGCGATCAGTGTTCTGCCGTCAAAGACCCGGATCTCGGTCGCCCGTAGTGAGACCCGCACTCTGCGGCCGATGAACCGGACCGGAACCGAATACCGGGCCGTTCTGACACTGATCAGCGCTGAGCGGTCGACCCTGGGCGTAAGCACCAGGCCCGGATCAAACCCTTCAACAGGTACCGGCGCCAGGTAAGGACGTTCAGCGGCGAAGTCCTGGCCTACGGTGTTGATCCTGTTGCCGATCCGCCGGCTGTCCTCACTTCGGTCCCACGCCCGGAGCTTCCCATTCAACTCCGCCAGGGATTCGACGGCCGGCACCGGAGTCAGGAAATTCCGCCGGAATCTGCCGACCTCTCCTTCGACCCCGCCCTTTTCATGGGCCCCGGAGATGCCAGGCTCGCAGTAAAAGGGATCAAAACCAAAATGGGACCGGAAGAGCACCCAACGCTCGTTCTCCGTCCTCTGCCGGCCGCCCCCGTAAAGGACTTTGGTCACCGCGCTGCTCAGGTTGTCGTACCGGATATGCCGCGCCGGGATCCCGCCGATCACGTCGAACGCGTCGATATGACCCTCCAGGAAAGCCTCCTGGCCACACGTCGGGTAAACCCGATGGACTGCTTTGCCGGAATGAGAGAGCCGGAAAGCGAACAGATAACACCTGGTCCGCACCCCGGCCAGGTCCACCCACACGTCCCCGAAATCAACCTCGGCCTCAGCACCGGGCGCGTGTTCCTGAGGAACGAAGACCTCCGGTCCCCGCCCGGCTCCGGCCTCAATCTCCACACGCTTCACCCGGACATAATCCCGGACAGTCGAATACGAAGCACCGGTAAATCCGTGTTCATCAGCAAGCCGGGCGAAAATCCGCCGGACCGTATGACGCTGCTTCCTGGGCGCCTGAAGGTCCTCGGACAGCATCGCATCAATCAGGATCTTGACCGGCTCCAGCTGACGGGCCACTCTCACCGGCGTTTTCCGTGGCGGCGGTTCCGCTGAATCCAACGCCAACCGCACAATCCTTCGCCCAACTCCGTGACGGCGGGCCAGCGCACGAATAGACAGTCCCTCCACCCGCGCGTCCCGGCGAATTCTGGCGAACAGCTCCACTTTTGACCCCATCCCATGCCCTCCACCCTTGGAAACCAGATGAGAACAACGCTGGGGTGGGTCCAAATCAAACCGTCACAAGCTACCCGGCGAGTCGGCAGGTGGGCTCAAATCAAACCGTCACACCGGGTCCAACTCAAACTGCCACAACCACACGCAAGCGGCTGCTCAAGCCAAATCACCCGAGGCAGGCCGCGTCTACTCTCTCTTGCGCGACATGACAGCGGAGGCGATGCCGCGGTCAAGGAGGTGGGCAGAAAGAAAGCTGGTTAGGGCCATACCCGCAGAGCCGCCAGCTGGAACAGTGATCGACGGAACGGAAGCGGCAGGCTACCTAAACGCGATTCGATCCTCGCTCATTTCCGCGTCGCGCTCTGTCCGAGACGCGTACTCCTCCACCCGTTGGCTCTGGTATCTACGTCGAACAGACCCCGAACTAGTGCGAGGCTATCTGCCGAATACCGAGATCTCTATCCTACGAATCGCAGAAAATCTTACCGGCCTCAGCACGTGCCATCCGAACGATGACCCGGTCCTCCTTCAATCCCCATTGACTTTCGACATTTCGCTGGAGGTCACAGCTAGGCTCGCCCGGATGCTTGCCATTTCCGAGCAGCTTAACCACGTCGAAGGATGGCTGAGGCGATCAAGCAAGGGAACCCGGTTCATCGTGGGGGAATCATCGTTACCGGACCTAGAGCTCGATGAGGAGCTAGAGGCCGCAATCACAGCCTTCGATAAGCGTGCCCTTCAGGCCGCCACCAATCGCTGGCATCCCCTCATTTCAAGGGATTTCGATCTTCACGCCAAAGAGCCGCTGTTGGCAATTGCGACGATGCACCTCCATGGAATTCGGGAAACCGTCATGTGGCAAGGGGCTATGGCAGACCATCCGAAGCCCTTTATGGCTCCAGGCCGTTTCGGATTCGGAGCAATGCGATTAACGGACCCTCTAAATCCGGCGATCGTGGAAGGTTCTATCGGCGGAATGGACATGCCGCGCGAAGCTGCAGCGCTGGTTATCTTGTCCCAGGCCGTCATGTTGCACGCCATGCTGTACTCGAACTCAGTGGGAGTAAACGTTCCCCGAGTGGGATACATCATCATGGATGAGCAGCAGCTTGCCCTGATCATCGCCGAAACCCTTGCTCGTACCAGGAAGGCTGCCTGGCCAGTTATGGCCGGATATGTACCCGCTGACCCGGCAGACGTCCTAGCCCTGGTCAAAGGAATGGACTTGTCAGACGTGGCCAGTGCCTACGGGCCGGTGCTTCGGCCATGGCGGCCCGGTATCGTCCTGATCGACCTGGCATCTCTGACCAGCGGGCTTCTCCACGACCTTCGTCTCGACGCGAGTGTGGGCGGGGAATGGGTCAACGCCTCGGCGGCAGAATTCGAACTCGCTGTTCAACGTCTCATCGACGACACCCTTCTCAAGCCGATCGACTCCATTCGACAACTCCGCGGCGTCACCTTGAACTTGGGAGGGAAGCCCGTCACTGACGCTGACGCCCTCATGGTTGTGGAGGACACTCTGATCTTGATCGACTGCAAGAAATATGAGTTAGCACGACCCTATGATTCCGGCGACTACGTCAGCGTCAGGAACGCTCGCACCAAAGTGGATGAAGACGTTTCCAAATGGGCAAAACGACTCAAAACAATCCGGAATAATCCCGTCGGAGACAACTATGACTTCAGCCAGTACGATCACTTTTTCGGGCTAGTCATAACCCCGGAAGTTGTGTTCACCCGGACTCCGGAGTCACTCCAACCGCAACCCATTGGCAAGACGGGCGTGAGTTCAGCGCCTTACCTAGCTTTCGCCGAGCTACAGATTCTTCTTGAAAATCTGGGCAGAGGTTGAGCTTCAGGACCCCCGCCGCGATCTCAAACGACAAGTCGTCCTCAGTCGTCCTCGATGGCGACCATCTCGGCGATTTTTGCGGCAACGACGGCCATAGAATCGTCCGCCGTGTCCAAGCCGTTTCGGGAACCGAGCAAGGGGCTGACCATCCGAAGGTCGTCATAGGTCGTCTCGTGCACGACAGGGATCAGCAGATCGCGCGCAAGGAGTGCCGAAAGCTCCTTGTCAGAGACCCCACGACTGTCGACGCGCTTCAGTAACGCCGGGGTCACGAGAACGAGACCCGTACGCGACTTCGCCAGGCCCCTGTCGATTTCTCGCAGGAACGGTTGGCCAAGCATGATGTCTTTCTCGCTGAACCAGACCGACACGCCCTCGGCCTTGAGGAGGTCGTGCAGTTCCGTAGCAGCACCACGCCGGTCATCCCATGCGTGGCAGAGAAAGATGTCGCGAAGGGCAGGCTGCTGGCGCGCTCGTAACTCCGCCGTGCGACGAAGCGGCGTCAAGGCCCGCACTTGGTCAGCTGTGTAGGTGACGGTTGAGTTACTCGGTGACCAGCTCGGCCGCGTCCTGCTGCCGGCCGATCCGCCTCCGCTGTTCGAGCCGCTCCCGCTGCTGCTCCGCGGGGTGCGGGCCGGCGGCGCGTAGTTGGACCTTGGCGAGTACCCGTAACCTCTGCCGCCGTGCACAGGGCAGGCGGCGGCCGCGGCTGCCGATCGGTGGCCACGGGACGGGGCTGTGCACCTACTCATGGCCTGATCCTATCCCGGGGATCGGAACCTTCTCGGCCTGGGCAAACGCGGCCCGTGATCTCGGCTGGAAGGGCGCTCAATCTGTTAGCAAGAAACGCAATCAGGCGACGTGGTGCGGTGCGAGATGCACACCGCACCACGTCTGCTATTTGCTAGCTTTCGGGGTCCAAACCAACTCATTTTCTTCCGCTATCGCCGTAAAGTGCTCAACGCTCCCATCAGTTGTGACCTTGACGACGACCCTAATCTCGCAGTCATGGTCGCTAACCCAATGTTCAACGTTTTGCACTTCTGGGCGGTAAGACAGATCCGAATTAAGCCCCATCTCTTCTGGCAGCAGAGGATAAAAGGAGACCGCTTCCCCGATTCGTGGGAGTACCTGGGTGGTTACAGGTTTAAGCGAGAGCCATCCCACAACTATGTTGTTGCGCGCTATATCAAGTCGTGGAGTCCAAGTAACTGTCATGTGTTCACCTTATGCAGAATGATCCGTAGGCGGCCTATATTGGCCACCCTGGGATCAGTGGCGCCACGATACTGCCCTGATACCAAAGTGATACCGGGGTGCGCGTTCATTGTCCCAATCGCTAGGGTCGGCGGACAGCTCTGCACAGACAAGGTGTGCAGAGCTTTGGTGCGCCGGGGACGCGGCGTTAGCGCCCGTATTCGGTTTGTTGCTGGCGGCGCTGGTCCGGGGTCCGCGGTTGGGCGGTTGTGGCGCGGCCGGCCTCGGCGGCGGATTGCGGCGGAAATGAGGCGTTCATGAGCCGTTGCATCTTTTCCATCCGTGGGTCGACTTCAGCCGGGGGTTCTGGCTGTGCCGGTTCTTCCGGTTTTGCGGCGTCGGCCATGAGCTGGTTGATCCGTGCCGAGTCTGCCTGGGCTGCTTTGAGCGCGTCGGCGTGCTTGAACGGTTCTGCCAAAGCCTTCTCTGCTTGTGCGCCATTGGCGAGTGCTTCCCGCCGTCGTCCTTCGACGTCGGCTGCGAGCTTCGGGAGCGATGACACTCTGTTTTCGAGTTGCCTGACGGTGCCCAGATCAGCGGAGAGCAGGCTGCGGCGGGCTATTTGTGTGGTTGCCCGGGGCACTCCTTCGATGCGTACTTCGACGGTTGCCCGGTCAAGGTCCCGGGCCGGCATGAGGCGGGCACGGAGTTCGTGGCCGCCGAGGGTGGCAATGGTTCCGAGTTCGTCGTAGCCGTAGAGGTTCATGAGCCGGTGGCCGTGCTTGCCGGCCCATGCGCGGAGCGTCTCGGCCGCGTCCCCGCGGTTGTCGAGGGACTTCCCGTCGATGGTGGCTTTGAAGGCATCCGCCGTGGTGTCGAGAGTCCGCGCCGCTGCTGCCCGGATCAGGGGCAGGTCCTGCGCGGCGGCCTCGGCCGCCGATTGTTCACCGCGCTTGGTGTGGGCGACAGCAACCATGTTCCGGTTGTAGGCCCGGTCCAAACGGCTCAGGCGGGCCAGTTCCTGATCGACAACTGCCTTCTCCAGCACCAAAGGGTTGCCGCTGGTGATGGCTTTCGCCTGGGCGAAGTTCAGGGTGTTGTCGCCGATGTCCTCGATTTCGCGCACGTCCAGGCGTCCGCGCATGATCTGGTTGATGAACCGGGACTTTCGTTCGAGTCCCTGCCACATGAAAAAGTCGAAGGATTCCTTGGTGACCACCTGGGAGATGCGGACCTCGGGGTTCTGGTTGCCTTGGCGAAGAATGCGGCCGTGGCGTTGTTCGACGTCGGAGGGCCGCCAGGGGGCGTCCATGTCCACGAGGTGCACGGCGCGTTTTTGAATGTTGGTGCCAACACCCATTTTTGAGGTCGATCCCATCAGCACGGCTATCTGGCCGGAGCGGGCGGCGGCAAAGAGGCGGCCTTTCTCGGTGTCGTTCTTGGCGTCGTGGATGAACCGGACCATGTGTTCGGGCACGCCGCGGCGGCGTAGCTGGTCTTTGAGTTCGCCGTAGACGTTCCACCGGTCAGAGGGGGTGCCGAAGTCGCAGAACACCAGTTGCAGGGCTCCGGGCACGGGGTCCGGTTCCCCGGTTTTCGGGTCGGTGTAGATGCGTTTCTTGTGCTCTTCATACACACTGGCCAGCAGGTCAGCGGTGGCGCTGATCTTGGTCGGTCCTTGCTGGGTCAGCGCGGGGTCAATGAGTCTCATGTCCAGGGCGGCTTTGCGGCCGTCCGAGGAGACTTTGAGCATGTTGTCTTCCTCGGCGTCCACGAGCTTTTGCTGGATGCGGTCCACCCGCTGGCCGATGTCCTGGATGTACTCGCGGAGTTCGGGGCTGGGTTCCACGGTGAGCATGTTCGGCTGCCGCAGCCCGTCCCCGTCGCGTGCGGCGAGGGACGGGACGGGGAGCTTGAGGTCCTCGGCGGTTTTCACGTCTGCGAAGGTGTGGAACATTTTCAGCAGCTCGGGGACGTTCTGGAATTTCGCGAACCGGCTCTTGAGTTTGAACCGGTCACCGCCGGCGACGGAGAGTTCCATTTCCTCGACAACCTGCCCGAAGGTCGCGGCCCAGGTGTTGAAGTCCTGGATTCCTGCAGCCTGGAGCAGGTCCGGGCGCAGGTAGCGCTGCATGACGTACATTTCCGTGACGGAGTTGGCGATGGGTGTCGCTGTGGCTCCGGTGATCACGCGCCGGCCTTCGCGTTGGCGCAGGAACTCTGTCTTCATGTGCAGGTCCGATGCACGGTTGGAGCCTTGGATTCCGGCGCCGGGGATGTTGCTGGGCGTCTCCAGGTTCTTGTAGTCGTGCAGCTCGTCCACCACGAGGTAGTCAATGCCGGTTTCCTCGAAGCTGATTCCCGGATCGGCGGGGGTATCGAGCTTGGCTTTGAGGCGTTCTTCCCGTCCCAGGACCACCTTTTCGAGCCGTTTGACGATGCTCGTGCTGGGCTGGCCGTTGTCCTGTCCGCTGTCCCTGACTGCTTCCAGTTCGGCCCGTGCCTGGGCGACTTCGGCTCTCATGTACGAGGCTTCAGCTTCGGGGCTGAGGCTCACGCGCTGGAACGCGGTGCGGGTCATGACTACGGCGTCCCACTCGTTGGCGGCCGCGCGGGCCACGAACTGCCGGCGCTTGTCCCCTGCAAGATCGCTCGAGGATGCTGCGAGGATGCGGGCCTGCGGGTAGATCTGCAGCCATTCGCGGGCGAACTGTTCGAGCATGTGGTTGGGGATCACGACGGCGGGCTTGTTGACCATACCCAGCCGGCGCAGTTCCATCACGCCCATGACCATCTCGGCGGTCTTTCCCGCGCCGACCTGGTGGAACAGTCCCACGGCAGGCTCGGAGAGCATCCGGGCCACGGCGGCGCGCTGGTGCGGGCGTGGGGAGAAGTCCTTGGCCATTCCCGGCAGGGTCAGCCGCTCCCCTTCGGTGGTGTAGTCGCGCAGCACGATGGAATTGAAGCGGCGGTTGTACTCGTCAATGAGACGGGTGGCCCGTTCGGGTTCTTCCCACACCCATTCGCTGAAACGCTCCTGCAGCAGCTGGGCTTTTTCCTGGGCCGCTGCGGTTTCGGTGGGGTTCAGGATGCGGCGCTTGTCCTCGCCTTCGTCCGTGACCCGCACGGGGCGCTGTTCCAGGACCTGTTTGAGGACATCGGAGGCCGGCATCCGCTGCGTGCCCCAGTTGCTGGTGGCGGCCAGGGTGTGGCGGTTGGCTTTGACGTCCCACAGGGAGCCGGCCGCGTTGGAGACCGTGGCGTAGGGATCGTTCAGGATTTCCCGGACAAACTCCTGGTGTGTGCCGGCGTCGATCCAGACCGCACCGAGGCGCGCTTCCACCTCATCCATGCGCAGCGGTTCCGGCATGGCCGAGGCGAGGTCCCGGACGTTGACGGCGAACCGGTCATCGGAGAGCGCGGCCGCCTGGGCCACTTCAAGCTTCTCCCGCACGTTCCCGGACAGGTATTCGGCCCGGGTCTGGAAAGTCTCCTCGGTGCCGGGGATCTGGTAGATGCTCTCCCCCAGGGCGGCCCGGGCGTCGTCAGGGCTGATGCCCAGCAGGGATGCGGCGTAGTCCAGGTCAACCTCGCCTACGGTGTCGAGGGTGACGGTGAGGGCTTCTTCTGCGGTGTCCACGCCAAGGACCGGTCGGCGTGGTTGGACCTGGCGGGTGGAAAGCAGGGCGGCGGGTGAAGCTGTCTGCGTGGCTTCATCGAAGTTTTCCAATGCCATCACCAGAGGACCGAACGGGTCACGGGAGACGATGGAGACTGCCTTGGGTGTCATGCGGGCCTGGATGGGTTCCTGCGTCTCTTCATCCACGCGCCCCGTATTCCGGAGCGTGTAGCGGTTGATCGGACCGTAGGTTTCCGCGTACTGGTCGTAGGCGCTCTTCAGTTCGTCACGGAGCCCGTCAATGCCGGCGGTGTCCTCGCGGCTTTCGGCCTCTGCGGTGAGCAGCTGCCGGGCGCGGTCGCGTAGCCCCAGGAGGGCCCGGAGTTCAGCGGCCTGGGTCTTGGGCACGGCGAGTTCGGTGTGTGAGCCTTTTTCGACAACGGTGAAGCCGTTGTCGGCGGCGCTGATGTGGCCGTCCCACTCGTGGGCGGCCGCCGGAACATAGGCGGCCCGCTGGCTCTCCTGGTCAGCGGTCCGCCCGGTCATCATCATCCCGGCGGTCCGGGCCTCGCGTACGACGTCGGCCAGCGCTGCGTTCAGGCGGTCCGGGACGGTCGAAAGATCATCGGTGGTCAGCTGCAGGGTTTCGGCCCCGTACATGCCGTGGCTGACGTGCAGCTCGCCAAGGAGGCGTTCGGGGCATTCATCGAAGTAGGAGTTCAGGCGGGTAATGGTCCCGTCGACCTGGCGAGCGGTGACGGTTTCCCAGAGGGTGGAGGCCGGTTCCTTCCCGGGTTCCCTGCGGCGGAAGATCAGCAGGTCCGTCATGGCATCGGTGCCGGCTGCCTTGCGGTGTGAGCCGGTGGGCAGCCGGACGGCGCCCACGAGGTCGGCCAGCTGGTTCATTTCCCGGCGGGCTGAGGGGTTCGTTCCGTCCAGGGTGAAGCTGGACGTCAGCACCGCGACCATGCCGCCGGGGCGGGTCAGTTCCAGGGACTTGAGGATGAAGTGGTTGTGGATTGAGTGGCCGCCGGCGTTGTGGCGGGGATCGTGCAGGGTGACGTTCGCAAACGGCACATTGCCGATAGCCAGGTCGAAGTGCCCGGTCGGCAGCTTGGTATCGGCAAAGGACTCAGCCCGGACGGTGGCCGCGGGGTAAAGGGCCTGGGAGATGGCCGCGGTGGTCGGATCCAGCTCCACGCCGGTCATCTCGGCGGCGTCGGGGGCGAAGCCCATGAAGGTTCCCACCCCGGATCCCGGTTCCAGGACCGTGCCGCCGGTGAAGCCCAGTTCCTGGGCGGTGGACCACATGGCCTGCACGTAGGCGGCGTCCGTGTAGTGGGCGTTGATCGTTGTCCTGCGGGCCGCATCGTATTCGACCTCGCTCAGGAGGCTGCGAAGATGCTCACGGTCTCCCGCGTATTCCTCGCGGGACTCATCGAAGATTTGGAAGACGCCCTGGGCTCCCCAACTCCCCCACCGCGCCAGTGACGCTTTCTCGGCCTCCGTGGCCTGGCGGTTCCCGCTCTGCAGCGTCCGCAGTACTTCAAGGGCTGCTAGGTTCGCCCGGATGCGGCTGCGGGTACCCGATGGTGCCAGGTCGTCTTGGGATGAGGGGCGGAACCTGTCCGGATCGGTGTCTAGAGTTGTTCCCTGAGCTTCTGCACCTCGGCCATAAACTCCAGGTGTTCCTGGATACTCGGGTTCACGTACTCGTCCTCCTCGTCCGCCGTCTCCGGTGGCGAGAGCAGGTCGTAGCGGACGATTTCCTCGGCCTGGTTCCGCGCCGCGTTCAACCGGCCGACCTTCTCTAGATACCCCTCCCCCTGCGGGTCCGGTCCTGCGATCTTCAGCAGCAGCCCGTCCACCTGTTCCTGGGCTTCCTCCCCCAGCTTGGTGAAGAAGTCCTCCGGGTCCTGGATCTGGCTGTAGCGCGTCGGACTTGCTGCCTTCCAGGCTTCCTGAGCCTGCCTGCCGTACTTGTTCATCACGATCCTCCTCTGGTGCCGCCCACAGAGCCTCAAAGCTCAGCTGACCATCTACTTGCTTCTTACGCCCTGCCATCGGCTGTCCCCTTACCCAGAATGGTTCAGGGGCCACGCTAGCCGGATTGGTGTCGCATTGCCTGTTCTGGCCAACTCGCTCGCACTAACCTCGCCGGGAGGCCTATCGGCATACTTCGAATTGCTTTGACGGCATTACTGTCAAAGACATCAATGCCGTCAAAGCTGAATTTTCCGGCCGGGGGCAAGGTTCCGAGTCCCGCCTTCGAAACGGTTTCCTTCGTTGTAGAGGCGTTCGCGTCGTTCCACTTCCATGAGGACTGCACGAGAGATGAAATCAGACCAGCTCCTGTCCATCTCCTGTCCGCTGGTTCCCGTATAGGCCGCTTTGGCGCGCTTCAGGTCATCCGTTGCCATGTAGAAAGTGACCTGTTTCGGTGCAGTGTCCGGCAGCGGGCCAGAATGCGACGTCGGAGAGGCGGGGGCTGACTCGCCGTTCGATCCGGGGCTTCTGTTGGCTTTCACCAAGTTCTGGACGGAGAGGTTGTCAGGTTGCCGGCGGGGCGGGACGCCGATGGGCTTGCGGTTGCTTTCAGTCATGATGCGTTCCTTTCCTCGGCCGCTTCCAGACGGGCAACGAGTTCATGGGCTATCTGGTAAAGGTCCTCAGCGACATTGGCCGCAGATCTCGGCTGGCTCTGGCCAGCTTCGGCTGTTCCCTTCAGCACTTCGTACCATTTGGGGGCGGCCTTGACCTGTTCTTCGAGTTCGTGGACCAGCACTCCCCTATCGCGGGCCGCCTGGGCCGGGGCTTCTGCGTGACGCACCATTCCGTTGAAAAGAACGTCATCCGTTCCAAAGGTCTCCGTGATGGCCTCACGCGTCATCCGGTGGACGTTGGTCGCGGTGGAGGATGTGGCAGTGATGATTACGCCAAGCAGGTCGAGGTTCGGGTTGACATCGATGACTGTGTCCAAGCGTTTAGCTACTCCAATGAGTCCTTCACGTCCGGCCTTGTCCGTCTTGGTGGGGACCACTACGTACGAGGCTGCACCGAGGGCCGCGACCTGCAGAGGTTCATTGCCGGGCGGGCAATCGATGAAGATGATGTCGTAGCTGGCAGCGATTGGTGCGAGTGATCGGGCCAGGGCCAGCTTCGCCTTGCTTCCATCTTTACTCCCCTGCGCAATCAGGCCGGCCGCTGCCTGGTCGAGCTCGGCCCCGCCGGGAATCACATCGAGGTTGGGTCGAACATCCTTAAGTGGCGTCAGCAGTGAGCCGAACATGAGGCTCTGCGCGAGGGCGCTACCGTCGTCATCGAGGGGGCCATGCCTGTAGCCCAGGTCGAGTCCAAGGTTTCCCTGTGGGTCCATGTCCACGAGCAAAACCTTCCAACCGGAAGTTGCCAGCAGGGCACCGACGTTTGCCGTCAGGGTCGTCTTCAGCACGCCTCCCTTGCCGTTGACGAAGCCGCAGATGCGGTCCATTCCTGTCCGGTCGAACGCTGTTGTCGCTGTCATGATCCCAACCTTACTGTCAATACTGTCTTTGAGGTCTTTGAAAGTAATCGTGTCAAAGACTTTTTTACAGTCAATACCTTCAATACTGGCATTGCAAGTATTGACACTTTTACGGGCAATGCTGGCATAGCAGTCAATGACTGCATTATTGACGCTTTCTGTATCAGGCCGCTCGCCACAGCGTCCCTATCAAGTCCAGTTCAGTTTCGGAGGGAGGGATCCAGTAGAGATCAGAGTCCGGTTCATCCACTTCGTGTTCCGCGATTTCAGGCATGAGGTTCCTGTCCAGCCATGCGTGCCAGGCTGCACGCTGCTTTCGGTGGGTGCTGATCTGCTCTGCGGCGTCGTCAAGTGCACCGAGCCGGCGGGCCAGCGCGGTCAGGCTGGTCCCGGCCGTGATGCTCCATTGCCCGTGCCGGCGTCCGATCATGTTGTAGCTGCTCATGGCCGCAAGTGCCGTTTCAACGGCTGTGCGACTGAGTCCTGTGGACCGGACGATTGCTGCTGTGGTGGGGGAGAGGCGTCCCCGTTCGATTGATTCGTATACGAGGGCAGCGACGTCGCCAAGGGCCCGGAATACAGGGCGGATGCCATGGATCTTTCCGCTGCGCCAGGAGAGTTCCCGGGCAAGTTGTTCAAAGTGCTGGGGGAGTTGAATCACGTAGGTATCGGCGTTGCGGCCGCGGGCATCGGCAATTTTGGTCAGGATGCCGTCTGAGGCTTGTTCGAGCATCGGGAGCAGCCTGGAGATGGTGCCATGGTGTTTGCCCAGGGCGGTGGCGAAGGTCCGGCAGCCTACATCCAGCACATCAGTTTCCATGGTCCGCATGTAGCCGAGCACTGCGCGAAGCAGCAGGCGCAGGCTGAGGCCTTCGCGGCGGCGTTCTTTGAGTCTGTGGTCCAGGACTGCGTAGAGGACATTTTCAAGATCATTCACGAGCTGGTGCACGCCAACCCTGCTGCTGGTTCTGCTGGCCCCCCCTGTGGGTTCTGGGGGGCTTGTGTCGTTAATACGGGTAGTCCTTATACCTGAGACTTGGGTTCCCCGTTTTTGGATCCAGCGACAGGCTTCTGCCCACTCTTTGTCGATGAGGCGTTCCTGCCGGTCGGTGGTCGTGTAGAGGGCGGCGAGGCCGGGGAACTGGCCGCCCAGCTCGAGGCGGACCTGGTCCAGGGTCCAGCCACAGGCGGCGAAGTGGTTCAGGACCGCCATGCGGGCCTCTGAGGGGCTGGCGTACTTGGCCGTGTCGTACAGGCCGGTACGGGCCAGCACCCGTAAGGGGGATTGGCTCCCGCCGATCGGAGCGGGGGAAAGACCGCGCGCTGCCGTGGCGGCGGCCATCATCTTGGCGGCGCGGTTTTTGAGCTCGCGGGCGCGTCTCATTTCGGGCGCCAGGGCCAGTCTGAGCGCGGTGACGGCGCTGGCGGGATTCCGGTGGCGCAGGATGTCATAGGCAGCGGCCAGGGGAGTGGTCAGGATTTGCCGGCCGCCGGATTTGTGTGAGGAACCTGGAACCCGGATACAGCCGTCGGTGACGTTCTGGTGTGGACTGGGGTCGAGACTTGGAGCCAGGAGGGTCATGGCTTCGACGAGCTGCCGGGATTCCGGGCCGCTCATTCTTTCTGCGAGCGGGATGTAGAGGTGGCGGCCGCCGCTGGGGGAGTAGTCCGCAACGTAGCGGATACCGCAGCTCTCCAAGAGGGTCCCGAGGCGTTGGGCGTCGGCATCGACGACGCCCTGCAGCGCTTTGGAAGTGTCCAGGTCAAGGCAGAGAGTAGCCACCGAGCCGTCTGCCCCATGGATGAGGACTGCCGCCGGCCGTGTCGGCAACACAGCACTTATCCGGGGCGGATTCTGCGGCCGCGGGTACTGGAACCTGCCGCCGATCCAGCGTCCCAAGCGGTAAGTGGGTGCGCCGGCGATCAAGGGAGCGAGCGCCCATGCCATGTCGGGTGTGACTTGACGCGCTGCTCGCGGTGCGTCAGTTGTTGACGGCACGGCCGCTACAGGTACCATAGACAACAGCTAGTCCCTTCGGGGTATAGCAAATGGAGCGCCCCTCACGGGGAGCTTGATAAGTTCAGATCGCTGATCCGCCAAGATGTGGATCTGAACGTCATACTTTTTGAAGGCCCGCGAAAGCGGGCCTTCAGTTTTTAACTGGCCTTAGCGATAGGCAGGGCCTCCTGGCCAGAGATGCTGTCGAAGTCGATGGTCTTTAGGAAGTCGATCACCAGGCGAGCAACAACATCGCTCTTGGAGTCGCCGGTAATGTCCGAGAAAGCTTGCAGCTTCTGGGCATCAGCAGCCTGCATCCGCACGGTGATGTTCCGGCGGTCTCCCTTGAAGGGCTGTGGCATGGCATCCTCATTCCTTGGTTTTCCATGGACATTCTCCATGGAACCGGAATCAGGTTCCCTTAAGTGGGATGTCGCTGCCGTGTCGCGCCAATCGCCTCGCAGTCGTTCCCGCAGGTCGACCCCGTTATTCCCGCGCGAGCGTAGGTCCTCGGCTAGGCTGCACGACGTTGATGGTGACATGGTTCCAATATGTCACAAACTCAAGAAATTTTAGTTATGGAGCAAGCTGCGGCTTCGAGGTTAGCGCTTCCAGGCCCGCCGAACGACGGCTTCGACCTCGGCAGCATCGGCTGTTGAGCCGATCCCGGAGTTCAAGGCGCCCCGGAACAGGTTCCTAGTTGCCAGGAGTGATCGGAAGTACTGTCCTCGGCGGTCGATTCGTCGAGCCTGCACGCCAAGGAACTTAGCAGCTTCCTGTCGATTCATTCCGGAGGCGATGCATATTTTCACTGCTTCGAAGATAACCCTGTAGGCGGCTTCGTTTTCTTTGTTGACCTCGGCGAGGACGCTTTTGACGGCTAGTTGGGCGTCTTGCGGCGTCGAGTTCATGGCAGCCTTTCTAGTCGATGGAGAGTGCTGAGCCAAGCTCAGTCTGCGGTACGCGGTTCTTGCGGGCGTAGGCGAAGAGTGCCAGGCCGGTCACCACGAAGGCCGTGGAGATGTAGGAAACGATCATGAAGAGGTAGGTGGCGTCGCCGGTCGCGCTCAACTCAACCGGATAGGTGAAGGCGCGCATCAGTGACAGCGCAAAGCCGGCGGCGATCAGTCCGGACGCGACCCGGCCGACTCTCAGGGGATTCCTGCGGGAGTCCTTGTAGGCGGGCTTGATGAGGGGGAAGACGATGTAGGCGACGTAGGCCAGCACGAGCCATGTATTCAGGCGCACGCTCGGCTGCGCAGCGTAGTCCAGCAGCTGCGGTGACGGGTTCGGGGCGGTGGTCGCCAGGAGGGTGCCCAGCAGGCCCGTAGCGACGGTACCCAGCATTGCCGCTCCCGGTGCCCCGACAGTCCACCGGCGTGCGAACGATGAGCCGTAGGCAGTGCTGAGGTGACCGCCCAGGAATGCGACGGCGACGAGGGCGAAGTATTTGGATACCAGGTCGGTGCCGTTGGTGAGCGGCATGATTGATTCCATGCCCATGTAGACCGGGGGCAGGAGCAGTAGATAGGCGAGGGTCAGGAAGATACCCGACAGAGCGATGCTGCTGGCTTTTCCCTGCAGTGCATGCTGGTGTCCCAGCACCGGGGTATTAATGCGTTTGAATGTCAGGCTGCCCAGGAGAATGAGCATCAGACTTACCGGGACGACGGTGAGCGGGTTCATCCCAGGAGTTCCGTCATTTTCTCCGCGTATTCGCGGGCTTCCTTTCGCTGCTTCACACGCCGCTGCAGGAGGTGGATTCGGGCAGAAATGGCCTCGACCAAAGCATCGTCAGAAACTTCCAGCAACTCATCCTCGCGAGCCCTGATCTGCCACCCGCCTTCGGCCGGCGTGATCAATTCAGTCACCACAAGGCCGGTCGCGAACGAGCCTCCACCGGCTCGAGAGGCTGCGATCGCCAAAGGCGGGTTCAACTTGTTTTCTGTGAGTTGTGTGGCGATGTAGGTAAGCGCCATGCCCGTTTCCTGGGACATTTGCTGGCGAATGTCCCCTGGATCGATGGAATCGATCCAGGTCCGCACAGACCCTTCATGCGGGAAGGGTATGAGGTCAATACCCTTGCGGAGCTCACGAGGATAGTGCTTTTTGGAGGTGCGAAACTGCAGCTCTGCCATGAGATCCGCGTGATGGACCTGACTCAAAAGCTCCGCGGAAGAGGGTTCTATGGGCCGGGACTTGATGACCTGGTACGGACTGAAGACGCTGAGCGCATCGATGACGTTCATTCCCGTGGCCCTGGCGATAGCGATCACCGTGGACTCCGCAACGTTTCCACGCCTGAGCTGATTGTTCAGAGTGCCCCGATTTATACCGGTCAACGCACTGAGCGCAGTCGGGGATGGGCTGAGGGATCGCCCTTCCAACCACTCCCGAAATTCGGCGGCTGAGACAGGCACGGACACTCCTTAGACAAATGGCATGAGAAAAGCGCGGATGATCAATACCTGCTAGGATTGAACCAATAATTAAACAAATCTAGATATCTCAAAACTTGTATTAATCCATCGTAGCTTCTGGGATCGAGTTTAGCCGGGGCCCACCTACGAGACCTGACTGCAAGGCAACACAGCACAGAAGCGCAGGGGGAAGCGTGAAGCCGTCCAAGATGCTCAGCACAGGAGCCGCCGTCGCGGCACTCTTGATGCTGATCGGCCTCGTCTTCTCCATGCTTCTGCTGCTGGCACCCGCGAAACCAGCCTTGGCTGACTGCGGCCCGTCCGTTTCTGTCGTCATCGACGGCAGCACCAAGGTTGAGGGCTACACCCAGGAGCAGCTTAAGAACGCAGCAGCCATCATGGGCGCCGGCAAGGCGCTGAGCTTATCCGCCAACGGTCAGATGATCAGCGTCATGGTGGCCCTGGGGGAGTCGGGCCTGCGGGCGTTGGATATTGGCGACGGTGCCGGTCCGGACTCGCGGGGGTTGTTTCAGCAGCGCGCCAACGGCGCGTGGGGCTCTTACGCAGACCGCATGGACCCCACCAGGAGCGCGACCAACTTCATCAAGGCCCTGCAGGGCGTGCCCGGCTGGGAGCTGTTGGAACCGACCATTGCCGGTAACAAGGTCCAGCGCAACGCCGACCCGTACCACTACCAGAAGTACTGGCCCGAAGCCGTCAAACTCGTCCAGGCGCTCTCGAACTCGAAGTTCTCCCTTCAAGGCGGCGACTGCGCCATCCCGGGACAGTCCGGCGCGGGGGATGACTACCCGTGGAAGAACTCCCCGACCTGGCTACAGGGCGGCGCAAACACAGCCAGCACCTCACCGCTCGGCATGTACTACCGCGAGTGCGTGGACTTCGCCCTGTGGCGGGTCAACCAGCAGATGGGTTCAACGAAAGCTCCTTTCAAGTTCCTCAACAGCTCCTTCCGCCCCGACGGGCAGGGCCTCGGCTCGGCCCTGACGTGGAAGGCCGGTTGGGATGCCAAGGGCTGGCCAACCGGCAGCACACCACGGGTCGGCGCAGTTGTCTGGTACGCGCCCGGCGCCGGGGGAGCGGACCCGAACTTCGGTCACGTCGCCGTGGTCAAGGAAGTCAAAGACAACGGGACCTACGTCGAAGAGGGCTACAACGGCAACCCAGCCCCGGCGGACCACAGCTACTACACCCGGACAGTGACCAGCACTGTCCCCTCAGCTTTCCTGTACCTGCCCACTCAAGAGGAGAAAAAGTGAAAAAGCCCTTGATCCTGCTCGCCGTGGCGCTGCTCGGCGTGTCCTGCGCACCGGCAGGCAACACCACGACAGCGCCGTCGGCATCAACCAGCAAGCCCACAGCGTCCGCGCCGGTCTCGCTGAGCGCCAACAGTGGACCCCAGGCACCGGGCGGCACTATCCCCGCCGCCATCGGCATTACCTGGGATCAGGCCAGCAAGGACGAGGCCATGGATGTCGCAGAGAACGCTATGACGGACTTTGCCCGCCCCGCCGTGGAGGACAAGCAGTGGGCCAATGACCTGGCCCGCTGGCTGACCCCGCAGGCCACCGCCGACTACTCGGCAGTGGACCCGGCCAACATCCCCGCATCCCGCGTCACCGGGACCGCCACCCTCAGCGTCGATGAAACCAACGGCTTCGGCGTCATGGCAGCGGTCCCCACCAACGCCGGGACCTACACGGTGCAGCTGCTCCGCACCGGCAAGGACGCCCCGTGGAAGGTCAACCGCCTCACCCCGCCCGCCTCCTAAACGCCGGCACGTCCATCCCACACACGTAAGGAAGAAGCTCATGGGCACCACACCAACGCAAGTTATGGCCTTTCCCAACATCCGCGCCATCGTCCGGGACAACGGCACCGCCGAGGTCCTCGTCGCGGGCAACTCCCGCATCGTCCCTGCCGGAGACTCCATGCAGGAACTGCGCAACAACGCCCTGGCCCTCATCGTGGGCGAAGCCCAGACTCTCCAGCGCCCCGTGCGGGTCCGCATCGAGGACCCCGAAGGACACGGCGAACTCATCGTCCACCCGGACAACAAGATCGAATCCGTCTCCTACGAGCCCGCTCCGGCCCGCCGCCGGGCAGAAGCCCCCGAAACCACGCCCGCGACCGTAGCGCCGGCCGTCATTGATACCGTCCCCGCACCCGCACCAGAGCCTGCGGCCGCTCCTGCCACTGCCACTGCAGCATCGGTGGGCGCCCAGCCGTGGCCGCCCGCCCCCGCGACGGCCACCCCGGAACCACAGACAGCTGCCTTTGTTGAGGAAGCAGCGCCGACGCGGCGCAGCCTGAAGGAAACCTCGTTCCTGGTCAGCGCCCCGGTGCTGGAACCTGCCACCCAGGGCTGGCGCGGAACACTCACACGCCTGGGACTGCGGATGGATCCCTCCGCGGAAGAACTCACCGAACGTGAGGACGTCCGCACGGTCAGCCAGCACTGGCCCGGCCCCCGGACCATCGCCGTGGTGAACCGCAAGGGCGGGGCGAACAAGACCCCCACCGTGGTGATGCTCTCGGCGATCCTTGCCCGTTACAGCGGCGCGGCCACGGTCGCGTGGGACAACAACGAATCCCAGGGCACCCTCGGATGGCGGACGGAAAAGGGCTCCCACGACCGCAGCGTCCTGGACCTGATCGACGCCTCCACCGAACTGCTCTCCCCGTCCACGAACGCCGCCGAAATCGCCAAGTTCGTCCACCACCAGACCGCCGACAAGTTCGACGTCCTCCGCTCGGATGAAAACGAAGAAGGCGACCACGAAGTCACGGCCGAGGAAGTCGACATCGCCCACCAGGTGCTCACCCGCTACTACCGCCTCGTCGTGATGGACTCCGGCAACACGGCCAGGGCCGCGAACTGGCGGCGGATGATCGACCACACCAACCAGCTCGTGGTCCCGGTGACAGCCATTGAGGACCGCGCAGAAGCCGCACGGCTGACGCTGCAGACCCTGGAATCCCGGGGCGGCCACGACGCGGAACTGGCCCGCAACGCCGTTGTCATCGTCTCGGAATCCACCGACGCCAAGCGCAGCATGAGCGGCGAGGCGCTGAAGCGGGCCAAGGACGAGGCCCAGCGGATCGCTGACGGCTTCGCCCCGTTCGTCCGGGCGGTCGTCCGGATTCCTTACGATCCGGCCCTGGTCAACGGACCCATCCGCTATGAAGCCCTCCAGCCCGCCACCCAGCGGGCATGGCTGGCGGCCGCGGCCGCCGTCGCCGCCGTCTTCTAACCCACCCACCACGGACTCTGAAAGGAGGCAAGCATGCAACAGTCCCTGAACCCCTGGATCACCCACCCGGCCACCGCCGACGGCGCGGACACCGCAGCCCCGGAAGCTCACGTGCCTGCGCAGGCCGTGATCAATGGACCGCTCAGGGGAATGGTCGAACCCGATGCCGCAGACCGTCTTGGCCGCCGCACCATCGCAGGCTCCGCGGCGCTGTGGGTCGCCGGCGCCCACGGGGGTTCCGGGGAAAGCCGCATCGCTGACCTGATCGGCGGGGCACGGGTCACCGGTCACTGCTGGCCCGTCCTCCACGACGGCAGCAGGCCGCGGGTGCTGCTGGTTTGCCGTGCAGACATCCGCGGCCTGACAGCTGCACAAGGCGCCCTGACCCAGTGGGCATCAGGCGCGGCACCGGCCCTTGATCTGCTCGGCCTCGCCGTCCTCGCGGACGCACCGGGTAAGACCCCCAAACCCTTGCGGGACTTCGCGACAATCGTCAGCGGGGGAGCCCCCCGGTCCTGGACCCTGCCCTGGGTCGAGGCCTGGCGGCACGCAGACTCCACCACCGCCCCGTCGGCCCGTGAATTTCAACGCTTCATCACTGACTTAGCCGCCCTGGCTACCGGCTCCACACCCGGCACCACCCACTGAAAGGTCTCACCATGAACTCCTTCTCCGTACTTGCAGCAAGCGTCATCCCCAACCCCACCCCGGTCGTCCCGGAACAGGCGGGTGGCCTGCTCACGATCCTGAACTGGGCCTCCGGCATCGGTCTGGTCCTGGGCGTCCTGGGCGTCATCATCGTCGGCATCGGCATGGTCATCCAGCTCCAGCGCGGCGAGGGCGCTCAGGCCATCGGCAAGCTCGGCTGGGTCCTGATGGGCTGCATCATCATCACCGGTGCCGCCGGCATCGTCCGCGCCTTCGTCTAAGCCAGCACCAACAACGGGAGGTTCACCATGAGCCAGTCAACAGAGAGCACCACCGAAAGCAATCCGTTCACCAAACCCGGTTTCCTCATTGCTGCCGCGCTGGTGGTCGCGCTGATTGCAGCAGCCGTCGTCATCTTCCTGCTCCCCAAAGGACAGGGAAACGCCCAGCCCGGCCCTGCCCCGGCAGAGACCAGCAGCACATCCGCAGCCAGCCCCAGCGCCTCCGCTGAGGCTGGCAAGAGCGTCTGCGGCCTCCCTGCGAGTAAAGAAACTGCACTGGGAACCGCCCCCAAATCCAAGTGGGACCTGCTCGGAACCATGGCCGTTCCAACTGATCCATCAACAGCAGGCCCCGGCACGGTGGGCAAGGACGGTCTGAGGTCGTGCTTCGCTCAATCCCCCACAGGAGCGCTGTACGCAACGGTAAACATCTGGGCAGCGTCGTTTAACGGCTATGCAAAACAGGTTTACCTGGAACTTTCAGCTGATAGCCCTTCGCGGGACAAAGCAGTACAGGCCATAAAGGAAGGCAAGGACGTCAGCGGTGGGACCTCACCGAAGGTCCAGATCGCCGGCTTCATGATCCATTCGTACACTCCCGAAACAGCCGTTGTGGAGCTGGCTTTCGAGACCAAAGATGGCGGATACGGTGCTCTCTCGACGTCACTGCTTTGGGAGGACGGCGACTGGAAAATGGATATCCCTCCCGCTGGCGGAGGCGCAGTTCGCCAGGTCAGTGACCTGAGTTCATTTATCCCTTGGGCCGGCGTCTGACATGGCAGAAAAGGAATGCGAAGTTTGGAACGTTGTCTGCATGGGCGAACAGCGTCTCGGCAATGTTGCGGCGGGGATCGCGGACGACGCAATCAACAATCTTGCAAAAGCCGTCATGGAGGGCATGAGCCAGATGGTGACGACACTGTCTACCTTCTGGGTTTCGATGCCCACCGTGAACCTGGCCAGCCAGGACGGCACCGCGCCAAGTCCGGTTGTTTCTGCGGTCAATAGCGAATTGATGCCCTGGACGCTGGCGCTGGCGGTACTCGCCGTCATCCTCGGAGGCATCCGGCTGATCTGGGAACAGCGTGGGGCGCCGCTAAAGGACCTGCTCCGTTCGCTGCTCACGCTCACTCTGGTGTCGGGCCTTGGCCTGGGTGTCATCTCAATTCTGGTGATCGCGGCCGACGCCTTCGCTGTCGCCGTCATCGAGCGTTCGACAGACGGGAAGGGATTCGCAGAGGCGATGAACATCCTGGTCATGACCAACCAGACCGGCGTCGGGGTGTTTATCCTGATCGTTCTGGGGCTGATTGGTCTGATTGCATCTCTCGTCCAGGTCGTACTGATGGTGGTGCGCAGCGGCATGTTGGTGATCCTGGCGGGCATCCTGCCGACCACGGCCGCGTTCACCAACACGGAGATGGGCAGGCAGTGGTTCCAGAAAGCAGTTGGCTGGACTATCGCGTTCATCCTCTACAAACCTGCCGCCGCCATCGTCTATTCGGTCGCATTCCTGCTCATGGGTAGCAACAGTGGGAAGAATTCGTTGATCACGTCCATCACGGGCTTCACGTTGATGATCGTCGCGCTGTTCGCTTTGCCGGCGCTGATGCGGTTCGTGACGCCGATGGTCGGTGCCGTCGCCTCCGGCGGGGGAGCAGGAGCAGGGGCTGCCGTGGGGGCCATGGCCACAGGTGCCGTATCCATGGGCCGCAGCGGAAGCGGTAAAGGCAACGCCGCCCCGACACCGGCCAGTATACAAACCCACCAGTCGGGCTCATCTCCGAAGGGCAGCACCGGAACAACCGGCCCCAGAGGGAATGGCGGGAAGCCGACGCCCGGGGCGACCGGTCCGGGCGGGGCCACCAGCGCCTCCACAGCCGCCACAGCCGGCGCAGCAGGCACTACCGGTGCAGGGGCAGGAGCTGCCGCCGGTAGCGCAGGCGCCGCCTCGGGTGCAGCGTCAGCCGCCGGCCCGGCCGGCATGGCCGTCGCTGTAGGAGCGCAAGCAGCGTCCAGGGTTTCCCAGGCCGCACAACAGACCGCGCAGGATTCAACCGGGGAGGGCCCCAGTGGCAGCAATTGATACCGAATACAAGGAACCGTCCTACGGCAACTGGCGCGTCCCGCGCTCGGCTGGGCTGGGCAACCTCGGCGCGATCGGCACCGGCATTGTCATGGCCGGGTTGTTGCTGGGCATCATCAGCTTCGCCATCTGGGGCCTGTTCCCGGGCCTTGCTGTCCTGGCCGTAGCCGGGGCGGCAGCCCTGCTGCTGACGGTCAAGGACAAGCACGGCCAGTCCGTTGTTGACCGGTTCGGAACCCGAATGAGCTTCCGGCTCGCCAAGTCCTCCGGAACGAACCTCTACCGTTCCGGCCCCCTCGGGGTAACGCAGTGGGGCATGTACCAGCTGCCCGGCCTCGCGGCGAAGTCCACCCTGTATGAATTCACCGACTCCTACAAGCGCCCGTTCGCCCTCCTGCATGTGCCTTCCACCAGCCACTACACCGTGATCTTCTCCACCGAACCCGACGGTGCGTCCCTGGTGGACCCGGAACAGGTCGATGCCTGGGTGGCGAACTGGGGCGGCTGGCTCGCCGGCCTCGGGGACGAAGCGGGACTGGACGCCGCGGCCGTGACGGTGGAGACCGCACCGGATTCCGGCTACCGGCTCCGCAATGAGGTCATGATGAACATCGACCCGAACGCCCCGGATTTTGCCAAAAACGTGCTCCACGAGGTCGTCGACACGTATCCGGAAGGGTCGGCCACGGTCCGGGCCTGGGTGTCCCTGTCCTTCAACGCCTCCCTGCGGGCAGGCTCGAAGAAGCGCACACCCGAAGATGTGGCCCGTGACCTCGCGTCCCGGATCCCCGGGCTGTCGGCCCGGCTGCAGTCCACCGGCGCCGGGATCGCCCGTCCGATGTCCGCGCAGGAACTCTGCGAGGTCGTCCGGATCGCCTACGATCCGCCCGCCGCCCTGATCATCGACGAAGCGCACTCCGCCGGCTCCCCGGTCTTCTTGACCTGGGGCGAAGTTGGACCCTCCGCGACGCAGGCGTCTTGGGATGACTACCGGCACGACAGCGCGTTCTCCGTCTCCTGGACCATGACCGGTGCCCCGCGCGGTTCCGTGAACTCCTCGGTCCTGTCCCGGCTGCTGGCCCCGCACGGGGACATCGACCGCAAGCGCGTTTCACTGCTCTACCGCCCCATGGATTCGGCCCGTGCCGCGGCCGTGGTCGAGCGGGACCAGAACAACGCCAACGTCCGCATCACCTCCGGAAACCGCCCGTCCGCCCGCGCCCTGGTCGATGCCCGCTCCGCCGTGCAGACCGCGCAGGAGGAAGCTCAGGGCGCCGGGCTGGTGAACTTCGGCATGGTCGTCACGGCCACCGTGACCGATAAGGAACGCCTCGCAGATGCCGTGGCCGCCGTGGAGCAGACCTCCGGCACCGCCCGGGTGCTGCTGCGCCGCGCCTACGGCACCCAGGACACCGCGTTCGCCGCGTCGCTGCCGCTGGGTCTGGTCCTTCCCAAGCACAGCCTCCTGCCCTCCGAAATCAAGGATGCCCTGTAATGGCCCGCATGAAACTCTTCACCCGCCCTGCCAGGAAAGCTGCAGCACCGGTCAAGGCCGCGCCGAAGAAGAAGGCTGAGAAGGAACCGCGCCAACCCGGGCCATCGGCCCGGGGCTGGACCGGACGCGGCGGCGGCATGGCCCAGCTCGTGCCGTCCGTGAAGGAATACCGGGGAACCACGGTCCAGGTTTGCGGGCTGTGGCCTTTTTCCTCCGGGGCGTCCTCGCCCATGATCGGCGTCCCGCTCGGACGTCATGAGGAAACCCAGGCCACGGTCTGCTGTGACCCGATCAGCTGGTTCCAGCGGGCACGGCTGATTTCCAATCCGTCCGCGTTCATCCTGGGCAAGCCGGGGCTGGGCAAGTCCACCGTGGTCCGCCGGATGTTCATCGGGCTCTCCGCACAGGGCGTCCACCCCCTGATCCTCGGGGACTTGAAAGGCGAGCACGCCAAAGCGGTCCAGGCGCTCGGCGGGCAGGTCATCAAGCTCGGCCGGGGAGTGGGCTACCTGAACATCCTCGATCCCGGCCAGGCCGTCGAAGCCGCGCAGCTGCTCGAAGACAGCGGCCACCATGAGGACGCCGCCCGGGTCCGCGCCGACGCGCACGGCCGGCGCCTGGCCATGGTTGTCTCCCTGATCACGATCAGCCGGAACAACCCGCCCACCGATCAGGAACAGACCATTTTGGACCGCGCCCTGCGGGTCCTCGATGACCGGTTCGACGGCGTCCCGGTCCTCAAAGACCTGTTGGACGTGATCATCTCCGCGCCCGATGAGCTGCGCCAGGTCGCGCTGGATCGCGGGGACATGACGGTCTATCTGCAGGAAACCCGGGCCCTGGAAGCGACCCTGCTCGGCCTGACCGGAGGCGGGAAGCTCGGGGAAATCTTCTCCCGGCACACCACCAACCCCATGATGCGCGACCGCGCCGTGGTCTTCGACGTCTCCAGCATTGACGAGACCGAAACCGACCTGCAGGCCGCAGTGCTGCTGGCCTGCTGGTCCTACGGCTTCGGTACTGTCAACGTCGCCAACGCCCTCGCGGACGCCGGTCTGGAACCGCGCCGGAACTACTTCGTCGTCCTGGACGAGCTGTGGCGGGCGCTGCGCGCCGGCAAGGGCATGGTGGACCGGGTGGATGCCCTGACCCGGTTGAACCGCTCCGTGGGTGTCGGTCAGATCATGATTTCCCACACCATGTCCGACTTGCTGGCGCTCCCGGCGGAAGAGGACCGGATGAAGGCCCGCGGCTTCGTGGAACGCTCCGGCATGGTGATCTGCGGCGGCCTGCCGGCCTCGGAGATGCCGCTGCTGACCTCGGCCATTCCGCTGTCGAGGCAGGAACAGCAGAAGCTCATCTCCTGGCAGGACCCGCCCGCCTGGGACTCCCGCGGGCTCGACGTCGAACCTCCCGGACGGGGGAAGTTCCTGATCAAGGTTGGCGGCCGGCCCGGGATCCCGGTTCTGGTGGGCCTGACATCTTTGGAGCAAGGCCCGGACGGAGTCAACGACACCGAGGCTAAGTGGAGAGAGATCCCGGAAAGGCTCCTCGAGCCAATGGCCCCTGACGTAGCCCTTGAGGGAGGCACGCTGTGAGTGCACCGAACCGTAAAGGAATGGGCCTCGGGGATGCCCTGCTGGTCTGGTTCGCCATCGGCTTCATCGTCGTCTTCGGCGGCGGGACCTACGCGGCCGCCCACCTCGGCTCCTTGATGGCCGGCATCAAAGCACCCCCCGCACACCCCATCGACCTGATCGCCGGGCTGGTCAAGGGCCGCGTGCCGTGGCCCGTCCAGTCCACCGTCGCGGCCGCCCTCATGGCCGGCCTGGTCCTGGTCCTGGCCATCGTCGTGCTCGTGGCGTGGAGGAAGGGTGCGTCCAAGCGTGCCCGCGTCGACAAGGCCGCCCGGTACCTGGGCCGCGGGAAGTCCTTGGCCGCGTTCTCCGAGAAGGGCGCGAAAGCGACAGCGGATCGGCTGGGCGTGACGGGCACGCCGGGCATCGTGGTGGGCAAGGTTGTCTCCACCGGCCAGACGTTCATTCAGTCCTGGGAAGACCTCAGCCTCGATATCTGGGGCCCCCGTACCGGTAAGTCCACCTCACGGGTGATGCCCGCGATCCTGGACGCGCCGGGTGCTGTGGTGTCGACCTCGAACAAGCGTGACGTGGTGGACGGCACCCGTGGCGTCCGCGAGGCAACCGGCCCGGTGTGGGTGTTCGACCCGCAGAAGATCGCCCAGGAGGAAGCACAGTGGTGGTGGAACCCGCTCTCCTACGTCACGGACGAAGAGAAGGCGTACAAGCTCACCCAGCATTTCTCCGTTGGCTCCCGGGTCCCGGGGTCTAAGCCGGATGCCTACTTCGACCCCAAAGCCGAGGACATTCTCTCCTCGTATTTCCTCGCGGCCGCGCTCGGTGAGCTTCCCATCACGCAGGTCTACCTGTGGGTGACGGAGCAGGTCAGCCGAGGACCGATCAACATCCTGAAAGAGCATGACTACGAGCTGCAGTACAAGGGCCTGGAGTCCACGCTGGAGCTGGCCGACAAACAGCGCGACGGGATCTTCGGCACCGCAGAGAAGATGATTCAGTGCCTCAAGTCCAGGAACACGCTGCGCTGGGTCGCTCCGACGCGTGGCGCGACGGTGACTACGGATGCCCGCCGGCAGTTCAATCCGCACGCTTTCGCTGCCTCGCAGGAGACGATCTACATCCTCTCCAAGGAAGGGGCCGGCTCCGCTTCCCCGCTCACCACAGCGTTGACGGTGGCGATCGCTGAGGCGATGGAGGAACGGGCCGAGCGCAGCGGCGGCCGCCTGCCCAAACCAGCACTGTTCGCCCTCGATGAGTTGGCCAACGTCGTCCGCTGGGCAGCCCTGCCGGATCAGTTCAGCCACTACGGTTCCAAGGGCCTGATCGTCATGGGCATCCTGCAGTCCTGGTCCCAGGGCGTCGAGCTGTGGGGCGAGGCGAACATGCGGAAAATCTGGTCGGCCGCGAACGTCAAGGTCTATGGCGGGGGAGTGGCCGAAGAAGGGTTCCTGCGGGCGCTCTCGGACCTGATCGGGGACTACAGCTACACCAGCGTCTCCGTCTCATCGGGAAAGTCGGGGTCCAGCCGCTCCCGCCAGGAGGGCAAGGAACGCATCTTCGACGTCTCCAACCTCGCGGAGCTGGACCGCGGCCGCGCCGTGGTCCTCGCCTCCGGCGCGCCCGCCACGCTGGTCCGGACCATGCCCTGGTACACCGGCCGGCACAAGGACGCCGTGGAGGCGTCCATCAAGAAATACAGCCCCCGCCCAGAGGAACCGGAGCCCGTCCCGGTGCCCGCCGCTCCGGCCGCTAATCCCTGGGTCACCGGGTAAGGAAGCAAAAGCCATGGCAGATGATTTCGGACTGTTCGACACGGACACCCCCGCACCCAACCCCGGCACCGGCGGGGACGGCAAACCGGAAAAGACACCGGAGCTCGTCTACGGCACGGCCGAAGAGTTCCTTCACGAGCAACTGCTGCCGACATACGTCCGCAGCGTCACCGGAAAAACCGCCAAGTGGTGCATCGAATGGTATTTCCACCCCGAAGCCGTCTCCCGCGTAGCGGCCCTCTGGCGTTCCTGGGAGCACCTCCGTCTCGACCCGGCCACCGGCATGAGCGTCTGGTGGCGCGATCACGCGGACCACCACATGGGCGTCCTGCTGAACCCACAGGGCCCGTTCTACAACTGCGACATGAAAGAACACCGAGACCCCGAACACCTGGAACCAAAGAAAGCACCAGCTGGCTGGTTCCCAGACGTACGCACGCAGCTTGCGCAAGAAAGCCGCTCAACCTGAGGACATGCTGCTGCCCCTGCCTACTTCGAAAGCATGCACTATCCCTGGTGCTGAACTTCTGGCATTGTGAAAAGTGATTCCTACGAGATCTCGAAGTTTCGGATCAGTCTTGCTGCTCTGGCAGCGGCGTAATGGCCCGCACCGAAAGTGCTCTGCTCAAGATACGAACCGCAACTAGACGTTGAAGAAAGGCAGAGTGGTCCAAGTGACTAATGGGAAACGAAGCTCAGACACGAAGGATTCAGAACTGGGATTGGCAGACGCGATTGCCTTATTGAGGGAAGAGCTTAACAAAGCTCGGAACTCCGAGCGGGAGGACGATCTCCAGCTTCCGATCACTTCCATAACCGTAGAACTGTCCCTTACAGCCGGATGGCTGGCAGGAGGTAAGGCTGGCTTCAAGGTTCCCTTCATTGACATCGGAGCAGAAGGAAGCAGGAAGAGAGATACCGGGCACAAGGTCGTCATCACCTTCGAAGCCCCTACGGATAAAGACGGTCGGCCCATCCGGGTGCGGGATGAGTCGAACGATCGCAAGGGCTGAGTTGACGATGTGCTGAACACTTAAATCGGATTGCGCTTCCACTATGACTGACAGCGAACCGATACAAGCATCTGAGCCGAGCACCGGCGCAGGAGAAGATGACGCCCGAGAAGGTCCCGGCGTTCCTAACTCCCCGATGGGTTCTCGCGTCGTCGAAGTGTGCTGTGACCTAGGCGAAGGAACACGCAAGCGCTGGCGCTATGGATCCGGCGCGGTTATTGCCGGACGTACCGTCCTGACCTCGGCACATGTCGTGAAGGACGCTTTGGCCGTCTTCGTCCGTACCCCAGGGAAGATTGAGTACACCGCCGTCATAGACCCAGAGTTCGTTGGGGATCCCGAAGGAAAGGTAGCCCCGGACTTGGCGCTCATTTCCGTCCCGGACTGGCCGAACCACGTGTCCCCGATCCCGATCGCTGGTATTGATCGCGACACATTGGAACCAACTTCGATCACGGAAGCACACGCAATCGGCTACCCTCTCTTTGCAGAACACTCCGAAGGTATGATCCGTGAGACGGTACATGCCACAGGCGAGATTCCCACGCTGTCGGGGATGGTGAATGGCCTGGGGCACCTTCACGTTAAGTATGCTCCCCTGCCCTTGCCTCCGCGGAGAATCGGGTCCCTTGGCGCAACGCCTTGGGCAGGGATGTCCGGCGCACCCGTCTTAGCTGATGGATATCTCATTGGCGTAGTCGCCATCCACGCGCCTCGCGAAGGTCAAAGCACCCTTGCCTTCACACCACTCACCGCACTCCACCCCGAGCTCGGCCGACCAGGCTGGGGCGATGGCGTTCCACACCCCACCCGATGGTGGGAGCGTCTGGGCCAAAGCATCCCAGAACTGAAAGACCGACCGCAGCTTGTACTTCTTCCACGACGGGCAAGCGACAAGCCACCTGTCCGCCCATTAGTCGCCTGGGATCCAGAACGCTTAGGCATTCACAAATCAATCGCAAGCCCTGATTCCGCACTCGGTTTCCTGTCGCCATACATAGTCAGGCCACATGACCACGACCTGGAACAGCACCTGACAGAATGTCAGCCCTATGAGTCACGCCCAAAGCTCATCATCGTAACTGGGAACTCGTGCACCGGTAAAACACGGGGCATCTACGAAGCTGCAAGGAAGATTCTAGGCGACTGGCCAACCATCGCTGCAAGAACACCAATAGACGTAATCAATAGTGTGGATCACGGAATAACAGCCCGGAGACTGGTGATTTGGCTGGATGAGTTGCAAAGCTGCCTCCCCTCCACAGAAGACGGGGAAAAAGCCGCGGATGCGCTCCGGAAGCTACTTGACCGACCCTCGGCAGGCCAGATAGCCATCCTAGGTACCATCTGGCCCCATCAACATAAGGAACGAATAGCCTCACGCCATACTTCTAAAAATGGTTCCCAAGTCGCTGACTTACTTCGGGACGAACGGATCGCATGGGTAGAGGTTCCGGACGATTTCACCGACGAGGAACTCGAGACGGCAGACCGAACGGACCCCAGAATATCTTTGGCTATAGAAACGGCACAGTCTGGTCAAATCACACAGGTACTCGCGGGGGGCCCACAACTTGTCACCCGCATGTATCCGACTACTCCTGAACAGCGGGCACTCGCTTTTCTTCCAGCGGTGCGAGCAGTAATCCAAGCCGCAGCGGAGCTTCGACGAATCGGATATCCGAATCCCATACCTGCTTGGGCGATTATGGACGCGGCGCCGAGCTACCTTACTCCCGAAGCTTTGTCGTACCTACCCGAGAATTGGCTCGCAAAGGCCATCGCCGAGGCGGTACACGAGACTGGAAACGCCAATCCCATCGCTCCATCCACCTATACACACGATATCCACATGATGGGAGTCCCTGCCCTTTCAAGGGAGACTTTGGCGAAGCAAGCGTGCGATGAGTCGTATCACTTGCATGATTTTTTGCTGCAGGACCATTTAAAGCGATACAAATATCGCCCAGTAAGTCATGTCCTATGGAACAGTCTATTAGGCAACGGACGACGAATGGGACCCGTGATTCTAACGGAGTTAGCCGATAATGCTGAAGCTAGAGGAATGACCACTGTTGCATGCCGATTACTATCTCAGGCATTCGAGGATTACGGTTATGTATCCGCCCATATGAAGCTCCTCAATCTGCTCAAGGAAAGATATCGCCAAGGCGATAAATTTGCAGAGAGGCTCTACTGGCGTATTGCTCCTAGGAAAAGGCGGTCCGCGAGCTCAGCGATGGATCGTTATTCAACATGGGGAACGCTTGAAGATTTTGCCTCCTTTGGCATGGCAATGTTCCGTTCGGGCCCCCCTGCCGGTCGAGATGGCTACTTTATTCAGGTAGCATCACATTTCGCGAGGGAAGGCGACGAATCGGCACTATCCGCTCTCCGTGCTTATGCAGAGCGCTACGTCTATGCTGAAGTGAATTTTGCCCACACACTTCAGCTCCTCGGGGAGAATGGTGATGAGAGAGCGGTCTCAGAACTTCGAGAACTTGCATCGAGGGGCAAATCCAACGCCCAATTCGCTCTGGCTGATGTTCTTGACAAGCGAACCAAGAACGGCGACGAAACTGCTGAGACGGAACTCCAGATGCGCGCGGATATGGGCGAGCATGCGTCACAGCTTCGCTACGCTCGAATTCTGGGTCAACGCGCGCTGAGCGGCGATGGGGAGGCCTTGGCAGCGATGCGGCCGCGGGTGCACGCCCTAGAATTCGGGGCCAGCGATGAACTAATGAGGGTGTACCGAGCCCAGAACCCCGACCTCATAGTCATCGGACTCGATTTCCGCGCTTATCCGGAGTTCGCGTCGAGAACGTTTTCACAGAAGTTAGGCCGTTTCCTCAGCTCAGTGTGGCAGCATGCCCGCTCGGGGTAGATGGTGGTACGGGGACGCCGAACAGTTCGCTGAGTTCCGTCTGTGTGAGAGCCAGATCCACAGCGCCATCCGGCTCAAGGCCGTGATCCCACGACGATCTTGGTGTCCTATAGTTCGTTGCTATGACCGCGCTCGTCTCTACGCCTGAGCATTACTGCATCGCTGGGTATGACAGTCCGCGCGGCCGAAAAGCGACATACGACGCTGGCTCGAGGCATGTGCTGAATAGTGCCACCTCCCGTGGCATCTCCATCGTCCTCACCGGCTGGGACCACTCTTAGTCCTCTCAGCACCGGCTGCCGCCCCTGTGGGGGTTCTTTTGGCCTTAGCGGCACCCTTCCCCATGGTCACTGCTGCGCTGGGGTGTGTTCCCTCGCTGCGTGCGGCGGCGAGGTGTCCGCGTATCTGGGTTTCATTCGCGCCGGTGTTTGCCAGGGATGCGGCGAAAGCTTTCTGGCGTTCCGCTGAGCCGTAGTCAGCGGCCGACGTGGTCTCAGTTTTCAGGCCCTGGTCTTTGAGCCGGCTGCTGTCGCTGGTGATGTGGTTTTCGATTTCTCGGCCGACGCTTTCCATGCGGGCGAAGAGTTCCTTTTCGGCGCGCTCGTACCGCTGTTCCACGGGCGTCCTTTCGGAGCCTGTGAAGCCGCCCTCTGCCAGGAGTTTGGCTTCGTGCATGTCCTTGGCTGCTTGGACGAACGCGGGGTCCTCGAAGTGCGAGTCACCGGCGCCGTTGATGTTCGAGGTGGTTTCTTTGCGCAGCTGGTCGATGTCGGGGCCGCTGATGCCGTCCTTGCCGATGAGGAACAGGCGTTCCTGCACGGTGGCGTCCGCTGTCTGTACCGCTGCGGGGGTCTTCGCGGTGTGTGCCGTCTGCAATGCCTGGGCGAGCTCGGGGTTGGCAAGGTACTCCGCGGGCACCTGGTGGCGTTCCATTTCCGGGGCCAGTGTCGTGGCCTGGGCGCGGAGTTCTTCGGCACGGGCAGCAGCGAGCAGGCCCATGGCCTTCTCATGTTCGGTGGCCGCCGTCCGTGTCTCTTCCTGGCTGCGTTCCAGCGCGTCCTGCCGGGCCTTCTCCGTGGTGATGGTCTGGATCCCTGACTCCAGGTAGGCGGCGTCCGTGCCGATGTCGCGGGTGTCGATGCCGTAGCGCGTCACGACTTCCTGACGGATCTTTTCCGAGGCCGCCAGTGCGGCGGGGTCGTGGTCCTTCCAGCCTTCAGCAACGGCATGTGCAGTGGCAATGTCATGGGGCTGGGCCTTGTCCCACCACTGGTCCCTATTGACCGGCGCCAGCGCCGCGCGTGCCGCACTGCGTGAAGCAGCGAGGCGGGCCTGGGCTTCGTGCGCTGCCTGGGCATCCTGGTGTTCCTGCTGCCGTTGGGATTCCTGCCGGCGCCGGGCCAGGGTCTCGGCAATGCGGGACGCGATCATGAGGGACTGCCGCATGCCGCCGTCCAGAACTTCATCCATTCCGTCTGATTCACTCATCGTGCTCCTTACGTGTTGGTGTGTGATCGGTGGGCTTTGTATGCTCGCCATCACCCAAGGGCACCGGGTATGGCTTCATCGTGTTCTACGCCCTGCTTGTGGCTGAAGGGGATTGGCCGCCCGGTGCCCCGCGACAACTCGACCTCTAATTGAGAAGTGCGACATTGATCGCTGTGTAAGGACACGACGGCGAGGTTGTCGACTGGGCGTAGCACACCCCGACGAGCCAAGGAGGTACCCGTGACGCGATTGTGGGCGGGCATTGATGCTGGAAAATCTCACCATCACTGCGTGGCGATCGATGAGGAGGGCCGGCGGCTCTTCTCTCGCCGCGTGGCGAATGATGAGACCGAACTGCTGGCCATGATCGCCGACGTTCCCTCCGTGGCAGAGGACGCTGAAGTGGTCTGGGCAACCGATCTGAACGATGGAGGCGGTGCTCTCGCTATCAGCCTGTTGGTCGATAACGGCCAACAAGTCCTCTACATCCCTGGCAGAACCGTGCACCACGCCTCCCGCACATACCGCGGTGACGGAAAGACCGACGCCAAGGACGCCGGCATCATTGCCGACCAGGCCAGGATGCGTCGCGACCTCCGCCCCGTCCGGGCATCCGATGAAATTTCGATCGAGCTCCGGCTCTTCTCGGCTCACCGCACCGATCTCGTCGCGGACCGGACTCGCGCCATTAACCGGCTCCGCGCAACCTTGCTGGGGTATTTCCCGGCACTGGAAGCGGCCTTCGATTACTCCTTGCGTAAAGGCGCGCTGGTGCTGCTGACGAGGTACCAAACCCCTGACGGGATCCGCAAAGCAGGCCACGCCAGAATCGCGAACTGGCTGCGAAAACAAGGAGTCCGCCAGGCCGACCTTCTTGCCAAGACCACGGTGGAAACGGCTAACCGACAGCACACCGCCGTGCCCGGGCAGGCAGCGGCCGCGATGCTGGTGGCTAAGATCGCGGCTCAGATCCTGCGTCTGCGCGAAGAGATTGAGGAGGTCGAGGCCCAGATAGAGGCCCGGTTTCGAGAGCATGAATACGCCGACATCCTGCTGAGCGTCCCTGGGTTTGGTGTGCAGCTCGCCGCCGAGTTCCTCGCCTCGACCGGCGGAAACATGGACCAGTACGAGAACCCCAACCGGCTTGCCGGCGTCGCTGGGGTAGCCCCGGTCCCGCGTGACTCCGGCCGGGTCAGCGGCAACCACCACCGACCCAGACGCTACGACCGAAGACTGCTGCGTGCCTGTTACCTCTCTGCCCAAACCGCGTCCGTTCACTGTCCAACCTCGCGGGCTTACTACGCCCGGAAACGCGCTGAAGGGAAAAACCACAAGCAAGCCATCCTCGCCCTGGCCCGACGCCGCATCGACGTCATCTGGGCGCTCCTCAGAGACCACAAACGCTTCGAGTACCGGACGATACCGGTCACTCAAGGCGTTTGACTTTGTCATTGAGAATCCCCTTGCAGTTGGTGGTGGTCTTTATCGGTCCAGTACGGGGCCGGAATCACGGCCCGTGTGCTGGTGGGTTTTGGCCGGCGTTGGTGTGCTCGGCACCGCTGACCCTGGACGGATGGGCGCCATGCCGCGCAGTCCAAGTTCTACGGAGTTCGTTGCCGCTGCCTGTTCCGGTGCACCGACGGTGACCGGCCGGGGCATGGTCGCCGCGAACGGTTTCAACTGCTCAGTGACGACGGCACGGAGCCGCTGCGCTTCTCTGGTTCGTCCGGACTGTTGGTGCATTTCGTGGATGGCGAAGGCAGTGTTGACCAGCTGCAGCATGAGCGCGGACTGGGCGGCCGTCTTGTTCTTACCGGACGCGGCCATGAACAACATGGCAGTCCCGGCAATGGACGGCAGGGCGACGGGCTTGCTGTGCTGCCGTGGTGCGCGGAGCTGGGCGGTGCGGGACAGTTCGGCGGCGGTGGCCGCCAATGGCCCCGGCGTCGGTTCGAGCCGGTAGGACCACGCCGCGAACGCTCCGGATACTTCCCTTGCTGCTTTCGCCCAGGTGGCATGGTCATCACGCGGCAGTGCGCGCAGCTGCTCAACAAGCGCGGTCGCGTTCCGGGTGTACTCGACCCACATTTCCGCTGGTGGTGTTCCGTTCTCGGGGCCGGTCCTGGACACGGTGCGCCTGTTGCGGGCCGCTGCGTTCCATTCCGCCGCGGCCTCTGTTGCCTGGTGCGGTGAGTCCATCCATTCTTCACGCAGAGCACCGAGCTTCAGGTCGGACGCGAGGGTGCCGCCGCCAAACCAGATAGGCCGTTCGCCCTGCTTGGGCCGCTCGGCTACGGAGTACCCGACGATGACGTCGGTGGTGTTCTTCGCATAGCGCGGCCGGACCAGCATGCCGGTGTCGCGGGCGCGCCGGACAAACTCACCTTCGGTGGCCGAGGCGCTGGCGCTGGCGCGCACTTTCCGGGCCAGAGATGAGCGGTGCATCTCCCGCTCGTCCCGGACGGCAATGGCCTTCTCGGCCCGGTCGTAGCCACGGGTGGAGTGCACGGTGGAGAGCTGTTCCAGCCCGTACTTGACCTCGAGCTCCCGGCAGGTCTCCTGCGCCCTTTTGTAATCGCCGTGGGTGGATGCCTTGGTGCCGTCTTCGCGGACCAGGGAGACGGCCAGGTGGATGTGGTGGTTGCCGTTCTCACTCGTGCCGTGGTTGACCGCAGCCCACCGGCACTGCGCCTTTCCGCTGGCTTCGGTAAAGCCCATAGAGTCCACGAAGTCGTTGGCGATGTCGCCCCACTGCTGATCCGTCAGGGCGCCTTCTTCGGCGCGCAGGCTCAGCGAGCAGTGCCAGACGCTGGCGTCCTTGTAGCCGACGTGGACGCGTTCTTTCTTGGCCGCGTCCCACTGCATGTCTTTGATCTGAACTGATACGCCATAAGCCTTGCGCGGACGGTCCAGATGCTTAGCGATTGCCAGGGCATCGTCACGGTCCAGGACACCGTCGTCGTACCACGACATGATCGCAGCATCGCCGGCTACCAGGTGCGGATCGGAGTGGGCGTTCTTCGTCTTATTGGCGTCCGTGGAGGCCAGGTAAACCATGAGCCCGCCCATGCGCGAGCCGCGGGTGATGTTCGGGATCATCCCTACATCAGCCCGTCAATGGCGTCGTCGATTCTCATGGCAACGGAGCGGATATGTTTCAGGGCTTCGCGCGCCTCGGCGGGGAACTCGCTCGTGGCGTTGGCCTGGCGTGCGAGCTGGTTGATGTTGTTGGAGGAACGGGCCAGCAGGTTGTGGAGGGACATCAGTTCCGCGATGGCGGCACGCCGTTCGGTAGTCGTCTCCTGGGTCTCGGACAATGCCGCTGTGATCAGCAGGTTCGGGACCGTAACCTTCTCCCGCTCAGCCCTCGCGACAAGCGCGGCTTCCTCCTCCACAGTGACCCACAGGTCACGGCGCTTCTTGGTGCCGGCGGGAGTGTTCTCCCGGCGTCGACGCGACAGATTGAAACGGTGAGTGAATCCCTCATCCGCCATTCATTCCATCCCTTCAAAGGCCCAGCGCAGCGACCCCGAAACCGGGGACCACACTGACCAGTGTGCCGCACTCGACCCGCCAGTGTCGAGCGCGGCAAGCCACTTACACCCGTGTAAGTGTATAGCTTGCTCCGGTCGCTCCGACCGAGGTCCTGCTCCGCTGGCACGTCCAATAGGGCCTCGTACCCATCGTCCAGACGTCAGTACCCATCTGGCTCAGCGAAAACATCTCCGTCTTCGACTTCGCACTCTCCACTGCCTGCGACTCCGATGCACCGGAAACCTTCCCGGTCCCGACATGGCGGAGCTGCCGGACCTCGGAGGGCCGTTCAACATAGCGACCGCCTGGAGGCACGGAATCGCCAGGCTGGGCGTCAGCCCGTCAAGCCGGCCAGCCTGGCGATTCCGACAGCCCCGCCGACGCTGGGTATGATTAGTAAAATGCGATCAACAGATGCGGACGACAGGGCAAAATACGGCCCTCCTCCGCAGTACCCCATAGAATCTGTTGACAACGCCCTCCGCCTCCTCCTGCTTTTCGAGACCCAGCCCAGCATCAGGCTGACGGACGCAAGCAAGTATCTGGGTGTAGCTTCCTCGACTGCCCACCGGCTCATGGGCATGTTGCTCTACCGTGGATTCGTGCGCCGGAATCCGGCCACCCGGGCCTATGAACCTGGCCAGGCACTGGGCTCCATCGCTTTCGCCATCCGACGCCAGAGCGACGTCCGGACCGTCGCCCGCCCGTTCCTGGAACGGCTCTTCGACGAAACCGGGGAGACCGTCCACTTCGCTAGGCTTGAGGGAACAGACACGCATTTCCTCGATGCCATCGAAAGCTCCCGCGCGGTGCGCGTTGGCTCCCGTCAGGGCCGGATGATTCCCGCCAACTGCGCCGCCACGGGAAAAGCCATGTTGAGCCGGCTCAGCGATGACCAGCTACGGAACCTTTACCCCCAGCAAGAGCTCCCCGGCCTGACCAAGGCCTCCATCACGTCCCGGGCGGACCTGGAATCGGCTCTGGACAAGATCAGGCAGACCGGTTTTGCAAGCAGTGACGAAGAAAGCGAGGACGGCGTGACGTCCGTCGCCGTCGCCCTCACCGATCCAAGCGGCACCCCCTACGCCCTCAACGTCTCGGTGCCGGCCCACCGCATGTCGGACCAACTCCGCGTCGAACTCGGTGCCAAGCTTCAGGCGGCCGCTGAAGAATTGCAGGGCCTGCTGGTCTAGGCCCACGCGCCGATCCCCGCCTCCGGCCGTTCCTGACGGAGCCGGCCAGCGGTGGCGGAGGGACGTCGGACAGCGAGCTGTTACCGGCCGCAGGCGCTCAGCTGCACGCCCAGTCGCGGTAGACTCGCGCACATTGGAATCGAAAACCCGGTTGGAACAGGCATCGCCGGCGGCGAGCTCGGCTGCGATGCCTGCCGGGCCCCCAGCAGGCGGGGCAGGACGGTGGTGCGCAGGGCATCGGCGCTGACGCGGGTGGCGTGCGCGGAGACGTTTACGGCCGCGATGATGCCGGTCCCGGCATCCCGCACGGGGACGGCAATGGACCGCAGGCCCTCGGTCAGCTCCTGGTCGGCCAGCGACCAGCCTTGCTCCCGGGCCGCGGTTATCCTCTTCCGGATTTCCTCGCGGTCGATCGCGGTGTTGCCGGTCAGGCTTTCCGGCACCAGGGCTTCCAGATATTCATCAAGCTCCCCCTCGGTGAGCCCGGAGAGAAGGACGCGCCCGGTCGCCGTCGCGTACGCCGGCAGGCTGGTGCCGATGATGATGTTGACGGTCAGGACGCGGTCGGCGTGGACCCGGTCCACGTAGACCCCGCTGCCCCGGTGCAGCACCGTCAGCGATGCTGTCTCGCCAGCCTCCTGCACCAGCGACGCAAGGTGCGGATGGGCCACCGCCAGCAGCTTATGGCTCAGCAGATAGGCATCCCCGATCTCCAGCACTGCTAGCCGCAAGGAATAGCCACTGGCGTCGTAGGACAGATAACCCAGGTATTCCAGGGTGAGGATGAATCGCCCCGCCGCGGTCCTGGCGATCCCGACGAACTCGGCAACATCCGAGACCGACAATGGCCTGTCCTGGCTGCTGATAGGCCTTCAGCACGGACAAAGCCCGGGCCAACGCCTCGACATGGCCCGGGTCGCTCTTCTTCAAAAGGGAGGCGGTCTCCGGGAGGCTTGGCCCTATCCGAAGCTATCTCATGGCGATGCGTTTAATGGCCCCCACTGGCGAGGATTACAGGCCAGACGGCGCTGGGCGGGCGGCTACCACTGCCACACCGGCAGATCTCGCCAGTTCTCTGCTGAACGGAATTAACATCTGGACAGCAGTTATGCGTTGTGCTTCACTTGCTGGATTACGGCGACCGTGCCGAGCTGCCGCATCTGGCCAGTCTGTTCGACATCGACAACAAGTGTGGCGGCGGCGTTGGCTTGCAGGAGGCAAACGCCTACCTTGAGCTGACCGCACCCGTGATGGCCCAAACATAAAGAGCTGAGGCTTCAGCCGTTTAGCAAACTATCGACAGATCCGAAAGACGAGGCCCTCCGATGATAAATGAAACGAGTACGGCTCCGAGACCAGGTGCGACCTCAAGGCTGCCCTTGCTGAACGGACACAGTATGCCGCGGATCGGCCTCGGAACATGGCCGATGCTGGACGCCGAATGCGAGCAAGCCGTCCGCTGTGCCGTGCAGACCGGCTACAGGCTGGTCGACACGGCCGTTCAATACCGCAACGAAGAAGCCGTGGGCCGCGGCATCAGAACCGCCGGCGTCCCGCGGGCGGAACTCTTTATTTCCAGCAAGTTCAACAAGGAGTCCCACAGCGTCGACGGCGTCCGTCGGGCGTACGACGAAAGCCTGCGGAAGCTTAGGGTCGACTATCTGGACATGTTCATGTGCCATTGGCCGGTGCCGGCGCTTGGCGCGTATGCGGAGGCATGGAAAGGCCTTGTAACCCTGTTAGAGGAAGGCGCCGTCAAGGCCATCGGCGTCTCCAACTTCAAGCCGGCCCACCTGAGGAAAATCATCGAAGCGACCGGAGTCGTTCCGGACGTCAACCAGATTCAGCTAAGTCCCGCTCTGGCGCGCACACAACCGCGTGCGGTCCACCGGGAGCTGGGAATCCTCACCCAATCCTGGAGCCCGATCGGCCGTGAATCCGGACTGCGTGCGAACCCCCTTGTGGTGGCCATCGCCGACCGTCTGAACAGGTCACCTGCCCAGGTCCTGCTGCGATGGCACATTCAGCAGGACCTGGTGCCCATCCCGCAGGCTTCGGACCCCGTCTGGTTGAGAGAGAACATCTCTGCGTTCGATTTCACCCTGACCGCCGACGACATGAACGATCTGGCCCGCCTGGATATGGGCGAAACTGCTGCGCGGGACTCAGATGCTGCGGAAAACGGTCACTGAATCCCGGCCAACGGACGCGGTCCGGCGGGGCCTCGGCCACTCGGCCGACTGGGGCTTGACGAACGCCACACTTTAGGTCATTCTCTTTCTAAAAGAAACTATCTCTGATTACCAGAGATGACTGGCGTCTTGCCGGCCCGGACAAGGAGATCCATCAATGACTGACCACAGCGGCGTGATTCAGGATGTACGGCAGGGCATGATCCCTGCACACATTTACAACGACAAAGAGATCTTCGAGCTTGAAAAGGAGCGGGTCTTTGGTCGCAGCTGGCTTTTCGTCGCCCACGAATCCGAGGTGCCCGAAGCTGGCGACTACGTGGTGCGCCGCGTCCTGGAAGACTCATTCATCATTTCCCGTGATGAACATGGAGAAATCCGGGCACTGTTCAACATGTGCCTTCACCGCGGCATGCAGGTCTGCCGCACGGAGATGGGAAACGCTTCCCACTTCCGTTGCCCGTACCACGGGTGGTCCTACCGTAACGACGGCCGCATAGTCGGACTGCCCTTCCACAAAGAGGCATACGGCGGCGAAGAGGGCTTCAAGAAGCAGGGGCAGACGTTGCTGCCTGCTCCTTCCCTGGGCATCTACAACGGCCTTATCTTCGTCAGCCTGGATCCTGACGCAGAGCCGTTGGAGGACTTCCTGGGTGACTTCAAGTTCTACATGGACTACTACACGAAGCAAAGCTCCGGCGGGATTGAACTGCGCGGGCCGCAGCGGTGGCGGGTCAAGGCCAACTGGAAAATCGGAGCCGAAAACTTCGCCGGCGACATGTATCACACCCCCCAGACCCACACCTCCGTCGTCGAAATTGGTTTGTTCCGCGAACCAAAGGCGGAAAAGCGCAAGGACGGGACAACCTATTGGGCCGGCAACGGCGGCGGAACTACCTACAAGCTTCCCGAAGGAAGCCTGGAGGACCGCCTCCGCTACGTGGGCTACCCGGACGAGATGATCGCCCGCATGAAAGAGCAGTGGAGCCAGGAGCAGCTCGACGTCGTGGGCAAGGACGGGTTCATGGTGTCGGCGGCGTCGGTGTTCCCGAACATGAGCTTCGTGCACAACTGGCCACGGGTCGAAGAAGACTCCGATGAAGTGCTCCCGTTCATCTCCATCCGGCAGTGGCAGCCAATCAGTGAAGACGAGACCGAGATCGTATCGTGGTTCGCCGTCGACAAGAACGCGCCCGAAGAGTTTAAGGCACTTTCCTACAAGGCCTATCTCATGTGCTTTGGCAGCGGCGGCATGTTCGAGCAGGACGACGTGGAAAACTGGGTTTCCTTGACCAGCACCGCCGGCGGCCCGATGGCACGGCGCCTGCTGCTGAACAGCCGCATGGGCATGCTGGAAAACGGACAGAACGTCGTCGAACCCCTGACCCCCGAGCAGTACTCCGGCCCCGGCTCGACCCGCGTCGGATACAGCGAATACAACCAGCGTGAACTGCTCCTGCGATGGGCCAACCATCTTGAACGACCGATGGAAAAAGCGGCCCAGGTGCACGTCGGCAGCAATCCGGTGCAGGACTGTCCGTCTGACACCCCGGATTCTTTCCCGGCTCCCGCTGAGCACAACGGGCACGCCCCGGCAATGACCGTTTCGAAGGAGGGCTAGCCGTGGGTATTGAAGCCGTAACCGAACGCAGCAACAAATCTCTCTCGGAGCAGTCGGTGCTGGGAGGGCACGCCCCCCGTACTCAGAGGACGGGTGACTCCCTGCCGTTCAATGATGAACTTCATCTGCAAGCCCACAAGTGGCTTGTCGATGAATCCTATTTGCTCGACGCACAGGAGTACGACGAGTGGCTGAGCCGCCTCACGGACGACGTGCACTATCTCATGCCGGTGAGGGTGACCACTGCCCTCGGGGCCGGTTACAGCACGTCTCCCGGGATGGCGCACATGGATGAAAACAAGTACTCGCTGAGCCGCAGGGCGGCGCGCTTCGCCACGGAACACGCCTGGACCGAAGACCCTCCGTCGCGGCTGCGCCACTACGTCACCAACGTCCGGACGTTCCGTACCGGTAACCCGGATGAGATCATCGTGGATTCGGCGGTCCTGCTGTTCCGCAGCCGGGGCGACGTCCGCGAGGCCGCGACCGTGTCGGCAGGCAGGGAGGATCTGCTGCGCCGCACCGGCTCCGGCTGGCAGCTCGCCCGCCGCACCATCATGGTCGACGAGGCGGTCATCCGGATGCAGAATCTGGCCATATTCCTATGAAACTCGAATGGGAAGGCGAAGAGGAGGACCGCCTTGCCGCCATTCGAGCGGCGGAGGAGCGCGACCGGCTGGAAGCACGGGTCAACGGCGCTCCGATCGTGATCGCCAACGAATTCTCCGAAGTCCAGGTAAGCCGCGTCGAGACGCGGAACGGCTCGCGGCTGATGATCAAGTCCCCGCGCTCCGGCCAGTGGGTGTCCCTGTGCCCCCTGGAGCTGGAAGCCCTCACCTGGCAGGCGCCGGCAACCTTCTCGGCCATGATCGGGCATCCGTTCGGGCCGCTTGTCACCGAGGACGAGCAGCCGCCCCAGAACAAAAACAACATCTAGAGGCCAAGGAGATTGACAATGCCTACCGTAAAAGCAGATCTGCAAGCCTGCCAGGGCTACGCCAACTGCGTCGTTGGGGCAACCGACTACTTTGATCTGGATGACGACGGAATCGTTGTTCTCCTCAGGACCAAAGTTCCCGAGGCCGAGCGTTCCCGTGTCACCGAGGCTGCCCGCAGCTGCCCGGTGTCCGCCCTAGTAGTGGAGGACTGATGAACACGACCACAGTTATCGTCGGCTCCTCAATCGGCGGCGTGCGTGCTGCCCAGTCCCTGCGCCTGGAGGGGTATGAAGGCGACATCGTCCTCGTCGGTGCTGAGACGGAACTCCCGTACGACAAGCCGCCGTTGTCCAAATCCGTCCTCTCCGGCAAAGCAGAGGAGTCGTCCATCCGCCTCCTTACCCGCGAGCAGGCGGAGGAAGCCAGCATCCGGCTGCTGCTCGGGCACGCCGCCACAGGCATCGATGTCGCCGGAAACCTGTTGTACCTCCAGGACCACGAACCCCTACACTTCGACAACCTTGTGATCGCCACGGGCGCATCTGCCCGACCCTCACCCTGGGGCCAACGGCCCGGGATCCACGTGCTCCGTTCCCTGGACGATGCCCGGAAACTGCGCGCCGACCTCCTCAAAGGCGGGGAACTGGCAGTGATCGGCGCCGGTTTCATCGGTGCCGAAGCAGCCGCGACGGCACGTACGCTCGGTCTGGAAGTGACAGTCATCGACCCGATGCCCATACCAATGAGCCGCATCTTCAACGCCGAAATCGGACAGCTGTTTGGAGAACTCCACCGCAACAACGGCGTCACCACGATCTTTGGCACCGGAGTCGAGGCCATTGAGGGCGAGCACGGGTCCTTCAGCGTCAGGCTTACCAACGGCCAGACAGTACAAGCCGCCACCGTTCTCATCGGGATCGGCGCGGTTCCCAACGACGCCTGGCTGGCCTCCTCGGGACTGCTGGTGGACAACGGCGTCGTGCTGGACGAGTTCTGCAGGGCTGTGGACGCCCCGAACGTGTATGGCGTCGGCGACGTGGCGCGCTGGCGGCATCAGAAGCACGGTGCGGACATCCGGATCGAGCACTGGACAAACGCGGTTGAGCAAGCCTCATGCGTCGCCCACAACATCACCCATCCGGACAGTCCCCGCGAGTACACACCGGTTGAATACGTCTGGAGCGACCAGCACGACTGGAAAATCCAGGTCGTCGGTCGCGTGGGAGGCAACGCCGACCATGTCCTCATCGGAGACCCTGAGCTGCACGGTCGGTTCGCAGCGCTCTACACCACCGACGGAGTGGAACTGTACGGTGCCGCGATCGTGAACTGGCCGAAGGCCCTGCTTGCCTGCCGCCGCGGCATGGGATCAGGGATCGGCGTGCAGGAACTGCGCGACAAACTCGAGCTCCTGCTCGAGCCCCGGCCGACGGCGGCACTCTGATGCGGGGAAGTCAGCCGCCGGTGGTCCACGAAGAGCAACGGCAGGCCATCGCAATGGCCTGCCGGGTCCTGGCCGGCCGCGGCCTCGCCGACGGAATCCTCGGCCACATCAGTGCGCGAACGGGGGAGAACGAGCTCTTGGTCCGTTGCAGGGGTCCCAAGGAGCGTGGCCTCGCGCACACCGAAGCCAACGACATCCGGCTGGTCGACCTCGACGGCAATCCCGCCGCCGAAGGCGAGCTCGACAGCGGCTACACGGTCCCCAACGAGCTGCCTCTGCACACCGAGCTGCTGCGGCGGCGCCCGGATATCAACTCCGTTGTGCATGCCCACCCCCCGCAGGTCGTGGCCGCCGACTTGGCAGGGCTCGCCATCCGGCCGATCGTCGGGGCGTTCGACATCCCGGGCACCCGCCTGGCGGCAGACGGAATACCCGTCTACCCCAGAGGAGTGCTCGTGCGAAACCGCGAGCTCGCAGCGGAAATGCTCGACGCCATGGGCGATCGGCCCGTGGTGCTGCTGCGCGGACACGGCCTCACCAGCGCGGCGCCGACGATGGAGCAGGCGGTCCTCCAAGCCATCAGCGTAAACATCTTGGCAGGCCTGTCGCTTCAGATCACAGCAGCCGGAGGGCAGCTGCACGACCTTCCCGGTCCCGACATGGCGGAGCTGCCAGATCTCGGAGGGCCGTTCAACATCGCGACCGCCTGGCGACACGAGCTCGCCCGGCTGAGCGTCAGCCCATGAAGCCGGCCAGCGCGGCAGTGCCGACAGTCCCGCCGACGCTGGGTACGATACAAGGCATGCGATCGACAGAGACAGAAGACGGATCCAAATACGGTCCGCCGCCGCAATACCCCATCGAGTCTGTTGATAACGCCCTGCGGCTGCTCCTGCTGTTCGAAACCCAGCCCAGCATCAGGCTGACCGATGCCAGCACTTACTTGGGCGTGGCGTCGTCGACGGCGCACCGGCTGATGGGCATGCTTCTCTACCGTGGCTTCGTTCGGCAGAACCCGGCGACCCGGGCCTACGAACCTGGGCAGGCGCTGAGCTCGATTGCCTTTGCGATCAGACGGCAGGTGGACATCCGGACACTGGCCCGGCCGGTCCTCGAGCGGATCTTCGAACAAACGGGAGAAACCGTCCACTTCGCCAGGCTTGAGAGGACTGACGTCCAATTCATCGACGCCATCGAAAGCAGGCGAGCGGTCCGCGTCGGTTCCCGCCAGGGCCTCACCTTGCCAGCAAACTGCACTGCGACTGGTAAAGCGATGCTGAGCCTCCTCGGTGAGAAGCAGCTGCGGAATCTGTACCCAGGGCAGGAACTCCCCAAGCTGACTACCAACTCAATTACCTCCAGGTCGGACCTTGAAAGGGAGCTCGACGAAATCCGGCACAGGGGTTACGCAAATAGCCGCGAAGAGAGCGAAGACGGGGTGACATCGGTCGCCGCCGCGGTTGCCGGCCCAAGCGGCACTGTCTACGGAATCAACGTATCTGTGCCGGCCCACCGCATGTCGGAGGAGCTTCGCAGCGACCTCGGGGGCATGCTCCGGGCAGCCGCAGAAGAACTCCAGGGGCGCCTGGTCTAGAAGACTTAAAGCGGCTTCGCGTTTAGGCATGGTTGGTCTGTTTGTTCCGGTAGGGGCGGTGGCCGCCGGCGGCCAGTAGGCATCTGAGTCTGTAGTTGGTGAAGTTGCGGAAGCCGCGGGCGATTCGGCGGGTGGTTTCGATGACGCCATTGATCGCTTCGGTGGGTCCGTTGGAAGCGCCGTGGGTGTCGAAGTAGGCTAGGATCGCTGTCTTCCATTGAGTGTCCGCCCGAGTCGGGCGACTTCCGGGATGGGGAGGTCGGGAATGATGTGATTACTTCGTTGACGAGTTCCCGGCCCCGCTCCGGGCGGGCGTGGTAGATGTTGCGGAGCTTCTGGTAGCACTGCCAGGCCAGGGTGACTTCGTGGCCGTGATCCCCGGCGCTGAGCTTAGCATCGAGCCGGGCGGCTTGTTTGTCGGTGAGGTGTTCGGCGCCGATCTGCAGGGTTCGACGGATTCCGTAGAGCGGGTCGCCCTTGCGGCCGCGGTGTCCCAGGGTGTCCTGCTGGACCCGGCGGCGGACCTCGTCGATCATGGCCGAGCCGAGCTTCACGACATGGAACGCGTTCAGAACGGCGATGGCTTCGGGCAGCTCGTCACGGATCGCGTTCGCGTAGCCGCGGAACGGATCCAGCGCGGCGGTCTTGATCCCGGCAGTGAACCCTGCGCCGCGTTCTTTGAGCCAGTCCGCATAGGCCTTCCCCGACCGGCCCGGAACCAGGTCAAGCAACCTGGCGTGCACCACCCCCGCGGGGTCGCGGGTGTGGTCCACGATCCCGGTGACCATGCCGGTTCCGGGCGGGCCGGTGTGGGACCAGACATGCTCATCGACCCCGAGCGCATCTACCCCGGTCAGCCGGCCGGTCGATGCGATCCGCCGGGTGGCTTCGATCCTGACCGCGTCCCAGACGGTGTGCCAGGAGACGCCGAGCTGATGGGCCAAGGCGGAGACCGAGGTGTCGAAATGCTGGAGCGCATCGGTCGCCCACCCGGCGGCCCTGGCGGTGAGCTTCGCCCGTGGTCCTGCCAGCGGGTGCTCCTCTGTGAACGTCGTTCTCGGGCAGTCCGGGTCCGGGCACCGCCAGACACGTTTGGCCCACAGCAGCCGCACCGGGCGGCCGAAACAGGGAATGTCATGGAGACGGACCTGGCGGCGTCCATGCCCGACCGCGATGACGCCGCAGTCGGCGCAGCCGGTGACGTTCTCCCCGGTTTCGACGCCCAGAAGCAGGCCGGTACCGGTTGCCGTGACGGAGCTGACGCGGACGCCCTCGACACCGAGCAGCGCATCCGCGCGCGTGCACCAGCGGCCACCGGAACACGACATAGAGTTATTCATGTCAGGGTCTCTTTTGGGTATTGGTTGCTTGGTCGCGACCAATTCAAAGAGGCCCTGACCTCTTTCCTGCCGCACCACGCCGCAGCTGCATGCGGCCACGCCCTGCCCCCGGCGTCAGACGGCCCTCACCCTGCTCATCGTCGAAGGCCCAAGGCGACCGGCTTCCCGGCGAACGCGGCCGCAGGCGCCGGACTCCTCCGGCCGCCAGATTGTGTGCACGCCAACGTCGAGCAACTTCCGCTCACCGACGTCCGTGATGACCCAGACAAATCCGTGTTCCGGAAACGTCATGTCAACCCGCCCGTACCACAATGCCCCGGTTTCATGATCCCTCACAGCGATGCGGTGCCCGCGGGCCAGGGACAGGAAGACTTCGATTTCGCATTCTGTCAGCGACTCTTTCAACCCATTCCTCCCCGGCGCTGCGCCGAGAGCCGCCGTACGCAGGGAACAGCCGGCCTGGCGGGCGGCGGGGCAGACCATGCTAAAAACGCTGCCAGCCGGCGCGCCGGAGAGATCGCTCTGCTGTCCGTTCATCGCAGCCCGCTCCCCCACCTTTCGAGTGTCACACCGCGTGGAACGTCGCTGTCCAGGCGCGCTTCATAGCGGCCCGGGGCGAGGCGGGCCACCGAGATGCCGACGTGTTCAGCCATCGCCGCCGGCTTCAGCAGATCCACCGCTTCATCCAGGGCGGCGTCCAGTTCTTTTCGGGTGTGAACGGCGACGACGAGACAACCGGGTGCTGCGTGCATGGTCAAATCCTTAATCTGAGGGCGGTGATCAGTACTTTGGGACACGCCAAATGTCCCTGGGACGGAACGGAGGAGCGGCAGCCCGCCGGCATGATCAAGCCAGGGCCCAAATCCCGGCGGCCCCGGCGGAACCTAGGGGACCAAGGCTTCCGGCAGAAGAAGGGGCAGGACCGTGGAACGCTGCAGAACGGCGGCGGTTTACCTCCGACAGTCCCATGATGGTGGCTTCAACATCTTCCAGGGATTGCTGAATCCAGGCGAGGGCGGCCAGGTCATCGGAACTGTGGGCCGCGTCGATTGATGACGCCTCTAGGAGCGCAGCCCGGCGGCTGATCCTGCCGGAAAGTTCGAGGATCATCGGCGGAATCATGGCCAGGGATTCACCCCGCGTTAGGTGCGCGAAGGCTTCTTTTCCAGCGCCACGGTGGGTGACGGCGACCGTGAGGGCCAGATCTGAGGAGTTTGTGGTCATGGGTCTGTCCTTCAGGTTGTTCAAAGTCCTGGTCTTTTCGGAGTGCTTCCGGTACGACGGAAGGGGAGTCTCGGGTGGTTCGTCCCGCCGCAGATCGTCCGCGCCGCAGGCACACCGTCCGCCACCGGAATGGGCCTGCGGCACGGACGGTCTGCGGCTCTACAAGCCCGGGCGCACCTCCCGATCGACGCAGCCAAATACGAAACGGCAGCTTTCAAGGCCGCGTTCTCCACGGCCCGGTCTTTGGTTTCAACAACACCGACCGTCAGTGCCCCTGCCCGGCCGAGACATCAACCATGCTTAACTGCGAAGGGCCCTTAAAGCGACCCCGTACTGCTCCGGCAGTACTTTCCAAAGGGCACGGACCTGAACGTGTGGAGTTAGACCAGCTCGATGACGTCTGCGACGGACTCAACGACAGGCCCCGAGCATGTCTCAACGACCGCTCGCCACGGGCAGCCATGCAACGATTAGGACACCGGATGCAAACACATCTAATTCGCAACGTTCACTAGAAACCGCCCCGTATATCGGGGGCTGATCCTCGGCGCCAACGCAGCACGGGACCTTCGCAGCAGGGCCTATCGGCACCCCTCCCGGTCCCGCGGAACGTCGATCTGCACCGGGCCTGTCGTCTCCGTCAGCACGGTCTGGGACCGCGTTCCGTTGCGCGAGTTGGCAGTATCCTTCGCCGCCGTGTCGTGCCGTTCATAACCGAGGTGCTCGGTCAGTTCCTCGTCCAGGGCGGTTTCGATGACGGTCTTGGTCAGCTGCTTGAGCAGTCCGTCAGGACCGGCCAGGGACAGCCCCTGCTCCCTCGCCATCCTGACCAGCTCGCGGGCAGCCTCGGCCTCGGATTTCTCTGTCAGTTCGTCAACGGTTTTCGTACTCGGCACAGCCTCAAGTGTTGCGGCCATATCGGGCTCCTTCCCGCCAGGCTTGCCGCCCCGGCGTGTCGAGCCGGATACACCGTTAATTCCCCAGTCCCTGCCCGGGCAGCACGCCGCTGAAGAAGGCGAGGTTCCTGAAGGTCACCGGCGCCGAGAAGATGTCCGCAGCAGCGGTGATCGGCGCGTATCACGACCTGTGGCAGGTTGAGGCGTCCTTCCGCATGACCAAGTCCGATCTGAAGGCCCGGCCAGTGTGAGCCCCGCCCGGCACCGATCTCAGACCCAGAACCGGCCGCAGCCGAGGGCTTCCACGATGGGGACCGCTTCTTCCTCCGCCCCCTCTGGCGGGGCCAGCCAGTGGCCCGTGGAAGGGGGAGCGGAATCAGGGGTAGAATCCACCCCGCGGGAGGACCGCCATGCCCCAATGCGGGCCGCCCTGCGGCTGTCGCCCGCCGAAGGATCCCGCGCTTGTGCGTCATCCGGCGCCTGCGCCGGGCCGGCCCGGCGCGCTGAGCGCAACCGGCACACCAGCCCGGGCAACAATTCCCTCAACCGGGTTCGTCCGGGGAGGACGGAGCCACGGGCGCCGCGATCTCTTTCACGGGCACATCACGCCCAGCCGAAAACCGCCGCTGTCTTCGGCCCCTCTCCCAGAGCCCACCGTGGTCGCCGGAAACCGGACACGAACAGGGGGGCCACTTCAAGAGATACAGGCCAGTTTGTCCGCGATCGCGGTGTTCGACTCGCACGCCGAAGCCAGCAGCACGATCTGGGCGCGCTGCGCCAATCCGGCACGGACTCGAAGACCCCGTCAAGCGGGATAGTTCCCCAGGATCACCATCAACGACGCGTCGCATAGCTGGCGCTGCGACGGCCTGCGTAGTCCGCCAGGATTCGAACGAAGTCCTCGGTTCGCTCCGCGAAGACGTTGTGGCCCGCGGTTCCCAGGATGTGCAGGCTCGTGGTCTCCGAGACGAGGGCGAGCTTCTGGTAGAAGGCGATGCCCAGGTCAACCGGCGCCGAGCGATCGTCGCGGCCCCAGACGACTTCGACGGGAATATTGACCTCGCCGGCGAAGAGGCGAGCGCGGATGTCGTCCTTCGCCGCCTGAAGACTCGGCTCCCAGTATTTCTTCTCAACCATCGGGTAGGTCTTGAGGGCGTTCTGGTGGTTCTCCTTGACGTACTTAGCGGCGGCCGCATTGATTTGTTCCTGCGGCACCGGGGTCACGTACTGCGCACGGAAGTAGGCTCCGCAGATCTCCTCCGGAGACGCGTCCGCCGGAAGCGAACGCGTGATCGCGTCGTAGAACTCAACGTCGCGGAACTTAGGGTCGGTGCCAGCGAGCGTCGCGCTCGACACGATGAAGAGACCTTTGGTCGACTCCGGCATGTCAAGAGCGAGCTTGCTCGCCAGCAGGCCACCGCGCGAGTGCCCGACCAGAATCATGTCCTCGAGTCCCAGAGCGTCGATGAAGCCCCTGGCGTGCTTGACCACCGCATCGAACGTCCACTCGGCATGCGTCGGCGCGAGGTCAGTCTCTCCCTGCCCCAGCTTGTCGAAGGTCACGACGCGGAAGCCCTTGTCGACCAGAGGAGCGATGACGGGAGCCCAACCATCCCCGCCGCCCGGCATGCTCATACCCGAGTGGCCACCGTGGATCAGGAGGATGACCGGACCCTCGCCCTGATCGATATAGCGCGTCCTGATTCCGCCGACGGATATGTAGTTCACGGACAGGTCTGTGTTCAACTCAAGCCTCCTGATCAAAGCAACTGGCTCGCCTATGGGGCGAGTATCTGCCATTTCTGTCACACAGAGAAGCCTTCTGTCAAGAGGGATCCGTGATTCAACGCCGGTGACAAGTTGAACGCCCGCGATCGCCGTCGACATCCCGGTCGTCGGTTGACGCTCGTTGTGCGCCAGCTGCTGATGGGGCCCGCCGAGCCCATCCCGATTGGTACGCCTTGGTTGACGTGAATACACGCCGATACAACAGCAACCACAACCGGCTGGCTGCCAGGCGCCATACCAACATCCGTGCGCCTACTCGACATTGGCTCTCCACGGCTCCACTGGGCCGCCTGGCCAGCGTCAACGCGATCGAGTAGGCGGGCGACCGCCACGAGCTGCGAAGCCCGGATTGAGCGGAACCATTGACGAACGACGAGCGAGTGGATAGCATCCATCAGAATCACTCTCTGCCTAACAGAGGGTAGTGGCCCACAGGCCATCATGCTCCAACTGGAATGCAGCGCCAGGTCAATCTCCCCCAGGAAGAGAGATTGACCTTCGACGTGAAAATGCTCTCGAGCGAGACAAAAAGCTTCTGCGACGCGACATGCCGTCGCGTGTTCGACACAACTTCGCTTCAAGTGGTCGGATGCATCAGTGATCGCGAATTAGACACATGGAGAAGTTCGACATTCTCACCCTCCGCCTATTAGAGAAGACTGACCAATGAAACAAACACTGTCCAAATTCGAGTCTGAGTCGGTACGTACCCACCCTCGCCGTGCCGCCATCGCCGCCGCAGTCGGTAATGTCTTGGAGGGTTATGACATCGGGATTTATGGCTATTCGGCGGTTATCCTCGCCAAGCTCTTCTTTTCTGACAACGGAACCGGCGCGTTGATCTTAACCTTTGCCGTCTTCGCCTCCGGCTACGTCACGAAGCCACTGGGCGCCGTGCTGTTTGGCCACATTGGAGACCGTTACGGCCGGCGCTTGGCTCTCGTTACTTCAGTCCTGCTCATCGGTATTTGCACGGCACTTATTGGTGTGCTGCCAACCCAGGCCTCCATCGGAATTTCTGCGCCTATCCTACTTACAATTCTCCGCCTGCTCCAGGGCATCGCAGCTGGAGGCGAATCATCTGGCTCGGCCATCTTTATGGTTGAGTCGGCCCCGCCCGCGCACCGCGGCCTCTACGGAAGCTGGCAGCAGGTAAGTACAGCTGGAGGTCTATTGCTTAGCTCGGGAGCGATTGGTGTCCTGTCAGCCGTATTCACTCAGGAAGAAATTTTCGTTTGGGCATGGAGGATCCCCTTCCTTCTCGCCATATTCACAACTCTCGGAGCCCTGTGGCTGCGCCTCGGAGTCGAGGAGACCCCCACGTTTGAGGCACTCGAAAAGAGTGATGCAGTTGTGCACAACCCATTGATGGTTAGCATCAAAAAATTCTGGAGAGAGATAGTCGTGACCATCGGGGTCGCGACAATTGGATCAATCGGTTACTTCATCTTCCTCATGTACATGCCGTCTTACTTGATTGCGGTAATCCACGTCGATCCGAACACTGCGCGCTGGTCTAACGTCACGGCAATTGTCGCGTTCGCAGCGCTCACCCCAATCTTTGGCGGCCTCTCTGACCGCGTCGGGCGCAAGCCACTCTTGCTCGGATCCTGCATCGGCTTCGTACTGCTCAGTTTTCCCGCCATGTATCTGATTACTCAGGGGTCAACCGCACTGATCTATATCGGGCAACTTATCCCAGCCGCGCTGCTTGCCATCTACTCCGGTGCCGTGATGACCGCGTTCGTTGAGCTATTCCGCACCGAGGTTCGGTACACGGCTATGGCAGTGGGATACAACATATCAACTTCAGTTTTTGGCGGGCTGGCTCCCCTCGCAGCGACTCTCTTGATTTCTGCCACCGGAAGCAATCTTGCCCCGGCTCTCCTCGCCATTTTTACTGCTCTGATCGCAGGCGTTTTCGTATGGTTTATGCGTGAAACCGTTCGCCGACCTCTCCAGTGACTGAACACTCTCCAATGCGGAGTAGGCGCCCGTGCTGCGCAGCTAGAAGGCTCCGACTGTCGACCCTGCCCGCTTCCTCGAGGAGCACCTCGCCCCGAGCGTCCTCGGACCTGCTACGGACAGATATTGACGACGTTCGTCAACGCCCTGCTCTCCGGTGGACGGCCCGACGCCGGTCTACCGGACGGCCAGCCCCGAGCTGGTGAACCGGCGCAATCCTGCCGAGCCGGCGTCCAGATCCCGGTGCTTGTAACTGCGGAAGGGGCAAGCATGTCCCGGCTGGTTGCTGGGTACCAGGGCCGAGCCGATCAAGCCCCCACCAGTGTGGTGGCGACTCGCTACCGGCTCAGGATCAGAGGCCGGGCGCCTGGCCTTCTGCCGCGACCTGGTTGCCCGCGGCACGGCGGCGCAAGGGCCGGGTCGGGTTGGTCACCATTGGCGCACACGCCGGCCTCGCAGCCGAAATGGCGCCCGTCGGCTTAGGGGCAAGTGACTGTACTCGCTCTCTTTTTGTCTGGCGGCGTTCTTTGGCCCGATCGCCGGCGGCTGACTTCTCAGCTGGGCGGGACCAGCGGGGTTATGGGCCATGTGTGCCAGTGCGGCCATGGTCGGCGTGGTGGTTAGATTCTTATCCAGGCATCGGCTTGATAGTCGCTCTGCTACCAAGATGGAGTTGCGCCCTGCTTGCACGCGAGAGGAGGCCTACAAGGCTACCCTCGAAACTGTATCAGGCTGCCCGGTGGAACTGGGCTCGACCGCAGCTTGAAGCGAATACGCGCACCCACTTGCGGTACGCGCCACACTCTGCTTGAATCCTCTGTATAACAGAACAAGATTCTGTAGAGGGGTGGGGACCGGATGGTCAGCCGTCGGAGACAAAGAGGAGAAGGCAATGACTGAAGCAGATGCGCGCAGGCTGACTGTCTGCCTGAGCTTCGACGTGGACGCGATGTCCGGATGGATCAACAAGACGGATAACGCCGCAATGATCTCCAGGGGAGAATTCGGGGCGTTTGCGATTCCGCGCATCTTGTCATTACTCGACCGGCACGGGGCTAAGGCGACCTTCTTTGTGCCCGGCCACACTGCCCTCGCCTATCCCGAGACCGTCCGGTCCATCGCCAAGGCCGACCACGAGATCGGGCACCACGGCTGGGTGCACGAAAACCCGGCGACATTCGATCGGGACGGCGAGAACAAGATCCTCCAGCGGGGAATTGACGCTCTCGCCGAGGTGGCGGGTGTGCGTCCGATTGGGTACCGGGCTCCGTCCGGTCAGTTCAGCCCCGACACCGTCGATCTTCTGATCAAGGCTGGGTTCCGTTACGAATCGACTCTGGCCGCGACCGACTTCTGGCCCTACTACGTCCGCAATGGCGATGTCGTTTCGAAGACCGAACCGTTCGTCTTCGGTGAACCTTCAGAATTGATCGAAATTCCTATCGCCTGGGCGCTCGACGATTTTCCGCTCTTCGAGCTCACACCTGGCTCCGCATCCCCGCAGCACACTCCGTCTGAGGTGCGCGAGATCTGGCAGACCGAGTTCGACTACGCCTACGCCAACGCGCCTGGCGGCGTCATGACCATCATCATGCACCCGCAGGTCATCGGGCGCGGTTCGCGCCTCAACATGCTGGATGGGCTCCTCGAGCACATGGCCAGCCATCCGGGTGTCGTCTTTGAGTCGATGGAGACCGTCGAGACCCGTTGGCGTTCGGAAAACCCGCTCGACGCATACCTGCAGAACGGCGGACCGCTCCCGCGATAACCAACCCTGCTCCTGCGCGGGTGACGGTCACAAAGGTTCCCGACTCGCGCCGGCTCATTGCTCTGCGCCACCTAGATGAGCAGTTCCTTGCGCGTCAATGGCCGTAGGGAGGGTGGCCCGGAAATTTGTTTAGGGGAGCATCGGCTCAGCTGCGCCTAGGCGGTTGCCGTAGGTCAGGGTGAGGACGTCGAGGATGCGTCTCCAGTGGCCGGCCAGTGAGTCGGAATCTCCTCGTCCGAGGAAAAAGGTCCGAATCGTCGAGCGTTGGATTCTCTCCACTACAGATGGGTGCGAATTGCTTATGGGGTTGATGAGTAGTGACTATATGAAGACGCTAGAGATCGATAGGCGTGCGGTACTCGAACGCGAACTAGATCGAGTCGTCGACGATGCCATCCGGTCTGCAATCGCCAATCCAGGACGCGGCATCCTCGTGACCCGCCGCAGTCCTGGAACCTTTACTGTTGAGTTATCCAATGTGGTGCCCCAGGGTACCATCGCAGAACTCGACCTGACGAAACCGGCCCCTCCAATCTAAGCGTGCTTGAGGGTTTTCTTCTATGGGCGGGGGCCGGTCGGCTGAGAGCAGGGTATTGAGTCAGGTAGTTGGTGAAGTTGCGGAAGCCGCGAGCGACGCGTCTGGTGGTATCGACGATGCCGTTGACGGGGCTTCCGTGAGGGCCGTTCAATATGCCGAGGGTGGTGAGGTAGGCCAGGAACGCCGCTCGCCAGCGGCGCAGGCGGGCGATCTCGGGGATCGGACAGGTCAGGAGCTGCTCTGCAGTCTCTCTGCCGAGGACCGGGTCCGTAGTCGTGTAGACGTTTCGGATCTGCTGGGCGCAGGCCCAGGCGAGACCAGATCAGCGCCGAGAATCAGTCAGCGGCCGCAGCAATACCGGGAGTCGAAGAAACCCTTCGAAACGCACTCGGCCATCTGGGCAACCTAGCATCGGCTACGGCCATCGAGGCAGGGCGCCTACCCGGCTCATGAACGTCCCATTCGCGGCGCAGACAACGTCTTTCAACAGACACCGGCCCCCAGCCGCCGGGACAACATCTCGGCGGGCGCGGACACCGCATCCCCTCGTGGCGAAGGAGCCCGCCCGTGGAGATTAGCCTCCGGCGGCGGCACGGAATCGGGCGATGCCCTGTCGCTTAGGTATGCGCCGGAAGGAGAGCCCCCATGCGCTCATAACCCCCCGACAAATTTGCCGCACCTCTACTGGGTGCGCCCCGCAGGCAGGCAGCGCGCCACCCCGGCTTCCGGCCCACAGCCGGAACCGGAAAAGATTCCCTCCGGAGTGGGAAATCTAAGAGTATTCAACGCGGGGCCGGCCTGCACCCTAACCGATCGGAGGACACGAATGCCCATGAACACCGCAGCCCCATCTCCGCACGCCCGGCCGGGGACCACCGACGCGGTGGACGTAATTGCCAACAACCCCGAGTCTTTGCAGGCAGACCTGAACCGCGCCGTAGCTCAGATCCGCGCCACTGCGGCCATGGACGGCCGCGGAATCCGGGTCACCCGTCGAAGCGCTTCGCTTTTCACCGTCGAGGCCGCGGCAGACGTTCCTTACGGCATGACCGTCGAAAACGATAGCTGGCAGCGTCCGACCTCGGCACGGCCACGCACCGCAGGGGAGGAGGCCGCCCTATGACGCGCGGACCCGCCGATGTCTGGCGCACGGACCCTGCGACGCTTCGCGATGTCGTCCTGGACCGTGCCGCCAGGAGTTACCTCTCACACAGTGCCCCGATCTGGAACGGGTATGGATTTTGTGCCTGCTGGACCCGGACAAGGGAAGCAATCGACGAGGGACAGGAACTGCTGACCCGTTCCAAGGATTGCTTCCGCCCTCTCCTCGTGCTCGCCCAGGCCCACCAGCGAGAATACAACTGGAACGAAGCCGCCCCCTCCAGGAAGAAGCACTCCGTCTTTCCGGAACGCGCGCCCGTGAGGCACTCGTGCCGCCAAATCGGGCACCGGCCCTTCGACGAGGCCCGCTACCGTGAAGCTGCGGCCGAGTTCGAATGGGCCCGGGACTTCTACCGCACCGGTGAGGAGCCGCTGGGCCGTTGGTCCGCTGCGGCCCGCCTACGAGGCAGTCGTTGCGGGCTTCTGGAAAAGGATGCCTTCGAGGATGCCGCCGTGGAAAGTCCGGGCGGCGACGATGATCCAGGCGGCGACCAGTAGGGCGTAGCCAGCAACTGCCATCACGTCGAACACGGCCAGGTGGGTGTGGGCGGCGAGGCCGGTCAGGCCGGTGACGCAAGTTCCGACGGGGAAGGTGAAGGACCACCAGGTCAGGGAGAACGGCATGCCTTGGCGGGCGGTGCGGATCGTGATGGCGGTTGCAAGGGCCGCCCACATGATCGCGAAGCCCAGGACCGGCACCCCGTACAGGACACCGAAGGCTTCCATCGCCCGGGCCAGGGTCCCGGACACTGCGAGGTGGGCGTTCCCGCCCAGGAGGTTCACAGCAGTGACGGACTGGCCCAGCGGACCCAGCACGATCCACAAGGTGGGAACCGCCGCGGCGGCCCCGATCTTGTACCCGGCGAGCCGGTTCCAGATCAGGGTGGTGATGATGATGGACGCCAGCAGGCTCAGCCCGAACATCGCGTAACAGCCCATCAGCAGGGTCAGGCGCGCCTGCCCGGCCGGGATATAGGGCAGCAGCAGTGCCCCGGTGGAGGCCGAGACCATGGGCGGACCGACGGGCATCAGCCAGCCGCCGAACGCACTGTCCTGTCTGACCTGGTGCCGGGTGAACTGCAGGTACGGGACCGCGACGGCGCTGGCCAGCCCCAGCACGGTACCGGCGATCCACAGCACCGCATCGATGCCGAGCGCAAGCTCCTCGCCGAGGATGTCTTTGCCCAGCAGCAGGGTCCCAGCGCCGACGGTGAGCAGCGCCATGGGCGGTGCACCGTAGAAATGCGCCATCACCGGATGGCCGTGGTGGCTTGCGGCGGTCTCCCGGTGCCGGATCCAGTGCACCCCGGTCGCGGCGGTCAGCAGGATCAGCAGCAGGGACGCCAGGGCCCAGACGACGGTGGCGCCGGTGCGCAGGCCGGGGAACTGCAGGGGCAGCGTCGCGGCGGCGGTCGCGACGATCCCGGTACCCATGATGGAGGCGAACCAATTCGGGGTCAGGTTCGCGAACAGCTCCGACGGCTTGTCCAGACGGCGCAGGACGCGCCAGCCCCCGGTGCGGCCACCCGACGGCTGTGCCGATGGTGTGGTGTGGTGTTTGTCGGCGGTCAGCAGCAGTGTTCCCATACCTTCCATGCTCCCGGTCCCGGACCTGCCGCAGTAGGGGCCATAGACTTGTCAGGGCACAAGCCGGACTTGTACCGCATGTGACTTTCTGAAGGAGATTCCCCGATGCTCAGCCCCCGGATACCGGAGCTCTCCGCCCTGGAAATGCTGGCCGCTGTTCATGATCTGGGATCCCTGTCCGCCGCGGGGAAATACCTTGGGCTGTCCCAGCAGGCTGTCTCCTCGCGGATGCGTTCCCTGGAGTCCCAGATCGGGTCCGCCCTGCTGACCCGGACCCCGAGGGGATCCACCCTGACAGAATCAGGTGCACTGGTCGCTGGGTGGGCGGCGGAGGTCCTCGCTGCCGCGGAACGGCTGGACGCCGGAATCGCCTCGCTCCGATCCGACGCCGCCCGGCAGTTGAAGGTCGCGGCCAGCCAGACCATCGCCGAACACCTGCTGCCGCTCTGGCTGGTCGCGCTGCGCCGCCAGCAGGAGAGCCTCGGACTCGTCCCCACCGTCGTGGAGCTGACGGTGAACAACAGTGAGGCCACCGTAGCCCTGGTCCGATCCGGACAGGCGGCCATCGGCTTCATCGAAAGCCCGCACCTTCCCCCAGACCTGAGCACCGCGGCGGTGCGGGACGATGACATGGTCCTGGTCGTCGCACCGGACCATCCCTGGGCCCGGCGCCGGACACCTGTCACAGCAAGCGAACTGGCAGCAACCGCACTGGTCACGAGGGAACACGGCAGCGGAACCCGGGACGCCCTCGAGCACCTGCTCACAGCCGCCGGAGCCGCCACCCTGGCAGAACCGCTGGTGGAACTATCGACGACGGCGGCCGTCCGCTCCGCCATCGCCGCCGGCACGGCCCCCGGAGTGCTCAGCGCACTGGCCGTCCGTGACGACCTTGCCCTGCACCGGCTCGTCGCCGTCCCCGTCCGCGGGCTGCCCCTGCGCCGCACCCTGACCGCCATCTGGCAGACCGGCCCCACACCCCCGCCCGGACCGGCCCGGGACCTTGCAGCCATCGCCGCCAAAGCTGTCCCGGGAACCGGCACCCGCCGGAAGGCTTGAAACCCGCGCGGTTGCAATGCTTTGCGTGATTGCACGGGGTGTATTCATGTGATTGTGTGCTGGAGGCAGGGATCAACCGGCGTTGCGCGGAGCGAACATGATCACGGCTACTCCGAGCAAGCAGATCACCGAACCGGTGATGTCCCACCGGTCGGGCCGGAAGCCGTCGAAGATCATTCCCCACGCCAGGGAGCCAGCCATGAATACGCCCCCATAGTCGGCGAGGATCCGACCGAAGTGGGGATCAGGCTGCAAGGTCGCGGCGAAGCCATAGATGCCCAGAGCCAGGACCCCGAGTCCGGCCCACCACCAGTCCTTACCGTCGCGGGCCGCCTGCCATACGAGCCACGCCCCGCCGATCTCCGCCGCTGCGGCCAGGATGAACAGGATGATCGTTCTTGCAGTGGTCTCGGATTCATCATGGCAGTGCCCGGCCGCTCATCCGTGAAGGGCCTCTCCGGCCACACTGTGGCCGCGTGCGCAGTGTTCAGGCGGCTCTCTATAACGAAGGAATCCGAGAACGACCTCAATCGAGAATTGAAGGCGTGCCAGGCCTTCGGGAGAAGCACCTCGATAACAGTTCTCGAATCGCACGGCCGATCAAGGTGAACCGTACCGGGTTTTAGGCTGTCTTCTTGCTGGTGGCCTCGTCGTCTGATGAGGCGTCTATTTGAGCATAGTAGTTCTGCTCGAACTCGTCGGGCGGGATCATGGCCAGGGTGCTGGGGACATACGATCGCGGTTTGACGAGATCGCGCTCTCGTTGGTGCAGCACCGACGATGGCTAATGGCATGCACTGCCGCAGAACGTAAGCAGGCAGCTCAGACTTATCTGTCCGAGGTAGCCGATGGGTGGTGTATGCCGGCCACGTTTGCAACAGAGCTGCGGGACCGCGCGATGGAACTCGGCCGGAAACCCCAAAGATAGATTCCCAGACTGTGAACCGGGTTGCGGTGCTCCCACCCTCAGACCGATTCGAAGACAAAACAGGCCAAGGTCCAAGGCTCTTTGGAGTGGTGGATCAGCTGTCCCCTAAGGGGCCCCGGGACTCCTCCAGGGGGATAAATCGGTTTTCGTAAAGCTCGCGAACGCGAACATGCTCGTCGATGGGTGTTGCTTCCAAAATCGTCGCTATGAGCGTCTTCATGAACTGTGCCACCCCCAGGTCATCAGGGACCTGCTCCTCGACGAGCCTGGCAGTCCCAGCAGGATCTTCATCGTCCCAGTCGACTAGGACTAAGGCAGTAGTCGTGTAGCCGTGCCCGTCGCCGCGGTCCCGAAGTTTCCGCATCATGTCAATGGTCCGGGCGAAGGCACCCGGTTCGTCTCGAACGATGGTCCCTCGCTGGACAAAACCGAATCCAACGGCGGCGAGTGGATACCTCCCTCGGAGGTTTGCGGCATCACCGTAGGCTTCTTCGAAGCGGTTTGACAGGTTCTTTCCGAAGGATGAACTCATAGCCTTGGTAGAGAGAATCAGTTCGGGTCCTCGGTCCCATCGCGCGATGGCAACATCAACTTGTTTTACGTAGGCCCGGCCAAGTATTCGCGCATCAGCTGCCCCAAGACCTCTCGAATCGATGGATTCTCTGACCTCCGCTGCCAGATTTTTGGGCAGCTTTTCCAGTAGTGCCATGATGTCCTGGGACACGACCCGAGGCCTGCTGGCCCTCGGCCAGACTTCATCCGGGCCGAATCCAGCCCGCCGGAGCTCGTGAGCAAACCACGAGTCGATGGCCTTGGCGAATCGTCCGCTCTGGGACTTATCTCCGGCCGCCAACGGGACCGAGAGAAGGCGGCACAATAGGTCATGGTCCGGCACAAATTCCGGCGCCCCGGGCGTGTGATGCTGCCAGGGACTTGCCGTTGAGGCCCCGGCTAGTATCGCGTCAAAATCTGAGAAAGCATCGCGGCTAGCCACGGATGGCCGGCTTGGATCGTGCCTTGCGTCGGTTAAACAGGGCGTGCTGGGCGGATTTGAGTTCCTGGATATCGGAGTCGGTGAGGCCCAGCCCGTCTTTGAGGACGACGCCGTCAACCAGTTCAACGGCACGTGGCAGGTCGCCGTCGCGTAGAGCGGCTGCAACGCGCGAACGGATCGCATGAAGGGCTTCTGCCTGCGCGGCAACAAGAGCTGGCCCGGGGACGGGCAATAGATCCGCTTCTTTGGGCTCGATCTTCAGCATGCCTCCCCCATATGCTCGGCCCACTGTTTCAGCGCCCAACATGGTCAGCGTGTTAATGGACGCAAGCGGCAGAAGCTCGCGTCCAAGTTCCCTGTGTTCCAGATGGAAGTAGACACCGTGGACGGAGTTGAGGTGGTGCACCCCTGCGTTGTTGGTTGTCAGACGGGGTGTGTCGGCATTCATATACGTCAGGAACAAGTCCGGGATGGACACCAGTGGGACCCTCCACCAGGGGGAACGGACACGACACTTGTAGGCATCGTTGACCCTATCCGTTTCGCCTTCTAGGACGAGGGCCTCCCCCGCTGGAGAGGGGGCGCC
>NZ_BAABKK010000053.1:0-540 GCF_039543785.1 Arthrobacter gyeryongensis
ATGGGCTTTGCTTCCACACACCCCCCACCCAGCCATGCGGCCGGACAGGAAGCGATAATGGTGCTCCTTAGAAAGGAGGTGATCCAGCCGCACCTTCCGGTACGGCTACCTTGTTACGACTTAGTCCCAATCGCCGGTCCCACCTTCGACGGCTCCCCCCACAAGGGTTAGGCCACCGGCTTCGGGTGTTACCAACTTTCGTGACTTGACGGGCGGTGTGTACAAGGCCCGGGAACGTATTCACCGCAGCGTTGCTGATCTGCGATTACTAGCGACTCCGACTTCATGGGGTCGAGTTGCAGACCCCAATCCGAACTGAGACCGGCTTTTTGGGATTAGCTCCACCTCACAGTATCGCAACCCTTTGTACCGGCCATTGTAGCATGCGTGAAGCCCAAGACATAAGGGGCATGATGATTTGACGTCGTCCCCACCTTCCTCCGAGTTGACCCCGGCAGTCTCCTATGAGTCCCCGCCATCACGCGCTGGCAACATAGAACGAGGGTTGCGCTCGTTGCGGGACTTAACCCAACATCTCAC